>JBEKFH010000319.1:0-5614 GCA_050013415.1 Streptosporangiaceae bacterium | reverse complement strand
TCAGGTGCGCCAGCTGGGCTGGTGGCCGAGCCACTGGGCGAGGTGGTCGTCGTGGGGGCGGTAGTGGTTGTCCAGGGCGGTGCGGGTGGCGGGGTTCATCGGGGCGGGGCGGGGGCGGGCGTTGCGGCGGGTGAAGGGGGGGTAGCCGGCGCGGGGGAGGCCGAGGAAGTCCACGATGGCGTCGTAGGCGGGCTCGGGGCTGGCGAAGAACTCCTCGCTGCTGGTGACGTGGATGTTATCGCGCCCGGCGCGGGCGGCCAGGCGGGTGAGCTGCTCGGCGTAGTGGCCGCGGGTGCGGTAGGCGTGGTGCTGGTGGCTGTGGCTGGCGTACCCCGGGCTGGCGGTGATCCTGGCGGCTTCGCCGTCCAGCCGGGCGTCCTCCAGTTCCAGCGCCCGGTCGAACGACCGCTCGCTCTCATACCCCAGGGACACCTCGTGGGCGTGCGCGGAGTACGCCCGCTCGACCGGGTCGCGCAGCAGCACCAGCAGCTTCACCCCGGGCAGGTCACGGGCGATCCGCGCGGCGGCCAGGGGGTGGAACAGGTAATACGGGCTCGACTCGAACGCCACCGCCCCCGCCTCCGGCGCGCCGGGCGTCCCGGCGGCGCGGGCGGCGCGGGCCGGGGACGGGAAATGAGCCCGGTACCAGCCGGGGCCGTGGTGATACCCGGTGTCGAAGTAATGCACCTCCAGGTGCAGCGCCGCCGGCACCACCGCCGGGTGCCAGCTCAAAGCCCGCGCCAGCGACGTCGTCCCGCACCGCTGCCCCCCCACGATCAGGAACCCCGGCAGCATCCCCCCGCCCCCCACCCGCCGCGCCGCCACCAGCGACGACCGCACCGCCCGCTTCGCCGAGTACCCCAGGACACCCCGATCATGTAGCCAGGCCAGCTGGCCGGGCCGGGCATCGGCGATCCCGCCCGGCCCCCCGGGGGCGCCGGTCGCTGTGTCCTGGCCCTGGCTCACGACAGCGAGGCAGCGGACGCGGCGGACGTGATCAGGCCGACCACCATGAACTGTTCTCCTGTCCTTCGCGCCAGTTCCGTTCCGGGCATCGCCGCTATGAGCACCGTGAGCACCGTGAACACCGTGAACACCGTGAACACCGGCAATCTAGCGCGATTAGCCGCCGGCAGGTGCCTAAGGTGCGAAACAGCGTAGTTGAGGTACGCGGGCGGCCGCGGGGCATTGCGCCATCGAGTTCACATCACCGTTACCAGGCGGAAGCAGATCGGCAACCAGGCGGCGAGACAGTGGAAACGCGAAGGCGCCCGGACGGGAAGAGGTCTGCATGCCCCTGTGGAGAATCCGGGTCGTATTGCCAGATGATCCTGGCAGCCTGACCGCGCTCACCGATGTACTGGCCGCGCAGCCGGTCAGCCGTCTGCGGGTAATACCCACCGACGGCTCGATGACGGGCGAGATCGTGGCTGAGCTGCCTCAAGATGACGGCCTCGGCGTGCTGCTTGGCGCGCTGCACGAGATAAGTCATCAGGTATTCATCAGCCGGGCGGACGAGCCAGCGCCAGCTCCCCGGCCGGTGATGCTGGGACAACAGCCACGGCCGGCGACTGCGTAAATCACGTGCCTCATCAGCGGGCGCGGTCAGGGATATCGGACGCGCCCGCCGAGCGGGGACGGCGCTCCGGTGCCGCCGCTACCGAGGTTCCGGGATTCAGCGCGGAATGCTGACCATCTGGAGCAATGGGGTGAGGCGCGGATCCGTTCGGTAGGACTTCAGGGCACCGGGCTGCCAGAGGAGCGTCCCTTTCAGGCCGTGGTCCTCGACGTACTGCACCTTCGCGGCCACCCGGGCCTGCGTGGTGTCGTAGTAGCCGTTCGCGACCCCGATGCCCAGGAGCAGCTTGCTGGCCGGTATGCCTGCCCGGGTGTAGGCAGCGACACTGCTCACGCCGTTGTTCTGGAAAGTCTCCATGTTGAGAGAGTTGACGTACGGAGCTATCCGCGCCGCGATGGCGGGCGGAATCTGCCCGGTGTCGACGTCTGCGGACAGATACATGTGCCGCCCGGGAAACGCCGCGTTTAGCGCGCTGCGCAGGCCCTTGATCAGGGCTACGTAATCGTGCTGGTTCTGCGGAACGTCCTCTTCCCAGTCGATGTCGACGCCCTCGAAGTCGTATGTGGACACGTAGGAGACGATGTTCTTGATGAGGCTGCGCCGGTACCGCGGGCTTGCCCCGCCGGAGAAATCGAAGCCCTGGCCCTGCTCGCCGACGGCCATGATGATCGTTTTCCCGGCCTTGCGCGCGGCCGCCACGACCGGCGGGATGTTCGACAGCGACTCCATGTCGCCGACGGCGATGCCGCCGGTCCTGGTGGGCCAGAGGCCAAAATCACTGATGATCGTCCAGGGCGCGAAGTAGAACTTGGCCGGCGGAATGCTGGCCTGTATCCAGCCCGGGTACGACGTGAAGGAAACGTACTTACTGCCGGCCGGCCCGGGGCCCGACACGCTCGGGCCGCCGCACCCGGCGGCGAACAGGAGGGCCGCCGCGGCTACCACCGCAGCGGCCCGGCGGGCACGTGACGGTTTATGACGTGCACGTGCCGGTTGCACGCGACTCCTAGAGCGCAATGTGTCCCTCAGCGTCCGCTGGCCAGATTTCCCTGCCGCCGGCGAGACCGCCGTGGCCGTGCCCAGGCTAGCCGCCGGCGGGACGAACGGCATATTTGCATCAGCCGGTTTGTATCAGCCGGGCACGGGACGCGTCCTGTTCTTGCCTTTCCCCTTGTCGTTCCCTGCCCAGGCCATGACCGCCAGTGGCTAGGTAGCCTTCTGTCATGGACGAGGCGGCGGACACGAACGCGGCGATCTGGCAGTCTGCTGAGATCGCCGCGACCTGGGCAGCGGAGGCCGGCGAGCGGGAGCGGAATCGCGCGGCGCACCGGCAGTTCATGGCCGTCCTGCTGCCCTTCGGCGCGGACGAGACGTTCACGTTCCTGGATCTGGGCGCGGGCAGCGGGGCCGCGTCGCGCGCGATCCTGGACATGTACCCGCGCAGCACGGCGATACTCGCCGACTTCTCCGCCGGGATGATGCAGGCGGGCGAGGCCGAGATGCGGCCGTTCGCCGGGCGCTACCGCTACGTCGAGTTCGACATGTCGGCCGGCGAATGGCCGACGGCGATTCCCGCGGCACTCGACGCGGTGGTGACCTCGCTGTGCGTCCACCACCTGCCCGACGAGCGCAAGCAGGGACTTTTCGCCGAGATACTCGATCATCTCGTTCCCGGCGGCTGGTACCTCAACTACGACCCGGTGCGCGCGGAGGATCCCGTTGTCGGGGCCACCTGGGAGCGGGTGAGCGATTACGACGACCCCGCGGCGGCGGAAAGACGGCTGCACCCCACGCCTGAGCAGCAGGCCCGCCACCAGAACCACGTCCGCTACATCATCCCGCTCGGTCAGCAGCTGGATTACCTGCGGTCGGCCGGATTCCGGGGCGTCGATGTCTACTGGAAGCGGCTGGAGTACGTCATCTACGGCGGGTGCCGTCAGGCCTGACGTCGCCTGGTCGCCTCGGTGAGCCGCCGCAGATCGACGCTGTGCCCCGGGGACGCGTAGGGCGTGCCCGGGGCGCTGACGTCGAAGCGGCCGCTGTCGGGCAGGTAACCGCGACCGCGGGCGATGACACGGTGCAGCTTGCCGAGCACCGATATGTCGGCTCGCGGGTCGCCGTCCACCACAATGAGGTCGGCCTGGTAGCCGGGCGCGAGACGGCCGGTGACCGAATCGACGCCGAGGGCCGCAGCCGCCTCGGTGGTGGCCATCGCGAGCACCTCCGCTGGCCGGAAACCCAGTGACACGAGGTACTCCAGCCCGCCGACGTACTGGTGGTGGGGGGTGTTGTCGATGCCAGCGTCGGTGCCGGCGATGATCCGCACCCCCAGCTCGTGCATCGGCCGGAGGTGCTCACCGACCGTGATGCCCGTCAGCCGGGCAACGTAAGGCGCGTTCACGTTGATGGTCGGGCAGACGAAGATCTTCCGCTCCGCGATCCTGGCGGCGAGCGGCTCGTCGAAGCGCCGCTCGTTGGTCTCGGTCACGAAGGAGCAGTGCTCAAGCGTGCTGACCCCGGCCTCGACCGCCCGCCGGATGCCCTCGATGCCGTGCACGTGGGCCGCGACCGGCTTGTCGACGCGTGCCGCCTCCTCGACGATCGCCGCCAGCTGCGGGGTAGTGAACTGGGCGTACCAGGGTGCCGATCCGGTCGTCATGAAACCGCCGGTGGACATTACCTTGATCAGGTCGGCGCCGTGCTTGTGGTGGGTGCGGACCATGCGGCGCAGGTCGTCCTCGCTGTCAGCCTCGCCGCCCATGAACCAGCAGTGCCCGCCGGTGACGGTGATCGGAGCGGCGGCCACGATCAGCCGCGGGCCGCGGGCCAGGCCGTCGGCGATGGCGTCCCGCACGACCACGCCCAGGTACGCACGTCCGCCGAGATCCCTGGCGGTCGTCACGCCAACGCCCAGCAGATCCCGCGCACTGCGCAGCATCAGCACCAGCTGCTGCTCGTCGCTCTCCCCGCGCATCCGGGCGACCGGATCCGGGCCCCCGTCAAAGCCGAGATGGACGTGGCTGTCGATCAGGCCCGGCATGATGGTCGATCCTGGGTAGTCCGTCCGCGGCAGGGCTGCGTACTCCGCCGGAAGTTCGCTGGCAGGGCCGGCCCATTCCACGTTCTGGTCGCCGATTACGACTGCGCCGCTGGTCACGGTCTCGTCGCCGGTCAGCACCCGCGGTGCCGTGAGCACCTCCGGCATCACGCACCTCGCCCTCGGGCCAGCTTGAGCAGAACGCGCGCGGCAGCACTGGCGGCGACGGTGACCCACGCTACGGCGGCGCGAGAAGCAGCGTCAAGGCTGCGGGCGCTGGCCGCGAGCCTGGGCCACAGCGCTGGCCGCGAGCCTGGGCCACAGCGCTGGCCGCGGGGCCGCGGCCACAGGCGCTGGCCGCATGCTGCCCGATCCGGCTACCCGGGCGCGATCCGCCCGGCACGCGGAGATCGGCGCGGTGCAGGATAAGGGCGTGCCAGGAAATCTCAGGCAGGCGATCGACGCCACGACCGTGGCGATGCTCCGGGCCCGCGGCAGCTTCAAGTGGACCGCTCCGGGCCCGGACGGGCTCGGCGCGGCCGTGGCGGAGATGGACTTCGGCGCCGCGCCGCCGATCCTCGACGCGCTCGCCAGGCTGTCAGCCGATGCGAACTTCGGCTACCTGCCGGCGTTCCTGGCCGACGAACTCGCCGCGGCATGCGCGGAGTTCGAGCGGCGCCGGTACGGCTGGGACGTCGATCCCGCGCTGATCCATCACGTCCCGGACGTGATCAAGGCACTGGAGATCGCGATCACGCACTTCTCCCGCCCGGGCACGCCGGTCATCCTGCCCACGCCCGCCTACATGCCGTTCCTCGCCGTGCCGGGATTCCTCGGCCGCGAGATCATTCAGGTGCCGATGCGGGACGACGCCGGCTTCTTCACCTTCGACCTCGACGCGATCTCCGACGCCTTCCGGGCCGGTGGGCATCTGCTCATCTTCTGCAACCCCTACAACCCGCTCGGCCGGGTCTTCACGCCAGCCGAGATGGCGCAGC
>JBEKFH010000318.1:0-5627 GCA_050013415.1 Streptosporangiaceae bacterium | reverse complement strand
CGGGACCACGTTCCACTCCGGCCTGATCGTGCCGCACTTTGACGATCCCGACGTATCGCTGATCATGGAACAGGGGATGACCTTCACGATCGAGCCGATGCTGACCCTCGGCACGATTGCCTTCGACGTCTGGCCGGATGGCTGGACGGCCGTCACCAGGGACGGCAAGCGCACCGCGCAATTCGAGCACACGCTACTGGTCACTGCGGACGGCTACGAGATCCTGACGCTCCCGTAACGACCAGCCGGCGCGTGCCGCCAGGCAGACCCCGGCAGTGCCGCCAGGCGGACCCCGGCAATCCGCACGGCTTCCGCAACCGCGAGAATACGGTTATGGGATTCGACTTGCCAGGTCTCCTCGCCGCCCGGCGTGATCAGGGATACGAACTGCATGCCCGCCACCTGAACCCCCAGCTGCCGCGGATGCTGCATGCCATCGGCTTCGACAAGGTCTACGAGCGAGGGGAAGGCTGCTACCTCTACGACCGCGACGGCAGCCGCTATCTGGACTTCCTCAGCGGCTTCGGCGTCTTTGCCGTGGGCCGCAATCATCCGGTGGTCCGCAGGACGCTGAGCGACGTGCTCGACGGCGGGCTCGCGGACCTGGTCCAGTTCGACTGCGCGCTGCTGCCCGGCCTGCTCGCCGAGCAGCTACTGGCCAAGGCGCCGGGAATGGACCGGGTTTACTTCTGCAACAGCGGCACCGAGGCGGTCGAGGCCGCGCTGAAGTTCGCCAGGTACGCGACAGGCCGGCCGCGGATCCTCTACTGCGACCGTGGCTACCACGGCCTGACGGTCGGCTCGCTGTCGGTGAACGGCTCGGCCGAGTTCCGGCGCGGCTTCGACCCGCTGCTCGCCGACACCCGGATCCCGTTCGGGGACATTGACGCGCTGGCAGCCGAGCTCCGCGGCGGAGACGTCGCCGCGCTCATCGTCGAGCCGATCCAGGGCAAGGGCGTGCAGGTACCGCCGCCGGGATTCCTCACCGCCGCCCAGGCCCTGCTGCACGACCACGGGGCCCTGCTGATCTGCGACGAGGTGCAGACAGGCATCGGCCGGACCGGGCGGTTCTTCGGCTACCAGCACGAGGAGGTCAGGCCCGACATCATCACCGTCGCGAAGGCGCTGTCCGGCGGGTTCGTCCCGGTAGGCGCGACGCTGGCCAGGGGCTGGATCTTCGAGAAGGTCTACTCCTCCATGGACCGGGTGCTGGTGCACGACTCGACCTTCGGCTCCAACGCGTCCGCCATGGCCGCCGGGCTGGCCTCCCTGTCGGTCATCGAGGACGAGCAGCTCGTCAGCAGCGCCGAGCGGACCGGGAAGGCGCTGGCGGACCGGCTCACGGACATGGCGAGTGAGTACGAGCTGCTCACCGAGGTGCGCGGACGCGGCCTGATGATCGGGCTGGAGTTCGGCAGGCCCCGCTCGCTGCGGCTCAGGGCGGGCTGGAACATGCTGCAGGCAGCCCGGCACGGCCTTTTCGCGCAGATGGTCGTCGTCGCGCTGTTCCAGCAGCACCGCATCCTCACCCAGGTGGCCGGCGACCACATGGAGGTAATCAAGCTGCTGCCGCCGCTGACGATCGGGGACGCCGAGGTGGCCCAGTTCTGCGACGCCTTCGCCGCCGTGATGGACGAAGCGCACCAGGGCACCGGCCTGATGTGGGACTTCGGGCGCACCCTCGTCAAGCAGGCGATGACCCGCTGACCGGGGCCGGCGAGAGACAGGACTAAAGCGGAGATGGCCGGTACCGGGCCCGTGCGCTGGGGAATCATCGGCACCGCCAGGATCGCCCGGACCGCGTTCCTGCCCGGCCTGCGCCGCGCCGGCGGCGTGGCCGCCGCGGTCGCGGGGCGCGACCAGGAGCGCGCCGAGCTGTTCGCTCAGGAGAACGGGGTCGAGCGGGCAATCGCGGGATACCAGCGGCTGATCGACGACCCGGCGGTGGACGCCCTCTACATCCCGCTGCCGAACGCGCTGCACGCCGAGTGGACCATCAGCGCGCTGCGCGCGGGCAAACCCGTGCTGTGCGAGAAGCCGCTCTGCGTCACGCTCGCGGAGACCGAGCGCGTCCTTGCCGTGGCCGAGGAGACGGGGACGCTGCTCTGGGAGGCGTTCGTCTTCCCGTTCCGTGACCAGTTCTCGCGGCTCACCGGCCTGCTGGCGGGCGGCGCGATCGGCGAGCTGCGGGAGATCCAGTCAAGTTTCCATTTCCAGCTCAGCCGCGGCGATGACATCAGGCTGTCCAGCGAGCTCGGCGGCGGCGCGCTGAACGACGTGGGCTGCTACCCGGTCCGGCTGGCCCTGGAGCTGTTCGGGGCAGGCTTCCTGAGCGCCTGGGCGGCGGCAGACTTCGGCGGGCAGGATGTCGACGTGGAGACCGCCGGCAGCCTCGGCTTCGACGGCGGGCGCCGGCTGCTGCTGTCCTGCGGCCTGCGCCGCAGTTACGACACGTTCACCCGGCTGCTGGGGACGACCGGCCAGATCCACCTGACGAACCCGTTCCACCCCGGCCCGGCCGACCGGCTCGAGGTGCTTGCGGCAGGGGCGGAAGCCCGGAGCTACCAGGCGGCCGGCGACGAGCCCTCGTTCACCGCCGCCATCGCGCACATCCAGGCCGTGCTGCGCGGCGAGGAAGCGCCGCGGCAGCTCGCCACGCAGACCTCGCTGGCGCTCGCCCGCGCCTTGCACGACCTGCACGCCAGCATGGCGGCAGGCTGAACCAGGCGCCGGCCGCCCAGTTCAGTCCCAGGCGCTCGCCCGGACAGGTGAGTCAGGCGTCGGCCGGCAGGATCGTGAAGGCCTCCGCGTGCAGCGGCCGGATGGCACGGAAATGCCGCTCGTCGAAGGTCAGCACCCGGGTGGTGGCGTACCTCGCCGCGAGGACGACGATCGAGGCATCGGCCAGGCCGATGTTGTTGTCCGCGTAGCGCTCGATGACTGCAGTGGCCTGCGCGACATCGGCCCGGCCGAACTCGGCGAGGCTGTAAACGCCGCTCGCCACATCGGTCAGCATCGTGAGCTCACCGCTGACACGTGCGGCGCGGTTGACTATGTAGTCCAGCTCGGCGAGGACAAAAGGCGACAGGACTAGCGGCCCGGGGTCGGATCTGAGCACCCGCTCGACTTGGCCCTGGGCGGGCTGGTCGGCACCGTAGACGGCGATGAGAGCGCTCGTGTCGCAGATGATCACTGCTCGCCGAATCCCTCGGCAAGGATCTCGTCGACCTTGTACGGCAGATCGGGATCACCGAAATCGATCATTCCCCAGTGTGGCGTCGGGCGGCTGAGCATCCCCGCGAGCCGCTCCTCGAGCGCGCTGCGGATGATCCGGGCCTCGGACTCGCCGGAGATCACCGCCGCCTGTGCCAGCCGCTGCTTGAGATCGTCCGGCAGGTACACCGTCGTCTTCACCATACATGTAGGGTACCATACGTTACCCTACATGTCTCAGTTCGGGATTCGGCGCATTTCCCCGCTCGGGATATGCGCCGGGCCCGGCTCCTTAGGCGATGATGGGGACCCATGGGAGAGCTGATCCTCGTGCGGCACGGCGAGACCGAGTGGAGCAAGTCGGGCCAGCACACCGGCCGTACCGACGTCCCGCTGACCGCCGAGGGCGAGGCCAACGCGGCCGCGCTGGCCCCGGCGCTCGCCCGGCTGAAGATCAGCGCCGTGTTCACCAGCCCCGCATCGCGGGCGGTGCGGACGGCGGAGCTCGCCGGGCTCACCGGCGCACGGCAGGATCCGGACCTGCAGGAGTGGGATTACGGCGGCTACGAGGGCCTGACCACGGCGCAGATTCAGGCGTCGCGGCCGGACTGGTACCTCTGGCGCGACGGGGTCATCCCCGGGGACGCCGCCCACCCGGGCGAGACCATCGCCCAGGTGGGCAGCCGGGTCGACGCCGTGCTCGGCCGGCTGCGGCCGCTGCTGGACGAGGGCAACGTGGCGGTCGTGGCGCACGGCCACCTGCTGCGCGTGCTGACCGCCCGCTGGCTGCTGCTCGACCCGTCCAGCGGGCGGCTGTTCCGGCTGGACACCGGCACCCTGTGCACGCTGGACTACGAGCACGACGAGCCGGTCATCCATACCTGGAACGTCCCTGTCGCCAGCTGGCCCAGCTAGCCCAGGCGTAGCGGCGAACCAAGGCCGGCGAACCCAGGCCGGCCAACCAAGACTGAGAACGGGGGCGGCATGAGGGGGCAACGGGCGCCGGGTCTGTCATCGTAGGAAGGTGACCTGGCAGACCCGAGGGCGAGGGACGAGAAATGCCGCGGTATCGCTTCTCCTGGGACAACCTCCCGCCGGCCCTGCTGGGTCAGCTGGCCCACGACCTCGGGCTCCCGCAGCCTGCCCACCGGGCGCTGCAGGCACGGTACGGCGCCAGGCCCGGGCCGGCGTTCGTCGGCGATGCCTGGCCGACGCTCATCGACGGGTGGCTCGCCAGCGACGGCGAATCGCGTGAGCTGGTCGTCGCCGAGCTGAGCGCACGCCGCCTCGGCGGCGCCGCGCCCGCCCGGGCAGCCGCCGCCGAACTGGGTTACCTGCGGTCCTGCGCCGACTCAGCGGCGCTGCGCGAGGTCGTCGCCGCGGTGTTCACGGCGTTCGGCGAGTCGGATCCGGTTCACATGCCGGTCCCCTCCCAGGCCACGGTGACCGACAATCCCGTCGTGGCGCCCCATCCCGTCGTGGCGCCCGGCCGGGGCGAGGCGGCACCCCCGGCTGAGACCGGCCAGGCCGGCAACGCTGGCGAGGCTGGGCACGCTAGCGAGGATGGCCAGGCGCCGACGACCCTGACCGAATGGCTCGGCTGGGCCGTGGCGCAGATCCTCGATGTAGACGAGGTCAGCCGCGACGCCGACGGTGACATCCGGATCCGCTACGGCAGCACGATGTGCTTCGTCCGGAGCATCGAGGATCCGCCGTCCGTGCGGCTGTTCGCCCCGATGGTCGTCGAGGTGCCGCGCACGCCGGCACTGCTGGAGGCGCTCAACGACATCAACCTGAACATCACCGTGGGCCGGGTCTTTCATACGCCGGGCAACGAGGTCCTCTACGCGCTTGAGCTGTACGGCGAGCAGCTGACCGTGGAGATCGTCCGCGCGAGCCTGGACGCGGCCACCGCGATCGCCGACCACTTCGACCACCAGCTCCAGTCCCGGTTCGGCGGCAAGACGCTGTTCGCCGAGGTGACCGACGACTCGGTGATGGTGTGAACGGGCAGCCCATGACGGCGCTCGAGCAGTTCAGCAGCGATGTCGTCGCGATCGCGGCCCGGTGCCGCCCCGCCGTCGCCACCATCCGGGGCGACACGCCTGACGGGATCTCCTCCGGGTCCGGCTTCCTCATCGACGAGGCAGGCAACGTCGTCACCAACCACCACGTTGTCACCGAGTGCGGCGCTGAACTGCAGATCCAGTTCGCCACCGGGCTCGCCCGGCCGGCCCTCCTGGTGGGTGCCGACCCGCTGACCGACCTCGCGGTAGTGCGCGCCGCGGGCCCGCTGCCGCCGCCGCTGAGCGTCCGGACTCATCCGCCGGTGCTCGGCGAGATCTGCCTCGCCATGGGCAGCCCGCTGGGCGACTACACCGAGTCCGTCAGCATCGGGATCGTGTCCGGCATCG
>JBEKFH010000317.1:0-5648 GCA_050013415.1 Streptosporangiaceae bacterium | reverse complement strand
GCGACCAGGCAGGGCCGTCGGCTGACGACGACGTTGTCGAGGCGGAGATCGTCGACGACGACAAGCCGGGTGACAGCGAGGGTGGCGCCGCCTGATGAAGTCGCCAGAAGAGGAAGGCACCGGGCCGGTGATCCGCGATCGGCGGCGCGTCGACCCGGTGACGGGAAAGGTGCGGGACGCGGGCCAGTCCGGCGCGGGCCAGTCCGGCCAGCCGCCGGGCGGGCCGGGCGCGGCCCGGCCCGGCAGGCACTCGGTGTCGAAGCCGGGCGGCGCGCCGGAGACTCATGACCGGGGCAGCCAGCCTGCTGCGGCCGGCTCGCCGGCGACGCCGGGCGTGGCCGGCGACGGGCCCCGGGACGGCCAGGAGACCGCTGCCGCACTGGCCCGGCTGGCCGAGCGGACCGCGGATCTGCAGCGACTGCAGGCCGAGTACGCGAACTACCGCAAGCGGGTCGAGCGGGACCGCACTGCCGTCAGGGAGCACGCGCTGGCGAGCGTTCTCGGCGAGCTGCTGCCGATCCTGGACGACATCGGCCGGGCCAGGGAGCACGGCGAGCTGACGGGCGGGTTCAAGTCGGTGGCTGAGTCACTGGAGTCGGCCACGGCCAAGCTGGGACTGACCAGCTACGGGGACAACGGTGACCCGTTCGACCCGAACCTGCACGAGGCGCTGATGCACTCCTACTCGGCAGACGTGACCGAGCCGACGTGCGTGCGCATCCTGCAGCCCGGCTACAAGGTCGGTGCCAGGATCCTGCGCCCGGCCAGGGTTGCGGTCGCCGAGCCTGGCGATCCGGCCGAGCCGGACCCGGATGACCTGGCGGACGGCGGCGCCGTAGATGCCAGCGCTGCCTCGGCCACGGACGCCGAGGGCAGCCCGGGGGACGGCGGCGCCGCGCCCGGCAGCGACCCCGACTGACCCGATGAGGAGACGCCATTGAGCACCAAGGATTTCCTCGAGAAGGACTTCTACAAGGTCCTCGGGGTGTCCAAGGACGCGCCCGCCGACGAGATCAAGAAGTCGTACCGCAAGCTCGCCCGCAAGTACCACCCGGACGCCAACAAGGGCGACCCGGCGTCGGAGGAGCGCTTCAAGGAGATCTCCGAGGCGTACAACGTGCTGTCCGACGAGAAGCGGCGCAAGGAGTACGACGAGGCCAGGTCCCTGTTCGGCAGCGGCCGGGTCCGGATGCCGGGTTCTCAGGGCGGCGGCCAGGGCGGCTTCGGCTTCGATCTCGGTGATCTCTTCGGCGGTACGCCCGGCAGCACCGGCGGGCGGCTCGGCGATCTCCTCGGCGGGGTGTTCGGCGGGCGCACTGCCCAGGCCAGGCCACGCCGCGGCGCGGACATCGAGACCGAGACGTCGCTGGCGTTCGGTGACGCCATCGAAGGCGTCACCGTGTCCCTGCAGCTGGCCAGCGAGGCGCCGTGCAAGGCGTGCATGGGCACGGGAGCCAAGGCGGGAACGGTGCCCAGGGTTTGCCCCACCTGCGAGGGCAGCGGGCAGGCCAGCAAGAACCTGGGCGACTTCGCGTTCTCGGAGCCTTGCCGGACGTGCCGGGGCCGCGGCCTCGTCGTCGACGATCCCTGCCCGGTGTGCTCGGGCAGCGGCCGCGCGATGAGCACCCGGACCATCCAGGCCCGCATCCCTGCCGGGGTCGGCGACAACCAGCGGATCAAGCTGAAGGGCAAGGGCGCTCCCGGTGAGCGCGGCGGACCGGCCGGGGACCTCTACGTGCGGGTGCACGTGACCCCGCATCCGGTGTTCGGCAGGTCGGGCCACAACCTGACCGTGACTGTGCCGGTGACCTTTCCCGAGGCGGCTCTCGGGGCGGAAGTCAAGGTGCCGGCCCACCGCGCCATGCCGGTCAACGTCCGCATCCCCGCGGGCACGCCCAACGGGCGGACCTTCCGGGTTCGCGGCAAGGGCGTCCGCCGGGCCGACGGGACCAGCGGCGACCTGCTGGTCACGGTGGACGTGCAGGTGCCGAAGAGCGTGAACGGCGAGGCGCGCGAGGCCCTGGAGACGTTCAGGAAGGCCACCGGGGATCCCGATCCCCGGGAGGAGCTGCTGCGGCAGGCGAAGGCGGGATGACGGGCGACGGCCGGGCGCGCGACGGCCGGACCAGAGACGACGGCCGGACCAGAGACGACGGCCGGACCAGAGACGACGGCCGGACCAGAGACGACGGCCGGACCAGAGACGACGGCCGGTTGAGAAGGGTGAGGGGGATGACATGATCAGCGAATTCGAGCTGTCCGACGAGACGCCGGTCTACGTCATCTCCGTCGCCGCCCAGCTGTCCGGGCTGCACCCGCAGACGCTGCGCGCCTATGACCGGCTGGGCCTGGTCTCGCCGGGCCGGGCCGCGGGCCGCGGCCGCCGCTACTCGCTCCGCGACGTCCTGGTGCTGCGCGAGGTCCAGCGCCTCTCCCAGGAGGAGGGCGTCAACCTGTCCGGGATCAAGCGGATACTGGCGCTCGAGGACGAGGAGCGGCGCAGCCGGCTGCGGCTGGCGGAGGCGCAGGCGGAGATCACCAGGCTGCGGGCCGAGCTCGAGACCACCCGCGCCGTCGCAGCCCGGCTGGCCGGGCTGCTCAGGAACAGCGGCGGCCGGGGCGGCGTGCTGGTGCCCGTCCGGGCGGCCAGCGGCACGGCGGCAGCTCCCCCGGCCACGGCGGGGCAGCTTCCCCCCGCGCCCCCAGTCCCCGCCGCGCCCTCAGCCCCTGCCGCGGCAAGCGAGAGCGCGCCTCCTTACGACACAAAGACAGGCAGCCCGGCGCCGGCCGGGAGCCGAAGGGAAACAGAGGATGGATGAGAAGCTGACCCGCAAGGGTCAGGAGGCGCTGTCCGAGGCGGTCAAGCGGGCCGCCGCCGGCGGCAACCCGAGCGTCGACGGCCTGCACCTTCTTGCCGCTCTGATTGAGCAGAGCGGCGGCACCGCGGCCCCGCTGCTGCGGGCCGTCGGGGCGGACCCGTCCACCGTGCTGAAGAGAGCCGAGGAGCTGCTGGCCAGGCTGCCAAGCGCGGCCGGCACCACGGTCGGCGCCCCGGAGACCTCGCGGCAGCTGCTGGCCGTGCTGTCCACCGCGGCCAAGCGCGCCAGGGATATGTCCGACGAGTACGTATCGACCGAGCACCTGCTCGTCGGGCTCGCCGCCGATGGCGGCCAGGCGGCGGCGGTGCTGCGCGAGGCCGGCGCCGGGCCGGACCAGCTGCTGGACGCCTTCGAGAAGGTCCGCGGCCACGCCCGGGTGACAACGCAGGACCCGGAGGGGACCTATCAGGCGCTGGAGAAGTACGGCATCGACCTGACCCGCAGCGCCCGCGACGGGCAGCTCGACCCGGTCATCGGCCGGGACGCCGAGATCCGGCGGGTGATCCAGGTGCTCTCCCGGCGCACCAAGAACAACCCCGTGCTAATCGGCGAGCCGGGAGTGGGAAAGACCGCTGTGGTGGAGGGCCTCGCCCAGCGGATCGTCGCCGGCGACGTGCCCGAGTCACTGCGCGGCAAGCGGATCGTGGCCCTTGACCTGGGCGCGATGGTGGCGGGCGCCAAGTACCGCGGCGAGTTCGAGGAGCGGCTGAAGGCCGTGCTGAACGAGATCCGGCAGAGCTCCGGCGAGATCGTCACCTTCATCGACGAACTGCACACCGTGGTCGGCGCCGGTGCCGCGGAGGGCGCGATGGACGCCGGCAACATGCTGAAGCCGATGCTGGCCCGCGGCGAGCTGCGCATGGTCGGCGCCACCACGCTGGACGAGTACCGGCAGCGGATCGAGAAGGATCCGGCGCTAGAGCGCCGGTTCCAGCAGGTCTTCGTCGGGGAGCCCTCCGTGGAGGACACCATCGCGATCCTGCGCGGGCTGCGCGGACGTTACGAGGCGCATCACAAGGTGCAGATCTCCGACGCCGCGCTGGTGGCCGCGGCGACGCTGTCCGACCGTTACATCACGGCGCGGTACCTGCCGGACAAGGCCATCGACCTGGTCGACGAGGCGGCGTCGAGGCTGCGGATGGAGATCGACTCCCGGCCGGTCGAGATCGATGAGCTGCAGCGTTCGGTGGACCGGATGCGGATGCAGGAGCTTGCCCTGGCCAGGGAGGCCGATCCGGCCAGCAAGGAACGGCTGGAGCGGCTGCGCGCTGACCTCGCCGACCGGCAGGAGCAGCTGACCGCGCTGGTCGCCAGGTGGGAGCGGGAGAAGGCCGGCCTGAACAAGGTCGGCGAGCTGAAGAAGCGCCTGGATGACCTGAAGGGCCAGGCCGAGCGGGCACAGCGGGACGCGGACTTCGAGGCGGCGTCGAGGCTCATGTACGGGGAGATCCCGGCGCTGGAGCGCGAGCTCGCCGAGGCAGTCGCCGCGGCGGGCGGCGATCCCGGCGCTGGCGACCCCGGCACTGGCGCATCGGGCGGCCAGGCCGGGCTCGGCGGCGGCGCCGGTCCCATGGTCAAGGAGGAAGTGGGCCCGGACGACGTCGCTGACGTGGTCTCCGCGTGGACCGGCATACCGGCCGGGCGCCTGCTGGAGGGCGAGACGGGCAAGCTGCTCCGGATGGAGACCGAGCTTGGCAAGCGGCTCGTCGGCCAGGTCAGGGCGGTACAGGCGGTGTCGGACGCAGTCCGCCGGTCCCGGGCCGGCATCGCCGACCCGGATCGCCCGTCCGGCTCGTTCCTGTTCCTCGGGCCGACGGGAGTCGGCAAGACGGAACTGGCCAAGGCGCTCGCCGAGTTCCTCTTCGACGATGAGCGGGCGATGACCAGGATCGACATGAGCGAGTACTCGGAGCGGCATTCGGTCGCCCGGCTGGTTGGCGCGCCGCCTGGCTACGTCGGCTACGAGGAAGGCGGGCAGCTCACCGAGGCGGTCCGGCGGCGGCCGTACTGCGTCGTGCTGCTCGACGAGGTGGAGAAGGCCCATCAGGAGGTCTTCGACATCCTGCTGCAGGTGCTCGATGACGGCAGGCTCACCGACGGGCAGGGACGTACCGTCGATTTCCGCAACGCCATCCTGATCCTCACATCCAACCTGGGCTCGCAGTACATCGCCGATCCGGCCCTTGCGGACAGCGCGAAGCAGGAAGCGGTCATGTCCGTCGTGCGGGCGACCTTCAAGCCCGAATTCCTGAACCGGCTTGACGACGTCATCGTGTTCGACGCGCTGTCCACCGAGGAACTCAGCGAGATCGTCGATCTGCAGGTGGCCACGCTGACCCGGCGGCTGGCCGGCCGCAGGCTCACGCTCACGGTCAGGCCGGCCGCGCGCGAGTGGCTGGCGGTAACCGGCTTCGACCCGGTCTACGGGGCGCGGCCGCTGCGCCGCCTCATCCAGTCCGCGATCGGGGATCAGCTCGCCCGCGGCCTGCTGTCCGGCGCCATCGCGGACGGCGACGCGGTCGTCGTCGATCTGGACGAGGCATCGGATTCGCTCGTGGTGGGGGCCGCGCGCCCGCCGGCCGCAGCAACGTCCGCGGCCGCCTCGTCGAGCAGCCTGTCGTAGTCATCCTCGGGCAGCCCTAGATCATTGCGGATCCGGTACCTCAGGCTCAGCAGCATCCGGAGCTCGGACTGGTCGTCGCCTGCCTCGGCTGGCCCTGCATTTGCTGGCCCTGCCTTGGCTGGCCCTGCCTCGGCTGGACCTGGCAC
>JBEKFH010000316.1:0-5655 GCA_050013415.1 Streptosporangiaceae bacterium | reverse complement strand
GAGCGGAAGTGCTGCTGGGCGAGTACCTCGGTGGGGGCGAGCAGCGCGGCCTGGCCGCCGCCGTCGATGACCTGCAGCATGCCGCGGACCGCGATCACCGTCTTGCCCGAGCCGACCTCGCCCTGCAGCAGCCGGTGCATCGGGTGATCGCGGGCAAGCTCGTCCGCGATAGTCGCGCCGGCCAGCTGCTGGCCCAGGGTCAGCTCGAACGGCAGCGCGGCGTCGAACCCGGCAAGCAGACCGTCATCGCTGGCCGGGCGCGGGACCGCCGAGAAGTCCATCGCCGCCCGCTTGCGCTGGGCGAGGCTCACCTGCAGCACGAACGCCTCGTCCCACTTCAGCCGCTCTCTTGCCCGGTCCGCGTCGCGGCGGTCGGCCGGGCGGTGGATGCCGCGCAGCGCGTCGGCCAGGCCGCTGAGCCGGTAGCGGTCGCGGACCGGGCGCGGTAGCGGGTCATCGTCGACGTCGAGCAGGTCGAGCGCCATCCGGACCGAGTCGGCTATCTGCCAGGAGGTGATGCCCTTGGCTGCCGGGTAGACCGGGATGATCTCGGCCGCGTACTCGGCCGCCCGGATCCCGGCCTCGCCGGTGCCCAGCAGCTCGTACTCGGGATGCGAGAGCTGCCGCTTGCCCCGGAAGGTGGAGACCTGCCCGGCGAAGAGCCCGCGCCTCCCCTGCCGGAGCTCCTTCTCGCGCCATTCCTGCCGGCCCCTGCCGAAGAACGTCAGGGACAGCCGGCCGCGGCCGTCGGTCACCACGGCCTCCAGCACGCTGCCCGGCCGGCTGAGCATCTGCCGCACCGTGACCGACGCGACCTCCGCCTGGACGGTCACGTCCTCCCCGTCACGGAGTGAAGCGATATCGGTCAGCTCGCCGCGGTTCTCGTACCGGCGGGGATAGTGCCGGAGCAGGTCGCCGACGGTGCGCAGGTCAAGGTGGGCCGCCAGCCGCTTGGCTGCCCGTGCGCCGATCACCGGGCCGAGCGGGTCCTGCAGGCTTGCCATCGCCGATTGCTCCACTTCGATCGGGATAACGGAAGGACGGGATAACGGAAGGATAGGACCCGGTGCCGTCAGCAGAGGGCAGCCAATCCGGTGCCTGCGCCCGGCCCGGCTCGCGTTAACCTCCACCGGTCGGATACCCTTCGACGACTGTCCCGGCGTGCCCGGGGCGACGACCCGTCTGGCCGGCACCCCGGTGCCTGGCCAGGAACCGACCAGCACCCCAATGGAGCGATCCCGTGGCTTCCGTCTGCGACATATGCGGCAAGAAGCCGGGCTTCGGCAACAACGTCTCGTTTTCGCACCGCCGCACCCCGCGCCGCTTTAACCCGAACATTCAGCGCGTGCGCGCCATGGTCGGCCGGACGCCCCGGCAGCTGAACGTGTGCACGTCGTGCATCAAGGCCGGCAAGGTCACTCGCTGACCGGCTGGATCACCCGCTGACCGGCTGGCGTATCCGCCAGGCGTGATCCACCGGGCCGATCCCCGCGCCGAGCGGGAATCCGGCCTCGATCGCCCCGGTCACGAATTCCTTGGCCGCCTCCACCGCCGCAGGCACGTCCATGCCCAGCGCAAGGTAGGACGCGATCGCGGATGCCAGCGTGCAGCCCGTCCCGTGGGTATGCCGGCTGACGATGCGCTGGCCAGGGAACCGGACCGCGTCCGAGCCGTCGAAGAGCAGGTCCACCGGGTTTCCCGGCAGGTGCCCGCCCTTGACCAGCACCCAGCGGGGGCCGAGTGCGCAGAGGGCCGCGGCGGCCCGGCGCATGCCCGCCTCATCGGTGATCCGGATGCCGGTCAGCAGTTCGGCCTCGTGCAGGTTGGGCGTGAGCACCGTGGCCAGCGGCAGCAGGAGCGCCGTCATCGCCTCGACAGCGCCGGCCGACAGCAGGCTGTCACCGTGCTTCGACACCGCGACCGGATCCACCACGATCGGCGCGGGCAGGCCGGCCAGCATGCCGGACACGGCCTCCACGATCGCCGCCGAGGCGAGCATCCCCGTCTTCACCGCGCTGGGCGGGATGTCGGTGAGCACCGAGGTGAGCTGCGCGCGTACCGCGTCGGGCGGGACCTCCCAGTACCCCTGCACTCCGACCGAGTTCTGCGCGGTGACCGCGCAGACCACGCTCATCCCGTGCACGCCGAGCGCGAGCATCGTCTTGAGGTCGGCCTGGATTCCCGCGCCGCCCCCCGAGTCGGACCCGGCGATGGCAAGGACGCACGGCGGAGTCGGTGACATGGGCCCAGCCTAGATTCCCCGGCGGCGGCTGGCCTTCCGCGGCCTGGCCCGGCGCCGCGGATCCGGTCAGCAGAAGGCGCAGCTCACCGGAAGGCGCAGCGTCAGCAGTAGGCGCAGCTCACCGGAAGGCGCAGCGTCAGCAGTAGGCGCAGCTCAGCGGAAGGCGCAGCGCAATCCGTCCAGCCTGCAGCTGTCCGGCCAGCCGGGCCTGCCGGTGGCGACGAACAGGATCCTGGCGACCCTTCCCGCTGGCGGGCCGGATGCCGGCCGGCGGGCCCTCGCCACCCCGCCGTCGCCGCGGGCCTGCCAGCTGGCCCCCGCGACCGATGTGATGACCGCGCCCGGATACCTGAACGCCAGCCGCCAGTCTCCGAGGCTCGCGTGGCCGGTGATCGTGATCAGGCCGGTGAAACCAGCAGGCGAGCGCCGCACTGTCCGGTACCGGACCACGACCGGCCCGCCGCGGACCGATTCCAGCGGGCCAGCCTGCGTTGCGGCGGGCTTGCTGGCCTCAACGCTCCTGGCATGCGCCAGGTCGGTGCGAGGACTCCCGCGCTCCGCCCCTCCGGGCAGACGCCGCGCGGAGGCGGTGCCGCAGGCTCGGCGGTCGCAGGTGGCCGGCGGGTGTCTCGGGCCGTAGCTGAGCACAGCCCGGGGAGTGCTCAGCGAGAGCGCGGCCGCCACGACAAGACCGGCGCCGGCCGCCAGCCACGGCGTGATGAGCAGGCCGCGGATCGCGCGGGCGCGCGGCCGGGCGAGCGCTGACACCACGGCGGAGGCCGGCCGCGGCACGTGCCAGCGCCTGGCCTTGACCTTGCGGTGTCTTGGCATCGGGGGCTACCAAGCAACTTTCTGGGAGTGCTGAGAATTAGTGCTGAATCGCGAGCTGGTGCTGAGAAGGTACTGGTGCTGAGAAGGTAGTGGATCAGATGCGGGCCGGGCCGGCTGGCTGTTCAGCGGAAATGATCCCAGCCGCTTCCGCCCGGTGAGTCCTGCCCGTCCACGCGGATGCCCTGTCCGCTGCCGACGGCGCCGATCACCGACCAGCGGCCCGGCAGCGCCGTGCCGGCCGGGAAGGTCGCGGCCAGGGCATGATCCTCGCCGCCGGCCAGCGCCCAGGCGTGCCAGCCCGGGCGGCCGAGGGAGGCCGCCGCAGCCCGCAGCGACGGGTCGTCGGGCAGCAGCGATGTCTCGATGTCGATGCGCACATCGCTGGCCGCGGCCACGTGACCGAGGTCCTGCACGAGCCCATCGCTGATGTCGATCATCGAGGTGGCTCCGAGAACCGCGGCCTCCGGCCCGGCATCGTACGGCGGCCGGGGTCGCAGGTGCGCCGTCACCAGCCCGGCGGGCCGCGTCCGGCCGGCCACCAGCAGGGCCAGTCCTGCCGCCGAGCGGCCCAGCCGGCCGGCCACCGCCAGCTTGTCCCCCGGCCGCGCCCCGCCCCTGGTGACCGGGTCACGGCCCGCCAGGTCACCCAGCGCGGTGACCGCGATCATGATCGTGTCAGCGCTGCTGACATCCCCGCCGGCCACCGACGCACCGGCTCTCGCGGCCTCCCGTGCCAGGCCGCGGACCAGGTCCCGGGCCCACTGCACCGGGATGTCGCCGGGCGTGGCGAAGCCGACCAGCAGTGCGGTGGGGATCGCGCCCATCGCCGCGATGTCCGCGAGATTCCGCGCGGCGGCTTTCCGGCCGACGTCCATCGCCGCCGACCAGTCACGGCGGAAATGCCGCCCCTCGATGAGAAGATCCATGGTCGCCACGACCCGGGCATCGGGCGCCCGGATCACGGCCGCGTCGTCGCCGATGCCGACCAGCTGCGCCGTGCCCGCGGGCAGCAGGGCCTTCATCGCCGCGATGAGACCGAACTCGCCCAGATCCGCGACGGTGATGAGCGCCTCCCGCCTGTCCGGTTCCCTGCCGCTGCCGCTTCCGCCCGCCCACTGCCGCCGCCCGCGGGCGATGTCCGGCGCCCCCGGCGGGCGCGGGCCCTTGCCGGGGATGTCGACCGGTACCTAAGGTAGCGTGGCGATCACACTGGCCCCGGGAGGACCGCATGGTGCACGCGTACATCCTCGTTCAGACTGAGGTCGGCAAGGCCGCCGACGTCGCCGTGCACATCGGCCGGATCGCTGGCGTCACCCAGGCGGACGACGTCACCGGCCCCTACGACGTCATCGTGCGGGCCGAGGCCGACAACGTGGATGACCTGGGCAAGCTCGTGGTGGCGCAAATCCAGGCCGTGAACGGGATCACCCGGACCCTGACCTGCCCGATCGTGCACATCTGAACGCCACGGCCAGCGCGGGCAGCCGGCAGGCGGCCGGCGGCCGCCGCCGGCTGCGCTAGGTCAGCCCGGCAGCGAGCGCCGCGGTCCGCGGGCCGAGCCCGAGTAGCGCTGCGTCGCGCAGGTCGCCGCGCGTGTCCACGTCGCGCCGCAGCCCGGGCACATCGGGCAGATCCAGCTCGGCGGCACCCAGCGCCCGGTGCCGGTCACGCGACCCGGGGCCGAACCGCGGGCAGAACGCCGTGTCCGGGCCCGCTGTGTACATCGTCGTGCCCGACCCTGCGGCATCGGGCACGAACGCCTCCGGCCACTTGCTCGCCTCGGCCAGGGCACGGCCTATCTCCGCCGGGTCGAGCGCCGGCAGGTCGGCCGCCAGTCCCGCCCGGCCGCGGTCAGGCCAGCGCGCGGCGGCGTAGCCGGCGCCGAAGACGAGCGCCTGATTGAGCCCGGCGCCCGGCCGGTCGGGAACCACCAGCGCGCCGAGCGCGGCCAGCGCGGCCGCTGCCGCCATGTCGTCGGTCACCACGATCACCGCGCCGATGGCCGGGCAGGCGATCGCCGAGGCGACCGTGTCCGCTGCCATGGCCAGGGCAAGCTCGGCCCGGCGCGGGCCGGTCATGCCGGTGAGCCTGGACTTCGCGCGGGCGAGCACCTTGACGGGGATCACCAGCGACCACGTGAGCGGCGTTGCCTCTGCCATGGGTCTGATCCTGCCCCGAGATTGGCGCTTGCTCGACACGGCGCCCGGCGAACCGGGAGACTGGCCGGACGAGGAGGAAGCGTGGACGTGCGCCGGAAGATCAGGGTGGCCGTCGTGTTCGGGGGCAGGGGACCTGAGCATGCGGTGTCGTGCATGGGCGGCGGCAACCTGCTGAGCGGCATCGACCGCGACCGCTACGACGTCATCCCGGTCGGCATCACCCGCGAGGGCCAGTGGGTGCTCGCGGCGGACGAGCCGGGACTGCTGGCGATCTCCGGCGGAGAGCTTCCCTCGGTCGATGCTGTCGCTGAGCCAGGCGGGCGCATCGTGCCCTGGGCCGGGCAGCCGCCGGCCGCGCTGGCTGCCAGCGCCCCCGGGGATATCCCCCGCCTGCTCGGCGAGGTCGACCTGGTGCTGCCGGTC
>JBEKFH010000315.1:0-5664 GCA_050013415.1 Streptosporangiaceae bacterium | reverse complement strand
ACGAGGATCTCAGCAGTGGCCGTCATCCAGACCGCCGTGGAACTAGCCAGGCTCAGGAACATCGGGGTCATGGCGCATATCGACGCGGGCAAAACCACGACCACCGAGCGGATCCTGTTCTACACCGGCATCAACTACAAGATCGGCGAGGTCCATGAGGGCGCCGCCACCATGGACTGGATGGAGCAGGAGCAGGAGCGCGGCATCACGATCACCTCGGCCGCGACCACCTGCATCTGGCGGGACCACACGATCAACCTGATCGACACTCCCGGGCACGTGGACTTCACCGTGGAGGTGGAGCGGTCGCTGCGCGTGCTGGACGGCGCCGTCGCCGTGTTCGACGGGGTGGCCGGGGTGGAGCCGCAGTCCGAGACGGTATGGCGGCAGGCGGACCGCTACGGCGTGCCGCGCATCTGCTTCGTCAACAAGATGGACCGGGTCGGGGCGGAGTTCCACCGGTGCGTCGAGATGATCTCGGACCGGCTCGGCGCCACGCCGCTGGTAATCCAGCTGCCGTGGGGCGTCGAGTCCGACTTCCGCGGCGTCATCGACCTGATCCGGATGCGCGCGCTGCTCTGGCAGACCGACGGCAAGGGCGACACCTACGACATCGTGCCCATCCCGGACGACCACGCCGACGCGGCCCGCGAGTGGCGGGACACCCTGGTCGAGCGGATCTCCGAGAACGACGAGCAGATGCTGCAGCTGTACCTCGACGGAACCGAGCCCGACACCGACGCCCTGCTGGCGGCGATCCGGCGGGCCACCATCTCCGGCGCGGTCACCCCGGTCATGTGCGGCAGCGCGTTCAAGAACAAGGGCGTCCAGCCGATGCTGGACGCGATCGTGGACTTCCTGCCGAGCCCGGTCGACATCCCGCCGATCAAGGGCCACGCCGTCGGCGACGACGACGCGGTGATCGAGCGGGCGGCTGACGCCGCCGCGCCGTTCGCCGCGCTGGCCTTCAAGATCATGTCCGACCAGCACCTGGGCAAGCTGACCTACATCAGGATCTACTCCGGCACCCTGGAGACCGGCACCTCGGTGCAGAACTCCAGCAAGGGCCGCAAGGAGCGGATCGGCAAGATCTACCAGATGCACGCCAACAAGCGCGAGGAGCGCCCGTCGGCCATCGCCGGGCAGATCGTCGCCGTCATGGGCCTGAAGGACACCTCGACCGGCGACACGCTCTGCGACCAGTCCCGGCAGGTGATCCTGGAGTCCATGACGTTCCCCGCGCCGGTGATCAACGTCGCGATCGAGCCGAGGACCAAGGGCGACCAGGACAAGCTCGGCATCGCCATCCAGCGGCTGGCCGAGGAGGATCCGACCTTCCAGGTCCGGACCGACGACGAGACCGGGCAGACCATCATCTCCGGCATGGGCGAGCTGCACCTCGAGGTGCTGGTCGAGCGGATGCGCCGGGAGTTCAAGGTCGAGGCCAACATCGGCCGCCCGCAGGTCGCCTACCGGGAGACCATCAGGAAGAAGGCCGAGAAGGTCGAGTACACGCACAAGAAGCAGACCGGTGGCGCCGGGCAGTACGCCAAGGTCGTCATCAACCTGGAGCCGACCGGCGGCGACGGCGGCGGCTACGAGTTCGAGAACAAGGTCCATGGCGGCCGGGTGCCGCGGGAGTACATCCCGTCGGTGGACACCGGCTGCCAGGAGGCGGCGGAGTTCGGGGTGCTGGCCGGGTACCCGATGGTCGACCTGAAGGTGACGCTGACCGACGGCGGCTACCATGAGGTCGACTCCTCAGAGCTCGCCTTCAAGATCGCCGGCTCGATGGCGTTCAAGAAGGCGGCCAGCTATGCCGACCCGGTGCTGCTGGAGCCCGTCATGGCCGTCGAGGTCCGGACCCCCGAGAACTACATGGGCGAGGTCATCGGCGACCTGAACAGCCGCCGTGGCCAGATGCAGGCCATGGAGGAGCGCAGCGGGGTCCGGGTCATCAAGGCAACGGTCCCGCTGTCCGAGATGTTCGGCTACGTGGGCGACCTGCGCAGTCGGACCCAGGGCCGGGCGGACTACAGCATGCAGTTCGACTCGTATGCCGAGGTCCCGCCCAGCATCGCCAAGGAGATCATCGCCAAAGCAAGAGGCGAGTAAGCACTAGCAACCATGCCTAGCACGCAAGGCGCCCCGCGTGAGCGCCTGGCCCCACCACGGTGGGGAACGATCGTAACGAGGAGACACCAGTGGGGAAGGCCAAGTTCCAGCGGACGAAGCCGCACGTCAACATCGGCACCATCGGCCATATCGACCATGGCAAGACGACGCTGACCGCGGCGATCACCAAGGTGCTGCACGACCAGTTTCCTGACGTCAATCCCTTCACGCCGTTCGACCAGATCGACAACGCGAAGGAAGAGCGGGAGCGCGGCATCACGATCTCGATCTCGCACGTCGAGTACCAGACCGAGAAGCGCCACTACGCGCACGTCGACTGCCCGGGACACGCGGACTACATCAAGAACATGATCACCGGCGCGGCCCAGATGGACGGCGCGATCCTGGTGGTCGCGGCCACCGACGGCCCGATGCCGCAGACCCGCGAGCACGTGCTGCTGGCCCGCCAGGTCGGCGTGCCGTACATCGTGGTCGCGCTGAACAAGACCGACATGGTCGACGACGAGGAGATCCTCGAGCTCGTCGAGCTGGAGGTCCGCGAGCTGCTCAGCAATCAGGACTACCCCGGCGACGACCTGCCGGTGATCAGGGTCTCCGCGCTCAAGGCGCTGGAGGGCGACGCCGAGTGGGGCGCGAAGGTCCTCGAGCTGATGGCCGCCTGCGACGACAGCATCCCCGAGCCCGTCCGCGAGATCGAGAAGCCGTTCCTGATGCCGGTCGAGGATGTCTTCTCGATCACCGGCCGCGGCACGGTCGTGACCGGCCGGATCGAGCGCGGCAAGATCCACACCGGTGAGGAGATCGAGATCATCGGGATCAAGGAGAAGTCCAGCAAGACGATCGTCACCGGCGTGGAGATGTTCCACAAGATCCTCGACGAGGGCCAGGCCGGGGACAACGCGGGCCTGCTGCTCCGCGGCACCAAGCGCGAGGATGTCGAGCGCGGCCAGGTCATCATCAAGCCCGGCACCAACACGCCGCACACCGAGTTCGAGGCCCAGGTCTACATCCTGGGCAAGGACGAGGGCGGGCGGCACACCCCGTTCTTCAACAACTACCGCCCGCAGTTCTACTTCCGCACCACGGACGTCACCGGAGTGGTGCACCTGCCGGAGGGCACGGAGATGGTACTGCCGGGCGACAACACCGAGATGAAGGTCGACCTGATCCAGCCGATCGCGATGGAGGAGGGCCTGCGCTTCGCCATCCGCGAGGGCGGCCGCACCGTCGGCGCCGGCCGGGTCACCACCATCATCAAGTAACACCGAGGGCGCCCGCCCGCCTGGTTCCGGCCAGGCGGGCGGCACGGCCTGACAGCACGGTCAGGCAAGCACGGTCAGACAGCGGCACCACAGAAGAAGGACATCGAGGCCATTCCATGGCGGGACAGAAGATCCGCATCCGGCTCAAGGCCTATGACCATGAGGTCATTGACAGCTCGGCGCGGAAGATCGTCGACACGGTGATCCGTACCGGCGCGAAGGTGGCCGGGCCGGTGCCGCTGCCCACCGAGAAGAACATCTACTGCGTCATCCGCTCGCCGCACAAGTACAAGGACTCGCGTGAGCACTTCGAGATGCGCACGCACAAGCGGCTGATCGACATCATCGACCCCACGCCGAAGACCGTCGACTCGCTGATGCGGCTTGACCTGCCCGCGGGCGTCGACATCGAGATCAAGCTGTAGAGGGACGCGCTGATATGACCAAGCAGATCAAGGGGGTCCTGGGCACCAAGCTCGGCATGACCCAGGTCTTCGCCGACGACGGCAGGATGGTCCCTGTCACCGTCGTGGCGGCCGGCCCCTGCGTTGTCACCGCGGTGCGCACGCCGGACGCCGACGGCTACGCCGCCGTGCAGCTCGGCTACGGCGACATCGACCCGCGCAAGGTGAACAAGCCCGAGGCCGGGCACTTCGCGAAGGCCGGGGTGACGCCGCGCCGTTACCTGGTGGAGCTGCGGACCGACAACGCGTCGGACTACACCCTCGGCCAGGAAGTCAGCGCCACCGCGTTCACGGCCGGCGAGCTGGTGGACGTGACGGCGAAAAGCAAGGGCAAGGGCTTCGCCGGGGTGATGAAACGGCACGGCTTCAAGGGCCTGTCCGCCTCGCACGGCACCCAGCGCAAGCACCGCTCGCCTGGCTCCATCGGCGGCTGCGCCACCCCGGGCCGGGTGTTCAAGGGAGTCAGGATGGCCGGGCGAATGGGCGGCGTGCGCACCACGGCGCCGAGCCTCACGCTGCACGGCGTCGACGCCGGCCGCGGGCTGCTGCTGATCAAGGGTGCGGTGCCCGGCCCCAGGGGCGGCCTCGTCCTGGTCCGCAGCGCCGTCAAGACGCCGCTGCTTCCCGGCGGCCGGGCAGCGAAGGGTGACCAGTGATGAGCGAGGTCAACGTGATCTCCGCGTCCGGCGCGACCGGCCAGCCGGTGGAGCTGCCCGCCGACATCTTCGACGCCAAGGTGAACGTGCCGCTGATCCACCAGGTCGTGGTAGCACAGGAGGCGGCGGCCCGCCAGGGCACGCACGCCACCAAGACCCGCGCCGAGGTCAGCGGCGGCGGCAGGAAGCCGTACCGGCAGAAGGGCACGGGCAGGGCCCGGCAGGGCTCCATCCGCGCCCCGCAGTTCGCCGGCGGCGGCGTGGTGCACGGCCCGCAGCCGCGCTCTTACGCCCAGCGCACGCCCAAGAAGATGAAGGCGGCGGCCCTGCGCGGCGCGCTATCGGACCGGGCCAGGCACGGCCGGGTGCACGTTGTCAGCGGCTTCGTCGACGGCGACCAGCCGAGCACGAGGGACGCCCAGGCCATGCTGGCCGCCCTGCTCGGCGTGGCGGCCGCCAGCGCGCACGTGCTGGTCGTGGCCGACACCAGCGACACGGTCAGCTGGAAGAGCCTGCGCAACATGGCGGGCGTGCACCTGATCGCCCCCGGCCAGCTCAATACGTACGACGTGCTCGTCAGCGATCACGTCGTGTTTACCACCGGCAGCCTGGCCGCGTTCATCGCGCGGGCAGGCCAGCCAGGCCAGCCAGCCCAGCAGGAGGCAGCGCAGTGAGCCGGATCGCCAACCCGCGGGACGTCCTCATCAGGCCGGTCATCTCAGAGAAGAGCTACCGGCTCGCCGATGACGGCAAGTACACCTTCATCGTCGCGCCCGGCTCCAACAAGACCGAGATCCGCCAGGCGGTCGAGGCAGTATTCAGCGTCCGGGTGACGGGGGTCAACACGGTCAACCGGCCCGGCAAGCGGCGCAGGACGCGGTTCGGCTGGGGCAAGCGCCCCGACACCAAGCGTGCGATCGTCAGCCTCGCCGAGGGCGAACGGATCGACGTCTTCGGCCCGGTCAGCTAGCACGCATCCCGAGGAGCTTAAGCACATATGGCCATCCGCAAGTACAATCCGACCACGCCGGGCAGGCGGGGCGCGAGCGGCTCTGACTTCTCCGAGGTCACCCGCACCGAGCCGGAGAAGTCGCTGGTGCGCCCGCTGCACTCGCGCGGCGGCAGGAACGTGCACGGCCGGATCAC
>JBEKFH010000314.1:0-5667 GCA_050013415.1 Streptosporangiaceae bacterium | reverse complement strand
AGCCATGCGGTGGTCACCTGGTAGACCTCGTTGGCCCTGCGCAGCGCGCCCATCGCGAACAGCTCGGTGAACTGCGGCTGCGCCGCCATGCTGATCGCGCCGTTGCCGAGCTGGCCGGCCACGAGGAAGCGGGTCGCGGCCGTGTAAATGGCCGCCTCGGCCGGCCCGCGGATGATCGCCACGAGCACGATGTCGATGCGCTGCACGGTGATCTGCGCGAGCGAGGCAATTGCCCTCGGCGTGGTGAACCGCCAGAAGCCACGCGGGTTCGCGCTCGCCAGCCGCTCGTCCGCTTCCTCCCCGGCCCGGACCCTCGTCCCGTCTGACCGCAGCGGCGTGCCGAGTGCCATCAGGGCGGCGAGCTCGGGTGGCACGTCGCGCGGCGACGGCCGGGACTTCTGCCGGCGCCGCACCCGGCGCAGCCAGAGCCATGCCAGCGCTGCAGCCGGGATGTACGGGACCGCCCACAGCGGCGCGAGCAGCGCCGCGCTGCCCGCGGCCACGGCTATCGCCACTCCGGCTAGCTGGACCACGGAACGGCCCACCTTGTCGATCACGACCGTGGGCCGCATCTCCCGGTAGCCGCGGGTGGCGCCGAGCAGGGTGTCGAGCATCGTGGCGAAGGGAATGGTTACCGCGAGGGCGCGCAGGGCGGTCGCCACCGCGGCCGGGCTCGCTCCGCCGCTGCCGAGATGACCGCCGAGCAGCACGCGCGCCAGCGGATCGGCGAACAGGACCATGGCCGCCGTCGCCGTCACCGACACGACCACCACCGGGATGATTGCCGCCCGGAGGATGACCTTGACCCGCCTCTCCTCGCCGAGCAGGCGAAGCCGGGCGATGAAGTAGACGGCGCCGACGTAAGCGCCAAGGCTGGCCACCGACTCGACGATCAGGAACAGCGAGGTGGCGGTGAAGAAGGCACCGGCGACGGACTTGCTGAACAGGCGGGTCACGAGCACGGTGACCCCGAGGGTCGCCGCCGCCGAGATGACCGCGCCCGCCAGGTTCAGCGTGCTGCCTCGCGCGACCTCCGCCAGCTTCCGGCCGCCGGTGCCCTTGGCTCCCTGCCCGCCGCGCGGCGCGGCGCCCGCGGCACGGCCCGATGCTGACCTGGCGGGGGGGCGGCCCGGGTCACGCCGGGTCGGTTCCAGCCTCGCGTGCTCCCGGGCCATCAGGCCCGCCGCTCATCGCCGCGGGCCGCACTGCCGGCCTGACCACGCTCGCGACGGCGACCCTGCCGTGGCGTGGCTTCGGTCACCTGAGTGCCCGGTACGCGGCGGGCCGCCGGATGCCTCCCCGCCCGGCGATGGCGGCCAGGTCCGTGGGCGTTTCGGCATCGGGATTCAGCAGCTGGGTGTCATTTCGCCAGAGCAGCGCATAGGCCAGCATGGTAAAGGCCAGCGGCGCCACCACCGCGACATACGTGAACATGTAGACGAAAGACAGCAGCAGCACGAGAACCCCGGCCATCCCGTACGGCGTTTTATCCCGCCGGTACCGCCAGATACCGTAGCCGAAAAAGGCCAGGTAGAAGCCGGTGCCGACGAATCCGGAGCAGACGAGCAGCAGCCAGAGCTGCCCGTTGCTGCCCGTGTCGGCCTGGCCGCACTGGATGCAGTTCGCCGTCGGCCCCGCGGAGATCGTGTTCGCGCTGCCCCGCACGTGCCTGCCGTCGCCGTAGCCGATCAGCGGTGACGCCAGGGCCTCCTTCAGCGCCGTGCTGGACAGCGACGACCTGATCTGGTCGCTGTTCCCGTTGGCGAGGCGCTCGCTGATGATGGTGTGCAGCGGGCTGGCGAGGACGGCGATGACGACGACCACGAAGCCGGCGCCGATCGCGGCGAGCAGCCCGGTCTTGCCCCGGGCGGCGAAACGGCAGCCCAGGTAGACCACGGCGACGCCGATCCCGATCCAGAGCCCGCGATCCAGCGAGTACACGACCGGCACCAGGGCCACCGCGATGATGGCCAGCGCCCTGCGGCGGTGCCTGCGGGTATCGCCCCAGGCCACCAGCAGCCAGGGCAGCAGGATGGACAGGCAGTCCCCCCAGTCGTTGGTGTAGTCGAACGGCGCCTTCGGGCGGCCCTTCGCGGTGCCCAGAACTCCTTGCACCTGCGCGAACGCCGGATGCAGCCAGGACTGCACGAGCGTGTTGGACCGGAAGCTCCTCGGCATCACCAGGGCCAGCGGCGAGGTGAACTGGAAGTGCGGCAGTAGCACCCCGAGCACGCCGCCGATCACGGCAAAGATCCCGACCAGCCCGAGCAGCCAGGCCAGCCGCCGCCGCGACAGCTCGCGCCCGGTCAGGTTCCCGGCGAACAGCAGCAGCACGGTGACGGCCGCGTAGCTGGCCCCGCGGTCGGCCCAGGAAATGATCCGGTTCCCGAGCGGGCTGGCGACCGAGTCAGGCGCGACTAGGCCCAGCGTGACCACCCCGGCCAGCGTGCAGATGAGGAACAGCAGCCAGAGCGAGAACCCGGGCGGCAGGCGCAGCGGGCGCCCGGCCCGCCGGTGCCAGGAGCGCAGCCGGTACGCCATCGGGATGGCGAGCACGATGAACATGTAGTCGGCGATGCCCAGCGCCCACCAGAGCGGGTAGCCGGCCAGCATCACGACAAGCGGCCATGCTGGATGACGGGCGAGCAGCCCGCCGCGGCGCCTGGCGTGGCCGACTGACTCCCGCGCCGGGCCGCGGCGCCAGGCCGGGCCAGCGTCCGGCCCGCCGGCTGGCTGGTCCCAGGAATTGATGCCTGCCCGGCCATTCTGCCGGTCCGGCTCCAGTTCGGTAGTCATGGCCCCGCCTCAGCTTGCCCTGACCCGCGTACCGCGGGGGGCCAGGATGATCCAGGTCGTTCCTGGCTGGAGTTCCATCGGCAGGCCCTTGCTGTCGAAGTAGTCGGTCACGCTGCGGAGGCCAGGCTTGGACCAGGTACCCCTGGCAGCCAGGCCTCCGGCGCCGTGATCCGGCGTGTTCCCGATGCCAGAGAACACATCCGCCTTGCCCCTGCCGAACACCCGAGCGCTCGGCACGGTGATCCCGTCCCGCCTGTTCAAGAAGACCTCCTTGAACCGCACGAACTGGACGATGAGGTTTGCGACCTGAATCGGCGGGCCTCCGCTGACCTGCGCCCAGCGGTCGGTGCGAGCGTCAAAGGTCCACTTCCGCCTGCCGTGGCCCGGAATGCTCACCGTGACCGACGACGGCCTCGACTCACCGGCTGCCGCCAGCTGAGTGGCCCCCGAGCTCGTGCCGCGGTAGGAGAATATCTGCGGCGGCGCCGATCCGCGCGCCGAGCCGCGCAGCTTACTCGTCGAGGCGGTGAGGGCGCTGCCCCGGATCGTGTACGGCGACGTGTAGGCCGGGTAGCCGCGGTCGGTGACCTGGGTGTTGTCCAGGATCTTGATGAACCCGGGGGTGCCGCCGTCGTAGCCGATCCTCGGCCGCAGCACCGACAGCAGCTGGCCGTCAGCGGGCTGGGTGCTGGTGATGGGCCCGACGGCACCGCAGCGCCGGGACTGGAACACGGCGATGTACCGGCGCGGGGTGCTGATCTCCTCGAAGATCACGTCGGCCGCTGACAGCCCGCGGGGGCGGTGGCCCGCGATGACGAGGGCCACCGCGCGCCGCGCGGCATCCGCCGCGCTGGCGGGCAGCCCCGTCAGCGGGGCGACCGGCCCCGTGTAGGGGGTCGGCGACGGGCTGGCGGCGGGGCTGGCTGACCTGGCGGCTGACGGGCTGGAACTCGCTGCGCGCGCGCTCGCAGGGGAGCCGCCAGCAGCGCACGCGGCGGTGACGAGCCCGGCCGAGACGACCGTGAGTATCCCCGCAGGCCGATGTCTTCGGGGCGAGGTGCGCTTCCCCGGCACGTGCTAGCTTCCGGTCTTCTTGTCGACCGGTTCCTCCCGCTCCCCGGCGGGGCGTGGCGTCCGCCCGCGCTTGTCCGCCGCCGTGCGCACCGCCCCGGGAGGCAGCGGCCAGGTCTCGGTCGGATCCCGGGGACCGACCTTGAGCGTGGGCTTCTGGGTGCCACCGTTGTCCGGGTGCCGTTCGCCGGGCTCCGGCCGCCGCCCGGCTGGCCGTGGCCGCCGCTCGGCCGGCCCCGCCTGCGGTTCGGCGTACTCGCCTGCACGGCCTGCCGCGGACCGGGCAGGCGCGCTGAACGGCGGGATGAGGGCGGCGCCCAGCACCGTCGTGCGCAGCCGGTCAAGCCGCTGCAGGCAGTCGGCGACCTCGGGCCGCGTGCTCTTTCCGACCTCCACGGTGATGAGGGCGGCGTCAGCGAACTCGGCGAGCGCGAAGGTGTCGCCGCCCTCGCTGGTGGCCTGCGCCTCGATGATCACGAACGGCGTGCTCCTGCGCAGCTCGGCGATCAGGTCCCTGGTCGCGTCATGCTGGAAGTTGTAGAGCGCGAACGAGGTGTCCACGCCTGGCGTGACCACCCGTAGCCGGGGGAAGTCGGCGGGCCGCCGAGCGACCTCGCTGACTGTCGCGTTGCCCGCCAGGACCTCGGCGAGTCCGCGGCCCTGGCCGAGCCGGAAGAGCTCGGGGATGACGCTGCCGCGCAGGTCGGCGCAGACGAGCACCACCTCGGAGTGCGTCCTGGCCAGGGCGGCCGCCAGGTTGGCGGCGGTGACGCCGCCGCCGGCGCCAGCCGAGGTGCCCGCCACCACCATCACGTGATTGCCCTCGCCGAGCGCCGCCGAGGACGCGTGCGCCAGCTCGGCGAAGGCCTGGCCGGTCCGCGATCTCGGCCCGACCAGGGAAGGCTGCGTGCCGTACTTCTTCGCCGTGACGCTCAGCAGCACCGGCAGGTCCAGGTAGCGCTCGAGGTCCCGCGCGTTGTGGATGCGCTTGTCACGGCGATCGACGAGGAACGCCGCGATCAGGCCGATGAGCAGGCCGGCCACCAGCCCGCTTGGCAGGATCAGGATCTTCTGCGGGCTGGACGGCTTGGTTGGCGGGATGGCCTTGCTGGTAATGGTGCCGGCCGTCGAGTTGGCCTGCTCAGCTTCCAGCACGCCGACCTGGTGGCTCAGCGAGGCCGCCGTCGCGTTGTCCGACCGCAGGTTCGCCTCGTCAGTCGCGCGCGTTGGAGAACCCGACGGAAGTGCGAGGATCTGCGCGCTGAGTTTGGCGGCGCTTTGGCCCAGCGTCGTCAACTGCTTCTGCAGCGTGGCCACCTGGGCCGTCAGATCGTTTTTTGCCGTGGCGGTCTGGGTGCTGATGTACTCCTCGGCGAAGTCGTTCGCACAGGCGGCTGCCAGGTCGCCGGTCGACGCGTCGCAGCCGATCTGCAGCACCTGCGAGTTCGCCGGCACCGTGACCGTGACCTTCTTGGTCAGCTGCGCCTCGGTCAGCGGGCTATGCAGCAGCCCTTTGACTGCCTTCACCACGATGTTGGACTGCACGAGCTGCGCCTGGCTGTCCATGTCGACGCCGCCGGTGGTGCGAGCACCCGACACGCTGCCGGTGTTGGCCACCGTCGAGTTGACGAACACCTGCGTGGACGCCGCGTAGACCTTGTGCGCCTCCTTGACGTAGCCAGCCGCCAGGACCAGGCCGATGATCGCCACCACGAGCACTATCCACCAGCGGCGCCGCAGCACCTGCAGGTAGTCGCCCGGCTCGAACGAGTCCGGTCGCTGTGAGGAGTTCATGCAGCA
>JBEKFH010000313.1:0-5676 GCA_050013415.1 Streptosporangiaceae bacterium | reverse complement strand
GGCGCTGCAGAAGAAGTACTTGCAGATCTACCTCAGCGTCCCGGTGATCAAGCCCTGAAGCGGCCGATCAGCTAGCCAGCGACGGCACGCATGGACGGCAGCCAGGCAGACCCGCCGGACGGCCCCTTCACCGGCCTTCCCGCCGCGTCGCCGGAGAACACCGGCAGCGCGTGGCAGACACCGGGCACCGTCGGCGGCGCCTGGCAGACACCAGGCTCCTTTGGCACCGTCGGCCGCGGGCCGCGGCTGCTATCCGGCGGAGGCCGCCGGGCGACCGCCGTCTCCACGGCCAGCACGCTGGTCGTGCTTGCGGCACTCGTGGCGATCTTCCTGCTGGCGCCGGGCAGCAAGCAGGTACGGCATGTGTTCTTCAACCCGACCGACATGTGGCAGTCGCTCATCGGCAACCCGAAGAAGGGCTATTACTCGGTCGGCGAGGCCATCTGGCTGAACATCAGGATGTTCCTGGCCGCCGAGGTCCTGATTCTCGGGCTCGCGCTGTTCATCGCCCTGATCCGGCAGTCGGTGAGCCCCGTGCTCTTCCCGTTCCGGGTGCTGAGCCTGATCTACGTCGATTTCTTCCGCGGCGTGCCGCTGCTGCTGGTGCTGCTGGCCATCGGCTTCGGCGTGCCCGCGCTGCGGCTGCCGGGCGTCTCCACCCAGTCGGCTGCCATCTACGGCGTGGCGGCCCTGGTCCTGTCGTATTCCGCGTACGTCTCCGAGGTCTACCGGGCCGGGCTCAACTCGGTGCACCGCAGCCAGACGGCGGCGGCCCGGTCGCTCGGCCTGTCGCAGTCCACCACGCTGCGGTACGTTATCCTGCCGCAGGCGGTGCGCAACATCATCCCGCCGCTGCTGAACGATTTCATCAGCCTGCAGAAGGACACTGCGCTGGTCAGTACCCTGGGCGCCATCGAGGCCAATGGCGCGGCGCAGATCTACAGCAGCACCGTGTTCAACTATTCCAGCTACACGGTCGCTGCCATCCTGTTCCTGATCCTGACCATTCCGCTGGCCCGCTTCACCGACCGCCTGATCGACAGGGACCGAAGGCGACGGCTCGCCGGGGCGTCGACGTGACCGGGGAGGCCGGGACGGGGGAGGCCGGGACGGGGGAGGCTGCGGCGGCGTCCGGGACGGCCATCGAGATTGCGGGCCTGCGCAAGGCATTCGGCGCCAACGAGGTCCTGCGCGGAATCGACCTGGAGGTCAGCACGCACGAGGTGATCTGCCTGATCGGGGCGTCCGGATCCGGCAAGTCCACGCTGCTGCGCTGCCTGAACCTGCTGGAGCCGATCAACGCCGGCCGGATCAGCCTCTGGGGCCAGGAGATCACCGCCGCCGGCATCGACCAGAACCTGGTCCGCAGATCCATCGGGATCGTGTTCCAGTCCTACAACCTGTTCCCGCACATGAGCGTGCTGCAGAATGTCACGCTCGCGCCCCGCAAGGCGCTGGGCACGCCCCGGCCGGCGGCCGAGGAGGAGGCCCGGGAACTGCTGAGCCGGTTCGGCCTGCTGGACAAGGAGGCGGAGTTCCCGGACCGGCTGTCCGGCGGGCAGCAGCAGCGGGTGGCCATCGTCCGGGCGCTCGCGATGCGTCCGCAGATCATGCTGCTCGACGAGGTGACGAGCGCGCTGGATCCCGAACTGGTCGCCGAGGTGCTCGATGTCATCCGGGAGCTCGCGGCGGGCGGAATGACCATGCTGATCGCCACGCACGAGATGGGGTTCGCCCGCGACATCGCGCGCCGGGTCTGCTTCCTTGAGGAAGGGCGCATTATCGAGGACGCCCCGCCCGCCGAGCTGTTCACCGACCCGAAGGACGAGCGGACGCGGCGCTTCCTGCGGCGGATCATCGCGGCCGGCCGCCTCTGACAGGCGGCCGTGGCTGCCGAACTGCGGCCTCTGCCGCCGCCCGTCTCGCCAGCGCCAGCCGCTGGCGAACGGCTGATCTCACGAACGGCCTGCCCGGTCAGCCCGCGGCCGCGCTCGCGTACGCCACGGCGACCTCGGCTGCCAGCCCGGCATTGTCGGCGATCAGCTGGCGGTTGACCTCGGCGCTGCGGCCGTCACTCCGCTCGGCGACCAGCGCGAGGACGGCCGGGGTCACCGCCTGGCCGCTGACCCCGGCACGGCGCACCTCGTCCACCGCGTCCGCGATGAGCGGCTCGATCTCCAGTCCGGCTCCCGGGGACCGGGTCAGCAGCAGCCCCGACCCCGGATTCAGGTCCCAGTGGGCCGCGGCGATGCTGGCCGCCTCGGCCGCCGTGGACACGGCGGCCGACACGGCGGGCCCGGGCCCGGCGCTGTAGAACGCCGGCATCATCGCGGTTTGCCAGCCCAGCACGGGGACGCCGAGGCTCTCCAGCAGTTCCGCCGTGGCCGCGACGTCGAGGATGGACTTGACCCCCGAGGAGACCACGACCGCCGGGGTCCGCGCGATCTGCATCAGGTCACCGGAGATGTCGAGGTTCTCCGCGTAGCCGCGGTGCACCCCGCCGGTCCCGCCCGTGCCGAGGAACCTGATGCCGAGCAGGCGGCATACGGCCAGCGTTCCGCCGACCGTGGTGGCGCCGAGCGCGCCCTGGACCACGCAGGCGGCCAGATCACGGGCACCGACCTTGCGGGCCCCCGGGCCTGCCTCGGCGAAGCGCTCCAGTGCCGCCCGGCTCAGCCCGGCCACCGCGTTGCCGTCCGCAACGCCGATGGTGGCCGGCGTGGCGCCGGCCGCCCGGACCCGCTCCTCGGCCGCCAGCGCGACCCGCAGCCCCTGCCCGCCGGAGAATCCGTGCGCAACCAGGGTGGTTTCCAGCGCCACCACCGGGCGGCCGAGCCGCAGCGCATCCGCGACCTCCGGGGCCACCAGCGGCTGGATGGTCACGGCATCGCTCCCATTCTCGCTACCGCCCGGGCTGCGGCCTGCAGGCCAAGGCTGACCCCGCCGAGCAGGTAGCCGGCGGCGAACGCGTCTCCCGCGCCGGTCGAGTCGACCGGGCGCGTCGCGGCCGCGGGATAGACCTGGCCGCCGGCCCGGACACCGGCAGGGCCCAGCTTGACCACGAGCTCGCAGCCGGGCAGGTCACCGACCATGTCCGCCTCGGCCTCGTTGCCGAGCACCACCGCCGGGCGAAGGCGCCCGAGCAGGGCGCGGAAGCGCGCGATCCCGTAGCCGCGCAGGGCCGCGGTCGAGGAGAGATCGACGCTGAGGCGCGGCGCCAGGGCCGCCGCGGCGATCGCCGCGGCGGACACCGGGGCGGCGACAAGGCTGTAGGCCGGCAGGTGCAGCCAGGTGCACTCGTCGAACCAGCGGGCCTGCAGGGCACTGGCGTCCAGTCGCGGGCCGACCCCGCGGTCGGTCAGCATCGACCGGGCGGTACCCCGCTCGGACAGGGAGACCACGACCCCGGTCCGGCCCTGGAGCACCGGCCCGACGAGATCGACGCCGCGGCCGGCCAGCTCGGCGGCCACGAGGCGGCCGGCCGGATCGCCCGCCTGCGCGGCGACCAGCCGTGCCCGGCCGCCCAGCGCGCACACCCAGGCCGCCACGTTGGCCGCCTGCCCGCCGACGCCGACCGAGGTCACCGCAGTGGTGTCGGTCTCCGCCGCGATCGGCTCGTCCAGCCGTACGACGACGTCAAGGTGAGCGTCACCCAGGACGCAGATCACGCGGCGCGGCGGGCGCCGGCCCCGCTCAGCGGTATCTTGACAATCGGCGCGGCGGTGGGCTGGGACGTCCCGCCGGCCGGCTCCACGGTAAGGCCGGCCCAGTCTCCTGGCGCGACGCCGGACGCGAGCACCGGAGCTGTCCGCCCGGCGCTCGGGGCCGGCAGCAGTCCGGCCCGCTTGCTGCCGCCGGGCGTGATCAGCCAGAGCTCGTAGACCTTGCTGCCGGGCAGCGAGGGCAGGTCAGCCGTCGTGACGATCATTTCGCGGCTGACGTCGGAGAAAATCACCGTGGCGGTGCCGCCCACCGATGACCGGTGGGTGGCGATCCTGGCGTCAGGTGCGCTCAGCACGGCCTCGATGGCCTGCTCCTGCGCCCGCGCGCGATCCAGGCGGCCCTGAGTGGCCGCCTGTGCGAAGCCCAGCACCACGGCGGCGATGACGGCGATGGCCGCGGCCGCGCCGATCAGCCGCGGCATCCACGCGGAGCGCGACGGCAGCACGGTCCGCTGGTCGAGGACCGGTGGCGGATGCTGACGTGTCGTGGCGGCCGCCGCGAGGACGCGCTCCCTGAGCTGCGGCGGCGGCACCCGGGAAACTGCCAGGGCCAGCCCGGTGGCGGTATCGCGCAGGCCCCGGACCTCGTTCGCGCACTGCGGGCAGTGCTGCAGGTGATGCTCGAAGCGCTCCCGCTCGGCGGTCTCCAGCGCGTCGAGCGCGTACGCGCCGGCCAGAATATGCAGATCATGACCCAGGAGCCTCACTGGCCGACCCCCAGGCAGTCGCGCATCCGGATCAGGCCATCGCGGATCCTGGTCTTGATCGTCCCGAGCGCTACGTTGAGCAGCCCGGCGACCTGGCGGTAGGTGTAGCCGCCGTAGTAGGCGAGGGTGATCGATTCACGCTGCAGCTCCGTCAGCGAGTTGAGGCAGCGGCGCACGCGCTCCCTGTCGAGGCTGGCCTCGACGGCATCTGCCACCTCATCAGGTGACAGGACGGCGGCCGCAGCGGCCGACTTATGGTCCCGCTGCGCCTCGGCGCTGGCCGATCGCACCCGGTCGATCGCCCTCCGGTGCGCGATCGTCATCACCCAGCTCGTCGCGCTGCCCCTGGCCGGGTCGAAGCGCGATGCGCTGCGCCAGACCTCGAGCAGCACCTCCTGCGCGACCTCCTCGGACTGCGCCGGATCCCTGACCACCTTGCGGATCAGGCCGTAGACCGGGCCCGCCAGCCGGTCGTAGACCTGCTCGAACGCCTTCTGATCACCGCGCGCCACATGCGTCAGCAGCCAGTCAAGCGGCCGGTCGCCACTGTCGTGGGGTGCGCTGCCGGTCTCAGTTACGCCGGTCTCAGGTACGCGAAGATCGCGTGCGTCCATATCATCCATTCGGGACTCAGGCAGCCGCAGATTGGCCCCGGCCTGCCGTTATCCGGCCTCGTCAGCCCGGGTTAACTGACGCTAACCGCCGTCCGCCTCCTTAGCCAGCTCGAAGACGAAGTACCGGGCGTTGACGGTGCCGACCCCCGACGCCAGGTCATATCCGGGCCTGGCGCTGAACCCGCGCACCGTATGCAGCTTTCCGCGCTGGCGGAACGAGACGGTGTTGTTGCCCTTGACCACGTCCACGATGCCGCGCATGTGCCGGGCCGCCATCCGGTAGAGGAACGGGTTGATCAGCCCCAGCGGCCGGCCGGCGACCTGGTCGGCGAGCGCCATGATCCCGGCGAATTCCGGCGTGGCCTCGCTGGTGCCGCAGGTCTGGTACCACCCGGCCGCCTGTCCCTGGAAGCTCTGGTACATGTCGACGGCGCCGTCGCAAGCGCCGCTCATCGAGATGTCCGGCACCCCGCGGCTGGAGCCGACGACCGCCCGCACGCTGTTCTGGTAACCGGGGCGGCCGAAGATGACCGACTTGCCGCCGCCGCCCGCCAGCGGGTTGGGGCCCTTGTCCCCCTCGATGAACTCGTTGGTTGCCTTGCTGTAGGTGTCGTTCCACACGGTGTCGGGCGC
>JBEKFH010000312.1:0-5680 GCA_050013415.1 Streptosporangiaceae bacterium | reverse complement strand
CCCCTCGGACACCCATGACGAGTTCCTGACCTGCGGATATGTCGTGGGCTGCGTCTCTTGAAACACATCTCTGCAGGTCAGGACCATGGGGGTTCAAGTCGGGTCCAGATTGCGGTGCGGTAACATTCAGTGTCAACCGACATGCCCTTGACGCTGGCCAACATCTGGCTCGCCATCCAGGGGCCGGCCTGTTCGGAGGGACCTGCCCGCCAGTGTTCCCCTGAACCGCCGGGGCCCGAAGAGCCGCGGCGCTGCTACAGGTCGTTATGGCCTGGCGGCCCGCGCCTGGAGCTTGGCCCAGGTGTCCCTGAGGCCGAGGGTGCGGTTGAAGACGAGCCGTCCGGGCGTCGAGTCGGGATCCGGGCAGAAGTAGCCGAGGCGCTCGAACTGCACGGTCTCACCGACCGGCAGTTCCGTGAGCGCAGGCTCGACCAGGCACTCCTGGAGCACCGTCTCCGAGTTGGGGTTGAGGTCGGCGTAGGCGTCGCCGTCAGCGCCGGGATCGGGGCAGGTGAAGAGACGGTCATAGATACGCACTTGGGCGGGCACGGCGTGCTCGGACGAGAGCCAGTGCAGCGTCGCCTTCGGCCGGCGCCCGTCGGGGGCGTCGCCGCCGCGCGTCTCCGGATCGTAGGCGCAGCGGAGCTCGACGATCTCGCCGCTCGCGTCCTTGACCACGTCGGTGCAGGTCACGAAGTAGGCGCAGCGCAAACGCACTTCGCGACCGGGGGCAAGGCGGAAGAACTTGCTTGGCGGGTCCTCCATGAAGTCGTCGCGTTCGATCCAGAGCTCGCGCGCGAAGGGCACCTTGCGTGTCCCGGCCGAGGGATCCTCCGGGTTGTTGACGGCCTCCACCTCCTCGATCTGCCCCTCTGGGTAGTTTTCGATCACGAGCCTGAGCGGGCGCAGGACGGCGAAGCGCCGCAGCGCCCTCCGGTTCAGCACGTCCCTGACCTCGTGCTCGAGCATCTCGATTTCGGCGGCGCTCGTGCCCTTGCCTCCCAGCGAGATCATGTTGAGGAAGTTGCGCAGACCCTGGGGCGGGAAGCCGCGCCGGCGCAGGGCCGAGAGGGTAGGCATGCGCGGATCGTCCCAGCCTCGCACGTGGCCCTCGCTCACAAGCCGCCGTAGGAAGCGCTTCGAGAGCACGGTGTACGTGAAGTTGAGGCGGGCGAACTCGTATTGGTGCGGGCGCGAAGGCACCGGCAGGTTCTCGAGCAGCCAGTCGTAGAGCGGTCGGTGATCCTCGAACTCGAGCGTGCAGAGGGAGTGGGTGATGCCCTCGATTGCGTCCGACTGGCCGTGGGCGAAGTCGTACAGCGGATAGATGCACCACTCGTCGCCGGTCCGCGGGTGGGTTGCGTGCAGGATCCGGTAGAGCACCGGGTCGCGCATGTTGATGTTGGGCGAGGCCATGTCGATCTTTGCCCTGAGCACTTTGGCGCCGTCCGGAAACTCCCCTGCGCGCATGCGCTCGAACAGGCTGAGGTTCTCATCGATCGAACGGTCGCGCCAGGGGCTGTTCTTGCCCGGCTCTGTGAGGGTGCCGCGATGCTCCCGGATCTTGTCGGCGGAGAGGTCGTCGACGTAGGCCTTGCCGGACTTGATCAGGTGTACGGCCCAGTCGTAGAGCTGGTGGAAGTAGTCGGAAGCGAAGTAGAGATGCTCGCCACAGTCGAAACCGAGCCAGCGGATGTCTTCCTGGATCGAGTCGATGTACTCCTGCTCTTCCCCGATCGGGTTGGTGTCGTCGAAGCGCAAGTGGCAGCGGCCGCCGAACTCCTGGGCGATCCCGAAGTTGAGTGCGATCGCCTTGGAGTGGCCGAGGTGGAGGTATCCGTTCGGCTCGGGCGGGAAGCGAGTCACGACCTCCGAGACTCTGCCCTCGCGCACGTCGGCGGCGACGATCTCGCGGATGAAATCGCGTCGTTCGGGAGAGGCTGGAGTGGGGGCGCTCACGCGGCCGTTGCTCGTCACCTCGATCAGAATAGTGCAGTACGTCGCCATGTCTGGCGCAGTCGATGCACTCACGCTCAGGTGACAACCTCACCGCACACCCGGAAGCCGCCGGCATCATCAGGCAGGCGAGCGGCTTCCCGCGCTTTGATGAATTCCCCGGACCTCGCCTCGCTCTGCCTGCGGTCCAGCCTCCGGCGCGATTCCGTCCACCGTCACCACTGCCTGCCGGTCCAGCCGACACGAAACATCAGAATGGCAGGTCACGTAGCAGGACACCAACTCCAGAAGCCCCGGCTGGCTGCCAGATCAGGCGCGTGACGTGACCAAGCCCGGCGCGTCCCTCGCAGCTGCGGTCGCGGCCGGGCGTCGCCCGCTGTGCGCGGCGATGATGCACCCGGTGCAACCGGCTGCTGCCGGATGCATCGCGATCCGGCGGGCCGTGAAGTCCCAGGTCACCGCAGCCGCGTGGCGTCCCGGCAGGCTGAGGGCGCCGTAAAGCCGCACGCTGCGACGCAGGCAGCGCGTGTTCACGCGAACTGCCGAGTGACGCATCAGATGCAATTCCGCTCACTTGGGCATCGGTGATGAACGCCTGCCGTAGGGTGTGCGGCCCAACATTCTTGGTAATCCCGGCCTGGCGGCGGCACGGCGGGACACCGCGGGTTGACCCAGCGCCTGCGTGGCGGCCACCGCGGTGGTGCGTGCTGCGGTCCGCATCGGGACGGATGCCTTGATCCTGTTCGGCGCCGTGCTCATTGCCGAAGATGGCGTGATCTGGGTCGGTGACCGTACGGTGGTGATGGAGAACGCTCCGCGCGAAGTCGCCGAGTACCTTGCCGCACACAGAATTCATGCCTGGAACGGCCACAATTACGCGTGGGAGCTGACAGAATCGCCCGGAATCCGCGACTCAGGGAGCGCGGTCCGGGTCGGTTGGTGCGCTACAACGACCCTTCGGACGTGGACTGTCTGCCAGAGGCGGTCGCGGATCTCGATGGTAACCGCGAGTCTTATGGAGACCTGCCCGGATGACCACGCCTGCCGCCATTGCTCTTCCTGACCGTGCCCGTGTCGTTGTCATCGGGGGTGGCATCATCGGCACCTCGGTCGCCTACCACCTCGCGCACCTGGGGTTCGGCGAGGTGCTGCTGCTGGAGCGCGACCGGCTGACCTCGGGCACCACCTGGCATGCGGCCGGGCTGATGGCCACCTTCGGCTCGACCTCGCAGACGTCGACCGAGCTGCGGAAGTACACCTGGGACCTGTACTCCCGGCTGGAGGCGGAGACTGGCCTCGCGACCGGCCTGAAGCAGTGCGGGCTGATCGAACTAGCCATCGAGCGGGGCCGGCTGGAGGAGTACCGGCGGGTTGCGGCGTTCAACCGGCTGTGCGGCGTGGAGGTGCACGAGATCTCGCCGGGCGAGGTCGCCGCCCTGTTCCCGCTGGCCCGGGTCGACGACGTGCTGGCCGGCTTCTACATCCCGGCCGACGGCAGGGTCAACCCGGTCGACGTGACCATGTCGTTGGCCAGGGGCGCCCGGATGAAGGGCGCCCGGATCATCGAGGGCGTCGCTGTCACTGGCTTCCTCTGCCACAGCGGTGCTGTCACCGGGGTCCGGACCCCGCGCGGCGACGTCGAGGCCGAGTACGTTGTCAACTGCGCCGGCATGTGGGCGCGGGAACTCGGCGAGCTGGCCGGGGTGAGCATCCCGCTGCAGGCCGCCGAGCACTACTACCTGCTGACCGAGCCGATCGAGGGGGTGGACGGCAGCTGGCCGGTACTGGAGGACCCCGCCAACTACGGCTATTACCGGGAGGAGGGCGGCGGACTGATGCTTGGCCTGTTCGAGCCGGTCTGCGCGCCGTGGCAGGTAGCCGGTGTCCCGGCGGGCTTCTCGTTCGGTGAGATCATCCCCGACTGGGACCGGATGGCGCCGTACCTGGAGCGCACCATCTCCCGGGTGCCGGTGGTCGAGCAGACCGGAATCAAGAAGCTGTTCTGCGGCCCGGAAAGCTTCACCCCCGACCTGCAGCCGATCGTCGGTGAGGCGCCAGAGCTGAAGAACTACTTCGTCGCCGCCGGGCTGAACTCGATCGGCATCCTGACCGGCGGCGGGGTCGGCCGGGTGGTCGCGCAGTGGATCGCTGACGGCCGTCCTGACATCGATGTGACCGGCATCAACATCGACCGGCTGCACCGCTACCAGGCTAACCCTGAGTACCGGGCGACCCGCACGGTCGAGTCGCTGGGCCTGGTGTACCAGACTCACTACCCGGGCCGGCCGGTGCGGACGGCCCGCGGCGCGAAGGTGTCACCGGTCCACGAGCGGCTGGTGGCGCAGCGGGCGTACTTCAGAGACGTCAGCGGCTGGGAAGGCGCCGACTGGTACGCCCCCGGGGGCGCCGAACCGGCGGCAGGCCCGCTGTCCTGGGGGCGGCCGGACTGGTTCGGCTACTGGGAGGCCGAGCACCACGCCGCGCGCACCGGCGTGATCTTGATGGACATGGCCTTCATGGCCAAGTTCCATGTGCAGGGCCGCGACGCCGGGCGGGTGCTGGAGCGGGTCTCCGCCAACCGGGTCGACGGCCAGCCCGGCCGGATCACCTACACCCAGTGGCTCAACCCCGCCGGCACGCTGGAGGCCGACCTCACGGTGACCAAGCTGGCCGGCGACCGGTTCTGGGTCGTCGCCTCCGACACCGCCCACCGGCACGCGGAAACCTGGCTGCGCCGCCACATCGGCGACGCCCACGCCTTCGTCACGGACGTGACGTCGGGCTACGCGCAAATCAACATTCAGGGCCCTCGGTCGCGGGAGCTGCTTGCCGCGGTGACCTCCGCGGACGTGTCCAACGCGGCGTTCCCGTTCCGCGCGGCCGCGGAGATCGACATCGGGTTCGCCCGGGTGCTCTGCATCCGGATCACCTACCTAGGCGAGCTGGGGTACGAGCTGTACATCCCGGCGGAGCAGGCGGTGCACGTGTACGACCGGCTGGTGGCGGCCGGGCGGGCGGTGGGGCTGCGCCACGCCGGCCTCAAGGCCCTCGGCAGCCTGCGGATGGAGAAGGGCTACCGCGACTACGGCCACGACATCGACAACACCGACACCGTGCTCGAGGCCGGCCTCGGCTTCGCAGTCGCGCTCAACAAGCCGGGCGGCTTCATCGGCCGCGACGCGGTACTCGCCCAGAAGGCGCGCGGGCCGCTGACGCGGCGGCTGGTGCAGGTGCTGGTGACCGATCCCGAGCCGCTCATGTTCCACGCCGAGGTCGTCCGCCGCGACGGCAGGCCCGCCGGCTACATCCGCTCTGCTTCCTACGGGTTCACCCTAGGCGGCGCGGTCGGACTGGCGATGATCGATGCGGACGAGCCCATCAACCAGGCCTACCTGGACGCCGGCGAGTGGACGGTACAGATCGGGGACGCGGCCTACCCGGCCACCGTGTCCCTGCGCCCGATATATGACCCGCGGAACGAGCGCATCCAAATGTAGGCCAGCGACGATGCGCCGCAGCCCCACCCGTCGAGCGACCGGACAAGTTGATAGCGCCTCACTTCTAATCTCCGGGCCCGCTCGGACGCCCTTGCCGCGCCGACCGCCACCCCGGATCTGCCGCGTTGAGCGCGGTCCCCTGCGGCTATGCTTACCGCCCGGGTCAGCCAAGGATGAGCCGGAGGTTGGCCGCATCGGCAGTGACTCCGCCGAGTGACGATGAGAAC
>JBEKFH010000311.1:0-5697 GCA_050013415.1 Streptosporangiaceae bacterium | reverse complement strand
CTGCGGGCCGTGGCGGCCGGCCAGGACAACTCCCACGGCTACACGTACGCGCGCGCCTCGGAGAACAGCCCGGAGACGCTGACCATCTGGCATGACGGTCACGTGGTGCTGCGCACCCTGGCGAACACCGGTATCCCGGCCGCGCCGACCACGGTCGGCACCGCCCCGGTGTACCTCCGGTACCGCTTCCAGATCATGAAGGGCACCAACCCGGACGGCACCCAGTACGCCGACCCGGTCTCGTTCGTCTCCTACTTCCGGGCCGGCGAGGCCGTGCATTACTTCCCGCGCGGCTCCTACGGATTCCCGCAGAGCCTGGGCTGCGTCGAGCTGCCCTACGGGGCGGCGGAGCATGCCTGGCCGTACCTAACCTTCGGCAGCCTGGTGACCGTCGCACCGCCGTCCTGACCGCCAGACGCGGGCCGCGCGCGGCGGACGCCGCGCATCGATAGCATCGGGGTACCGGCGGCGGCAGCCGTCGCCGTCCTCATCCATGCCAAGGAGCCACCAGTGCCTGCCGAAAAGCTTCACATCACCCTCGCCGGACGCGAGCACGTGGTGGAAGCCGGCACGACGGCCGGCCAGGCACTGGACATGAATTCCGGGCAGAACGGGGCCGCCGGGGCCAGTGCGCCGATAGCGGCGAGGGTCAGCGGCGAGCTGAGGGACCTGGCGCATCCGCTCGCCGACGGCGACTCGGTGCAGCCGGTGGAGCTCGCCAGCCCGGACGGGCTGGCGATCATGCGGCACTCCGCTGCGCACGTGCTTGCCCAGGCGGTGCAGGGGCTGTTCCCCGACGCGAAGCTCGGCATCGGCCCCCCGGTCGAGAACGGCTTCTATTACGACTTTGACACCGAAAATCCGTTCGGACCGGATGACCTGAAGGCCATCGAGCAGCGGATGCGCCAGATCGTGAAGCAGGGCCAGCGGTTCGCGCGCCGGGTCGTCACCGAGGCCGGCGCCCGGGCGGAGCTGGCCGGCGAGCCGTACAAGCTGGAGCTCATCGCGCTCAAGGGCGGCTCAGCCGCGGACGACGAGAAAGTCGAGGTCGGCGGTGCGGAGCTGACCATCTACGACAACCTCGACCCGGGCACCGGCGACGTGCGCTGGAAGGACCTGTGCCGCGGCCCGCACCTGGCCACCACCCGGCAGATCCCGGCCTTCAAGCTGATGCGCACCGGCGGGGCGTACTGGCGGGGCAGCGAGCAGAACCCGCAGCTGCAGCGGATCTACGGCACCGCCTGGCCGTCCCGCGAGGCGCAGGACGAGTACCTCACCATGCTCGCCGAGGCGGAGAAACGCGATCACCGCAAGCTCGGCGCCGAGCTCGACCTGTTCTCGTTCCCGGCCGAGATCGGCAGCGGCCTCGCAGTCTTCCACCCCAAGGGCGGGATGATCAGGAAGGTCATGGAGGACTACTCGCGGCAGCGCCACGAGGAGGCCGGCTACGAGTTCGTCAGCACCCCGCACATCAGCAAGTCGACGCTGTTCGAGACCTCCGGCCACCTGCAGTGGTTCGCCGAGGGGATGTTCCCGCCGATGGAGCTGGAAGGCGCGAGGTACTACCTCAAGCCGATGAACTGCCCGTTCCACATCCTGATCTTCTCCGCGCGCGGGCGCTCCTACCGGGAGCTACCGCTGCGGCTCTTCGAGTTTGGCACCGTGTACCGGTACGAGAAGTCCGGCGTCGTGCACGGCCTGACCCGGGTGCGTGGCCTGACCATGGACGACGCGCACATCTTCTGCACCCGCGAGCAGGCCGGGGCGGAGATCAAGAGCCTGCTGTCGTTCGTGCTCGACCTGCTGGGCGACTACGGGCTGAGTGACTTCTACCTGGAGCTGTCCACCAGGGACGACGTCAAGGACAAGTTCGTCGGCACCGACGAGGACTGGGAGCACGCGACCGAGGCGCTGCGGGAGGCCGCTGCCGAGTCGGGCCTTGAGCTCGTCGCCGACCCCGGCGGCGCCGCGTTCTACGGGCCGAAGATCTCGGTGCAGGCCAGGGACGCCATCGGCCGCAGCTGGCAGCTGTCCACCATCCAGCTCGACTACAACTTGCCCAAGCGGTTCGGGATGGAGTACCAGGCGGCGGACGGCACCCGACAGCAGCCGATCATGATCCACCGGGCACTGTTCGGGTCGGTGGAACGCTTCCTCGGCGTCCTTGTCGAGCACTACGCCGGCGCGTTCCCGCCGTGGCTGGCGCCCGTCCAGGCGGTCGGCATCCCGATCGCCGACGCGCATGTGCCGTACCTGGAGGACGTCGTGGCCCGGCTGCGCGCCCGCGGTATCCGGGCCGAGGTCGACACCGGCGACGACCGGATGCAGAAGAAGATCAGGAACGCGCAGCGGCAGAAGGTGCCCTACATGCTGCTAGCGGGCGACGACGACCTCGCGGCGGGCGCGATCTCGTTCCGGTACCGCAGCGGCGAGCAGCGCAACGGCGTCCCCGTCGACGAGGCTATCGACGAGATCGCCGACGCGGTGGCCGCGCGGATCCAGGTCTGAGCGGTCATGCCGACCGCGCAGTCCGGTGATCCTGAGCCGCCCAGCCGGCAGGACGGGGTCGGCTCGCCGGACGCCATCCAGCGGCTCTGGATGCCGCACCGGATGGCGTACATCAAGGGCGAGAACAAGCCGTCCGGCAGCGGGGACGGCGACGACTGCCCGTTCTGCCGCATTCCGGGGCTGCCGGACGAGGACGGGCTGATCGTCGCCCGCGGCACGCTGGTCTACTGCGTGCTGAACCTCTACCCCTACAACGGCGGCCACCTGCTGGTGTGCCCCTACCGGCATGTCGCGGACTACACCAGCCTGGACGAGCCGGAGACCGCCGAACTCGCCGAGTTCACCAAGCGGGCGATGACGGCGCTGCGCGCCGCCTCCGGACCGCAGGGGTTCAACATCGGGATGAACATGGGCAGCGTGGCCGGCGCGGGCATCGCCGCGCACCTGCACCAGCACGTGGTGCCGCGCTGGGGCGGCGACATGAACTTCATGCCGGTCATCGGGCGGACCCGGGTGCTGCCGCAGCTGCTGGCCGACACCCGCAAGATGATCGCCGACGTCTGGCCGGCCAGCTGACCTGAGCCCAGCTAGCTGGGCCTGCTCAGCCGGCCTTGGCGGTGTCCGCGAACTTGCCGGCCAGGTGCGACGGCAGCGGCTCGTGCCGCAGGTAGGACCGGGTGAAGGACCCGGTGCCGTGTGACATCGACCGCAGGTCAATCGCGTAGCGGGTGAGCTCGAGCTCCGGGATCTCGGACCTGACCAGCGTCCGCCCGCCCGGCACCGGCTCGGTGCCGAGCACCCGGCCGCGGCGCGAGGACAGGTCCGACATGACGGCCCCCACGTAGTCGTCGGCGACCAGTACGGCCACCTCGTCGACCGGCTCGAGCAGCAGCACCTGGGCCTTCTCCGCTGCGTCCCGCAGCGCGGCCCGGCCCGCCTTCTGGAACGCCAGGTCGGAGGAGTCCACCGAGTGCGCCTTGCCGTCGAACAGCGTGACCCGGATGTCGACCATCGGGTAGCCGGCCAGCACGCCGTGCTCCATCTGCGCCCGGACGCCCTTTTCCACCGACGGGATGTACTGCCGCGGCACGACGCCCCCGACGATCTTGTCGATGAACTCGAGCCCTTCGCCCGACGGCCGCGGCTCCACCTCGATGTGGCAGATGCCGTACTCGCCGTGCCCGCCAGACTGCTTGACGTTGCGGCCGAGCCCGGTGGCCTTGCCGGCCAGCGTCTCGCGCAGCGGCACCCGCAGCTCGGTGGTCTCCACCGCCACCCCGTAACGGCTGCACAGCCGGTCAAGCAGCAGGTCGGCGTGAGCCTCGCCCATGCACCACAGGACGAGCTGGTGGGTCTCGGGGTTGTTCTCCAGGCGCAGCGTCGGGTCCTCGGCCACCAGCCGGGCGAGCGCCTGCGACATCTTGTCCTCGTCGGCCTTGGACTTTGCCTGGATCGCCACCGGCAGCAGCGGCTCGGGGTTGGCCCACGCCTCCATCAGCAGCGGCCGGTCCTTGTCGGACAGGGTGTCTCCGGTCTCCGCGCTGCCGAGCTTCGCCACCGCGCAGATGTCGCCGGCCACGCACTGGGCAATGGGCCGCTGCTGCTTGCCGAGCGGCGAGGTGAGCGCGCCGATCCGCTCGTCGGTGTCGTGATCGGCGTGGCCGCTCTCCGCCCTGCCGTGCCCGGACACGTGCACCATCGTGTCCGGCCGCAGGGTGCCGGAGAACATCCGGACCAGGCTGATCCGGCCCACGTAGGGATCCGAGGCCGTCTTGATCACCTCGGCCAGCAGCGGCCCGCCCGGATCGCAGGCCAGCCCGCGCACCGCGGCGCCGTCCAGCGTGGTGACGGCGGGCAGCGGGTGCTCCTGCGGGGCCGGGAACGCCTGGGTCATTACCTCGAGCAGCTCAGCAAGGCCGATGCCCAGCGGGGCCGCAGCCGCGAGTAGCGGATAGAAGGTGCCGCGGGCGACCGCCTTCTCCAGGTCCTCGATGAGCACCTTGACGTCGATGCGCTCCTCGTTGAGGTAGCAGTTCATCAGCGACTCGTCTTCGCTCTCCTGGATGATCGACTCGATCAGCGCGCCGCGGTAGTCGGCGATCCGGCCGGCCTGCCCGGGGTCAGGGTCGCGTTCCACGCGGCTGCCGCCCGAGTAGTCGTAGAACCGCTCCGACAGCAGCCCGATCAGGCCGCTGACCGCGCCGGAGTCGCCGATCACCGGCAGGTACAGCGGCGCGATGGAGTCACCGAACGCGTCCCGGCAGGCGGTGAGCGAGTCGTCGAAATCGCCCCGCTGATGGTCGATCTTGGTGATCACGACGGCGCGCGGCGTGCCGGCCGCGGCGCATTCCTCCCACAGCATCCTGGTCAGGCCGTCAACGCCGTCGGCGGCGGAGACCGTGAACAGCGCCGCGTCGGCGGCCCGCAGGCCGGCCCGCAGCTCGGCGGTGAAATCGGCGTAACCCGGGGTGTCCAGCAGGTTGACCTTGACGCCGCCGTGCAGCACCGGCGCGAGGGTCAGGTTCACCGAGCGCTGCTGGCGGACCTCGACCTCGTCGAAGTCGCTCACCGTCGTCCCGTCCTCCACCCGGCCGGCCCGCTGGATCGCCCCGGTATGCGTGAGCAGGGCCTCCACCAGCGTCGTCTTGCCCGCTCCGGAATGGCCGACCAGCACGACGTTGCGCACGCTGTCCGCCTGGCCGGCCGCCGGCATTCTGCCCGCAGCCGCCGCGCTCCCTGCCTTGTCCGTCATCGCCGCCGCCTCCCTAGGTCCGTTCCTGCACGAACAGCCTTTACCTGCCGGCCACCGGATCACAACCCCTGCGCGCGCATTAGCCCGGCCTACCCGGCGGTAAGATCCGCTGACCCGCCCGCCAGTAAGATCAGACGGCCATGCTGAATGTGCTGCGACCAGCCATCGCCCGCCTGCTGACGCCGGTCGGCCAGGCACTCGGCCGCACTCCGGTCACCCCGAACGCGCTGACCATCACCGGCACCATCGGCGTCTCCGCCGGCGCGCTCGCGCTTTACCCCACCGGGCACCTGCTGGCAGGCACGATCGTCTGCACCGTCTTCGTCTTCGCCGACATGCTGGACGGCGCGCTCGCCCGGGTCAAGGGCACCAGCGGCGCGTGGGGCGCCTTTCTCGACTCCACCCTGGACCGGGTCGCCGATGCGTCGATCTTCGGC
>JBEKFH010000310.1:0-5699 GCA_050013415.1 Streptosporangiaceae bacterium | reverse complement strand
CGCCATCTCATCCGCCAGCCGCCCAGATGTGCTCGTGCGTCCCGCCGGTAGGCGCTTGCCTGCTTGCGACGATGCTATCGTTCTTGATAGCATATGTGCATGCCGAACGTTCTCATCCGCGACGTGTCGCGTGACGACCTTGAGGAGATCCGCTCCGCAGCGATCGAGCGCGGCACGTCGCTGCAGACGTACCTCCGCGACGCCGTGCATGCCCAGGCGGCGTACCTGCGTCGGCAAGCCGCCCTGCGCCGGACCGCCGAGCGGCTGACGAGCCGGCCCGCGGTGCCGGACAAGGCGCGACGGGCAGTCCTCGACGCTATCGACGACGCTCACGAAGAGCGGGCCGATCAATTCATTGACCCTCCGGCCCAGTGATCGTCGACGCCTCGCTGGTCGTCGATGCGATCTGTGACCCGGGACGACGAGGCGTCGCAGCTCGCGGCGCGCTGGGCGAGCAGCCGCCGAGCGAGCCGTTGATCGCGCCCGGGCACTTCGCCTTCGAGATCATGTCGGCGCTGCGGGCCGCGGCCAACCGGCCGGACCATCCTCTTCGGCCTGCCGACCTCCCCCTAGCCCTCCAGGACGCCGAGTCCTACGAGATTACGATCGAGGGCACGCCCTGGACGGATGTGCACCGGGCCTGGGAGCTCTCAGAGCAGTCGCTGCGCTACGCCGACGCCGTGTATGTCGCGACCGCAGAACGCCACCACACGGCGCTACTCACCACGGACGGCCGGATCGAACGCTCGGGAGCGGCGATGCGATGCCAGATCATCACCGTTCTCCCGGCCGAGAGCGGTTCCCTCGGGCATGCAGGAACGGCCGAGCCCACCATGGATGAGTGACGCCGCCTGCCGCGGTCGCTCGCGGTCGTGCTGAAGCGCCGGGGCGCGGGGTGACGTTCGTCCGACGTCCCTCGCCCTCCAGGTTCCTGCCCGCCCGTCAGAGCCTCACCTGTTCCGGTGGCGCTGCCGCGGGGACGGTGTCGATCCGGGTGGTGCCGGGGATCGTGAAGGCGAAGCCGGCGCCGAACGCCGCGGCGGGGCTGAGCGCTCCGCGCGGGGAGCGGGTAAGGGTCTCCTCGACGGCGCGGATGGCGGCAGCGGCGGTGAAGGCGTAAGACTCGCCGGTTTGCAGCCATGCTTCGGCGGTGGCGCCGTCCCGTCCGGTGGCTCGTGCCCAGCCGAATGACCGGAAGGCGGGGAGCCCGGTTGCCCTGGTCTCGGAGATCAGCGGACTCGGGGCACCGGGCGCGGCGGCGTAGGCGGTGACGTCCTGTGCGCCCGTGGCCTGGAATGCTGCCTCGAGGTCCCCGGTGGGCAGCGGCATGATGCTGCCGGGTCCGTCCGGGAAGGTGATGGTGATGACTCCTGAGCCGAGCGGGCTGGGCTCCAGGCGGCCAGCCCGGCGGATCCATCCCCCGAAGGGCAGGCTCTCGCTTCTGGATGCCGCGGCGCCCGGGCCTGCCCGGGCGACGGCCGCCCGGCTGGCGACTTCGAGATGGTCAGCGCCGCCGAGTGCCTCGCTGACATGACGCGCCAGGCAATTGGTGGCGACGACGCCGAACCCGACGCCGGGCATGATGGTGACTCCGGCTTGCCGGGCACGCTGGTCCAGTTCGTAGAGCCTCCGGAATGCCTGCAGTTCGTTGCCGATGTCCAGGTAATGAACTCCCGCGCGAAGGCATGCTTCGGCGAGCGGGGCCGCAGTGTGCAGGAACGGGCCTGCGGCGTTGAGCACGAGATCCACGCCGACGAGCGCGGCACTGAGCGCGCCCGTGTCGCCCAGGCTCAGTTCCCGGTACGGCACGCCGAGGCGCTCAGCCAGCGCGCTGACAGCCGGCCCGCTACGGCCTGCCAGCAGAGGCTGGTGACCGCGCTGGCGTGCGTGCTCTGCTATCAGCGTGCCGGTGTAGCCGGCGGCGCCGTAGAGCATCCACGACCCTGTGGCACTTGCTCCAGCGCCGGCGTAGCTGACGTGCTCTGGCATCGGTAGCTCCTTCAGATCAGGTTTCTGGCGCCACTCTCTGCGGGTGCTGGGAGCGGGTGCCGGAAACCGGCGTCATGTCATGTGCTGGCAAGCCGGCTGTCCCGGATTCCCAGCAGGAGGTCGCGGAACCTGGCGGGCTCATCGAGATGCGGCGTGTGCGCTGAGTTCTCGAACCAGACCAGGTCCTTACGCGCCGCTTGCAGCGAGCTGGCATAGTGCCGTGCGGACTCCGCGGGCGCCACCTGATCGTGGCGGCCCTGCACCATGACGACGGGCACATCGAGGCGGGGCAGGCTGCGGGCGAGATCCATGCTGGCCAGGTCAGGCAGCAGCGCGGCCTGCGTGGCGGTGATGCCGCGGACGGTCCTGATGACGTCCCCGGCCGAGTAATCGGAAGAGCGCACCAGGCTGGTCACCAGTTCGCGCGCCAGCGTGGCGTAGGTCTGGTTGCGGGTTACTCCGCCGAAATTGGTAGCCCACCGGACCCGGGTGCCGAACTGCTTCGAGGTCAGGTGCGGCGGCGGGCCGATGGCCTCCAGCTGCCGGGTGGCTCGACGGTTGCCGCGCTGCCGCGCTGCGGTGAGCGCGAACTCGTAGGCGCCGCTGGCAGCGGCGGCACCGTCGATGTCCATCCCGGTGGCCACCAGCGTCCCGACGAGGTCCGGCCGCTGCGCGGCAGCGAACGCTGCGAGCGCCGCCCCGAAAGAGAACCCGGCGACGTAGGTCTTACCGCCGAATCTGTCGCGCAGGTATTCCAGCAGCGACACGGTGTCGTCGGTCATCCGCCCCGCGGATGCGGATCCACTGTGCGGTGTCGCCGGCCGGGATTGCCTCGAGCGAGTCGATCGCCATCGTCGTGCCCGGCATGACTATGCGCTCGCCGCTGCGTGGCTGCGCAGGAGCACCTTGGTGCCTTCTGTGCTACTCATTAGCTCCTCCTCATCCGTTAATCCCGGGTCTGAGTTATCCCGGAGTCCTGCTGTGCTGCCGCGGCTTGCGAGCTGCAGGCCGCTGCCCTGGTCAGCGTTTATCTGGCGGCCCGAGATGACCGAGGTGGGTGTGCTGGAAATGGTCGTCGTATTTCAGGCCGTAGCCGAGGAGACGGTCAAAGCCGATGTGAGCGAGCCAGATCAGGCCGAGGGCCAGGACAAGGGGGCGGCTCTGCCACCAGCCGAGTCCGATCATGGCAGCCGGCAGGACAGTGCTATGGGCGAGGTTGTACAGCTGCGCCCCGAGGCGGCTGCCGCGCAGGTACCCGGCCATGGCCGCGTCGGGGAGCAGCAAGGCAAGGGGCACGAGCCACCAGTGCTGGCCAGTGGCCGAGTAGGCGATCAGCGAGCCGGCCAGCAGGACTGCGGCCTCCAGGCGAAGCCAGCGCCGCGGGACTCCGGTCACGGTGCCGTCCGGCCGGGCAGCGACATCGGGGAAGGCGGTTCTAGGCACGGCTGGGCACCGATTCCAGGAAGCGCAGCACGGCGCCAGTGGTGATGTCCGGGCGCTGCGACTGCGGGTAATGCCCGGCCTCGGGCACCATGACGACCTCTCCGCTCAGCGCGGCGGCGATCCAGTCAGCTTCCGCGCGCGGATCCGGGAAGTCAGGGTCCTGCTCCCCCATCACGACCAGGACGGGAGCCTTGACGTCGGCCAGCCGCGCCTCGGCGGCCGCGTGACTTGTGCGCGTGGTCAGCGAGAACGCCTTCGAATGCCCTGGCTTGTGCAGGCTTGCCACGACCTGATCGCGGTACTCGCCGAAGTCCGCGGGCCGCTGGCCCGCGTACAGCTTCGGCAGATAGGACTTCCAGGAGATGGCCGCCCAGGGCGTCGCCATGGCCACGCGCAGGAGAACGCGCCGCATCGCGCTCGCCGCCGGGTCGCGGACGAACGGCCCGACGAGCACGAGCCCGGACACGAGACCGGGCTGCCTCGCCGCGGCAAGTACCGCGGAGCCTGCGGCCATCGAGTTGCCGACGATCACCGCCGGGCCGCCAAGCTCCCCGATCAGGGCGGCGACGTCGTCCGCGGTTTCCTCGTCGCCATAGGACGAGAACGTGGCGTCGCTGTCCCCGTGACCGCGCAGGTCAGTGCAAGCAACCCGGTAGCCCTTCTCGCGCAGGGCCGGGGCGAGGAAGCGATAGGCAGCCCGCAGGTCGCCCATACCGGGCACGAGCACCACCAGCGGGCCATCGCCGGCCACGTCATAACCGATGCGCCCTTCAGACTGGGTGAGGTATCGAGTGTCGCGGGCAGCCTCGGCCGGCGTCGTGCCGTTCATGTTGGTCATCTCTGCATTCCTCCGTTGCACGTCAGTCTTCTTTTCCTGCTGCGGATCTTGCGGGACGGCTCCCTCCGCATGCCGCTAGGTGCCGACCGGCTCGGCTGCGGGTGCGGGTGCCTGGACTGCGCCTGGCGCGGGCCCGTCGTCTTCGCGGATGCCATGCCGGGCGTAGAAACGGCGCAGCGGCGCGGGTGCCCACCAGTTGGCGTCGCCGAGCAGCCGCATGGTGGCGGGGACGAGGAGCATCCGCACGAGGGTGGCGTCGAGGATGAGGGCGACGATCATGCCGACGCCGAGCATCTTGATGAAGCTGATGCTGGAGAGGGAGAACAGGCCGATCACGATGATCAGCAGCAGCGCGGCACTGGTGATGACGCCGCCGGTGCGCTGCAGCCCGGACGCGATAGCCGCCGTGTTGTCGCCGGTCTGGTCGTAGCGCTCGCGGATCCGCGAGATCAGGAACACCTCGTAGTCCATCGACAGCCCGAACATGATCGCGAACATCAGGATCGGGATGGTGGGGCTGATGGTCCCGTTCGGGGTGAAGCCGAGCAGCCCGGACAGGTGCCCGCCGGCGAAGATCCAGGTCACGACTCCGAACATCGCCCCCAGCGACAGGATGTTCATCACGATCGCCTGCACCGGCAGGACCAGTGACCCGAACGCGAGGAACATCAGCAGGAACGTCGCCAGCACGACAGTCAGCGCCATCCACGGCAGGGTGTGGCCGAGGCTGGACAGCTCGTCGCTCAGCCCGGCGGTCTGCCCGCCGACGTAGGCGCGGGCGCCGGCCGGCGGTGCCACGTCCCGGACCTGCCCGGCGATGGCACGTGCCTGCGGGGAGTAAGGATTAGGCGCATAACGCATATCTACCCGGGCGATGTCGCCGCCAGAGCCGGTCACCACTGCGCTGCTGATGCCGCGGACGTGGTCCAGGCGGGTGACGTACGCGGCCAGGCCGGCGCTGCGGGCCGGTGATCCGGCGATGGGGCCGGGGAACGCCACGATGGCCTCGATCGGGGCGGTGGGGTTGCCGGGGAAGTCGGTGTTCAGCGCCTCGGTGACCAGCCGCGGCGCGGCGCTGGCGGGCAGCGCGGTGGCGTCCACGCCGCCCCAGACGACATGCAGGAACGGGGAGCCGAGGCCGAGCAGGATGACCACGATCGGGATTGCGTAGAGCACCGGGCGGCGCATCACGCTGTGCGCCAGCCGGTACCAGCGCCCGCTGCCGTCCGCGGCGGGCGCCCGCTGCACCGAGCGGCGGACCCGCAGCGAGTTCACCTTCGGGCCCAGCACGGCCAGCAGCGCGGGCAGCACGATCAGCGCGGCGAGCATGTCGACCAGCACGGTCGCGACGCCGCCGTAGCCCATCGAGCGCAGGAAGAGCTCGGGGAACAGCATCAGGCTGGCCAGCACGATGGCGACGGTGACCCCG
>JBEKFH010000309.1:0-5714 GCA_050013415.1 Streptosporangiaceae bacterium | reverse complement strand
TCGGCGTCGGCCAGCCCGTCAGCGAAAGCCAGCTCTTCGGCCAAGGCCAGTTCCTCGGCAAAGGCCAGCCCCTCGGCCAGTTCCGCGGCTTTGGGCATCCCGGGCGCAGTCTCCGGCGGCCAGAGCCTCACGACGGGCGCGCGGCAGCTGGCCGCGACGGCCTCGCCCAGCCCGTCCGCAAGTGCATCGGCCAGCGCCAGTGCCTCGCCCAGCGCCAGTGCCTCGCCCAGCGCCAGCTCCACCCCCGCCCCGGCCGGGCTCTCCACCACCAAGGACGCCGGCGGAGACGCCGCCCTGGTCAGCGCCCCGGTGAAGGCCCTGTTCGACAAGCTGAACTGCGCCAACGCCAACTGGCAGAAGCAGATCTACGACGACGACGCGACGAGATGGGACAACGCGAACAGCCAGACCGTGTCCTGCCAGTACATCGACGGCGTGCCGTACAAGTACGCGCTGGACAAGGCCACGGTGCTCGGCACGATGGTCACCGGCGCGTCGGCTGCGCTTAGCACCACCAGCAGCTCGTGGCTCGTTAACCTCTCCTTCAACGGTGCCGGCGCCAAGGCGTTCGGCGACCTGACGACCATGATGTTCGACAAGTACGGCAACAACGGCAATCCGACCTCGCCACTCGACCAGTTCGCCGTCGACCTGGACGGCAAGGTCATCTCGGCGCCTGACATCATCAGCGCGATCACCGGCGGCCAGGCGCAGATCACCGGCACCTTCACCCAGCAGCAGGCCACCTACCTGGCCAACGTGCTGTCCTACGGCGCGCTGCCGCTGACCTTTGACAAGGAGTCCGTCCAGACGATCTCCCCGCAGCTCGGCTCGTCGCAGCTGCACGCCGGCCTGATCGCGGCCGGGATCGGCCTGCTCCTGGTGGTGCTGTACTCGTTCCTCTACTACCGCGGTCTCGGAGTCGTCTCGGTTTCCAGCCTGGCCATCGCCGCGCTGCTCTCCTACCTGTCCGTGGTGCTGCTCAGCAAGTACGAGGGCTTCTCGCTCTCGCTGGCCGGCGTGGCCGGCCTGATCGTGGCGATCGGCATCACCGCGGACTCGTTCGTCGTCTTCTTCGAGCGGCTCCGTGACGAGGTCAGGGACGGGCGGTCGCTGCGGGCCGCGGTGGAACGGGGCTGGACGCGGGCCAGGCGGACGATCCTGGTCTCCGACACGGTGTCCTTCCTCGCCGCCGCGCTGCTGTGGTACTTCGCGATCGGCGACGTCAAGGGCTTCGCCTTCACGCTCGGCCTCACCACGGTCATCGACGTCATCGTGGTGTTCCTGTTCACCAAGCCGATGATCACCATCCTGGCCAGGACCAGGTTCTACGGTGACGGCCACCCGCTCTCCGGGCTGGACCCAGCCAGGCTTGGCGCGCGAGCGCCGTGGCGCGGCAGCAAGCGGGCGGCCAGGCCAGCGACCGGCGGCGCCGCGAGCGCCGCGGCGCGCCCGCAGGCCCGGACCACCCCGAAGGAGGCGTGATGTCCCGGCTCGGCAACATCGGCGGCCGGCTGTACCGAGGTGAGGTGTCGATTGAGTTCGTCGCCAGGAAGCGGCGCTGGTACACGATCTCCGGCCTGATCCTGATCGTCAGCATCACCGCGCTGCTCGTCCGCGGACTGGACTACAGCGTCGACTTCAAGGGCGGCTCGGTGTTCCAGTTCACCGCGCCCGCGACGTCGGCCGCGCAGATCAGCAACGCCGTCGACGCGGCCGGCGGCGGCAACGACGCGATCGTGCAGAAGGTCGGCCTCGGCAGCAGCGCGAGCTGGGAGGTGCAGACCGAGAAGCTGACCTACTCCGAGCAGACGAAGGTCCAGGACGCGCTCGCGAGCACCGCGCACGTGTCGTTCAACTCCATCAGCGCGAGTTTCGTAGGGCCGAGCTGGGGATCGCAGATCTCGGAAAAGGCGCTCAAGGCGCTGATCGCGTTCCTGATCGCGATCGTGATCTACCTGTCGATCGCGTTCGAATGGAAGATGGCCAGCGCCGCCCTTATCGCGCTGGCCCATGACATCGTGATCACGATCGGCGTCTACGCGCTGACGGGCTTCCAGGTGAGCCCGGCGACGGTCATCGGCCTGCTCACCATCCTCGGTTACTCGCTCTACGACACCGTGGTCGTTTTCGACAAGGTCAGGGAGAACACCGCGGGGCTGCTCGGGACGGCCCGGAGCACCTACAGCCAGGCCGCGAACCTGGCGCTGAACCAGACCCTGGTCCGGTCCATCAACACCTCGCTGATCGCGCTGCTGCCGGTGGCCGCCATTCTCGTCGTCGGCGTCGGGCTGCTCGGCTCAGGGGAGCTCAAGGACCTGGCACTGGTGCTGTTCATCGGCATGCTGTCCGGCACCTACTCCTCCATCTTCATCGCCACGCCGGCGCTGGCTGACCTCAAGGAGCGCGAGCCGCAGTACAAGGCGCTGGCTAAGCGGGTCGCGCTGCGCGCCTCCGGCGGCCGCGCCGCAGCGCGGGCCAAGGCCAAGGCGGGGAAGACGGTCGGCAGCGGCACCGGGACGGCTGGCACCGACATGCTGGCTGACGGTGGCGGTGACCTGGGCGGCGTCGCAGACCAGGACGCGGTGAATGGAGACGTCGATCTCGCTGCGGCAGGCCTGGCAGCCACGCAGACCGATCCGCCTGATGAGCGGGTGCCGGCTGGCCGGCCAGCCGGCACCGCCGCACCGCGTTCCGGCGCTGCACCGGCCCGGCCCGGACCGCGCCAGCAGCCACGGCGCACCAGCGCGACCAAGCGGCGGCCGAGCGGCAAGAAGAAGCGGCGCTAGTCCGTGTCAGCAGGCCAGCATGAGCTCGCAGGCCAGCATGAGCTCGCGGGTCAGGGTGGGCTCGCGAGCCAGCAGGCCATCCCCGGGACCGAGGCGCTCGCCAATGCCGGGATGGCCGGCCTGATCACGTCGATGATCCGCGATATTGGCGACTTTCCCACGCCCGGCATCGTCTTCAAGGACATCACCCCGCTGCTCGCGGACGGCGCAGCCCTGGCTGCCGTGGTGGGCGCGCTGGCCGCCGGGCACGGTCGCGTCGACAAGGTGGTCGGGATCGAGGCACGCGGGTTCATCCTCGCCGCGCCGGTCGCCGTGGCGCTCGGCGCCGGCTTCGTCCCAGTCCGCAAGCAGGGCAAGCTGCCGGCCGCCAGTTACGCCCAGACCTACCAGCTCGAGTACGGCACTGCCACGCTCGAGGTGCACGAAGACGCGTTCGGGCCCGGGGATCAGGTGCTGATCATCGACGACGTGCTCGCCACCGGAGGTACCGCAGCCGCGACAGCGGAGCTGATCAGGCGCGGCGGCGCGCAGGTCGCCGCCGTCGCGGTCCTGCTGGAACTCGGTTTCCTCGATGGCCGCGGCCAGTTGCCCGGCCTTGATGTGCGATCGCTGCTGGTGGTCTGATGCCGCTCGCCGAGCCGGGCACTTTCCGAATCGCCCGCCGATAGACTGTGTGTCCTGGCGGACGTGAGGAGCATAGGTGGCGGGTGACGTGGTGACGGCCGGCGGGGCCGCTATGCCTGACGCCGCCCTCGTCGCTGCCGGCCAGCCAGCGCAGGATGAACCGGGCTCGTCTTCTGAGCAGGACGGGCTGACTGGGCCGGACGGAGTGATCGCGCAGGACGGAGTCGTCTCGCAGGACGAGGCGACACCACAGGACGAGGCGACACTGCGGGAAGGCGTCACACCCCAGGAGCCCCAGCGGAATGGCCCAGGTGATGACGCGCCGGCAGCTGCGGCCGCCGCTGCCGCCGGGGCGGCCGGCGCCGGGCGGCCCAGGGCGGCCCAGTCCCGCCCAGCCAGGACCCGCGGCGGCCAGCCACGCGCCACCCAGCCACCAGCGGCTAGCGCTCCGGTCGCGAACGCCGCCGCCGGGACCGCGGGCGTCCGCCGCAGGCTGGCCAGGCTAGGGGCGCCCCGCGGCGGCATCAATCCGGTGCTCGAGCCGCTGATCAAGACGATGCGCGCGACGCATCCCAAGGCCGACGTGCGGCTGGTGGAGCATGCGTATGACGTGGCGGCAGCTCAGCACTCCGGCACACTGCGCAAGAGTGGCGACCCGTACATTACGCATCCGCTCGCCGTCGCCACGATCCTCGCCGAGCTCGGCATGAATCACGAGACGCTCTGCGCGGCGCTGCTGCACGACACCATCGAGGACACCCCTTACACCCTCGCCGAGCTTCGGCGTGAGTTCGGCGACGAGATCGCCGAGCTTGTCGACGGCGTGACCAAGCTGGACAAGGTCAAGTACGGCGAGGCAGCGCAGGCGGAGACCGTGCGCAAGATGGTCGTCGCGATGTCCCGCGACATCAGGGTCCTCGTCATCAAGCTGGCCGACCGCCTGCACAACATGCGGACGCTCCGCTACCTGCCCAGGGCCAAGCAGGAGCAGAAGTCACGCGAGGTCCTCGAGATATTCGCGCCGCTCGCGCACCGGCTCGGCATGAACACGGTCAAATGGGAGCTGGAGGATCTGGCTTTCGCCACGCTGTTCCCGAAGCGTTACGACGAGATCGCCCGCCTGGTGTCGGAACGCGCGCCGCGGCGTGATGTTTTCCTGCAGGAAGTCGTCGAGGACGTGTCAGCCGACCTGCGCGAGGCCAAGATCAAGGCGATGGTGACCGGACGGCCCAAGCACTATTACTCGGTTTACCAGAAGATGATCGCCAGGAATGTGGGCTTCGACGACATCTATGACCTGGTCGGCATCCGCATCCTCGTCGATTCCCTGCGCGACTGCTACGCGGTACTCGGTACCGTGCACGCCCGGTGGAATCCGGTGGCCGGGCGGTTCAAGGACTACATCGCGATGCCGAAGTTCAACATGTACCAGTCCCTGCACACGACGGTGATCGGCCCCGAAGGCAAGCCCGTCGAGCTGCAGATCAGGACCTGGGGCATGCACCGGCGGGCGGAGTACGGCGTCGCCGCGCACTGGAAGTACAAGGAAGAGACCGTGCTCGGCACCCGCGACTCGGATCTGGCCTGGCTGCGCCAGTTGGTCGACTGGCAGCGGGAGACGGCGGATCCGGCGGAGTTCCTGGAGTCGCTCCGGTTCGACCTAGGTGCCGCCGAGGTTTACGTCTTCACACCCCGCGGCCAGGTCATAGCGCTGCCACAGGGCGCCACTCCGGTGGACTTCGCGTACGCGATTCACACTGAGGTTGGTCACCGCACCATCGGCGCCAGGATCAACGGCCGCCTGGTGGCACTGGAGAGCACGCTCAACAACGGCGACACCGTGGAGATTTTCACGTCCAAGGCCCTGGACGCCGGGCCGAGCAGGGACTGGCTGGGTTTCGTCAAGAGCGCCAGGGCCCGCAATAAAATCCGGCACTGGTTCTCCAAGGAGCGCAGGGAGGCGGCCGCCGAGACCGGCAAGGCCGCGATCGCCAGGACCATGCGCAAGCAGGGCCTGCCACTGCAGCGGCTGGCCACCGCCGACGCGCTGCTCACCATCGCCCGCGAACTGCATTACGCGGACCTCTCCGCGCTGTACGCCGCGGTCGGCGAAGGCCATGTCAGCGCCCAGTCGGTGGCGGGCAAGCTGGTCAGGTCGGCCGGCGGAATGGCGGGCGCGGAGGAGGACCTGGCCGAGGCGACCGTGCCCACCCGGCCGCCGAAGCCACCGCCGGCCGGTGACTCCGGGGTGGTCGTCGAGGGCGCCGCTGATGTGTGGGCCCGGCTGTCCAAGTGCTGCAC
>JBEKFH010000308.1:0-5719 GCA_050013415.1 Streptosporangiaceae bacterium | reverse complement strand
CTGGCGCTCCAGCGCCGACCGGGCGACGCAGTCGCACACCAGCAGCATGTTGCGCAGGTCCTGGGCCAGGTGCCAGCCGGGGTTGTAGGCCCGGCCACCTTCGACGCTGACCTGGGCGGCGCGGGCGCGCAGCTTGTCCAGCTCGGCCAGCGCGCTCTGCAGTTCGCCCTCATTCCTGATCAGGCCGACCTGGTCGGTCATGAGCTGCTGGAGGGCCGAGTGCACCTCGTACGGGTTCTCCCCGCCGGACCGCTCGAGCGGCGCGAGAGCCTCCGCGGCGGCCTCGTCCGCGGCGGCCTGGCGCACCGCCGGGCGCGCGGCTCCGTCCACCGCGTCGACGTACTCAGCCGCGCTCCGGCCGGCCCGGCGGCCGAACACCAGCAGGTCGGACAGCGAGTTGCCGCCCAGCCGGTTGGAGCCGTGCATGCCGCCGGACACCTCGCCGGCCGCGAACAGTCCCGGCACCTTCGCGGCCTGGCTGTCCGGATCGACCTCCACCCCGCCCATCACGTAGTGGCAGGTGGGGCCGACTTCCATCGGCTCCTTGGTGATGTCGACGTCGGCTAGCTCCTTGAACTGGTGGTACATCGACGGCAGCCGCCGCAGGATCACCTCGGCCGGCCGGCGCGAGGCGATGTCCAGGAATACCCCGCCGTGCTCGGTGCCCCGGCCCGCCTTGACCTCGGAGTTGATCGACCGGGCGACCTCGTCGCGGGGCAGCAGCTCCGGCGGGCGCCGGTTGTGGTCCGGGTCGGTGTACCAGCGGTCGGCCTCTTCCTCGGTCTCCGCGTACTGGGCCCGGAAGACGTCGGGCACGTAGCTGAACATGAACCGCTTGCCCTCGGAGTTGCGCAGCACTCCGCCGTCGCCGCGGACCGACTCGGTGACCAGGATTCCCTTGACCGACGGCGGCCAGATCATGCCGGTCGGGTGCAGCTGGACGAACTCCATGTTCAGCAGCGTCGCGCCGGCCAGCAGCGCGAGCGCGTGCCCGTCGCCGGTGTACTCCCAGGAGTTCGAGGTGACCTTGTAGGACTTTCCGATGCCGCCGGTGGCGAGCACCACGGCGGGCGCATCGAAGAGCACGAAGCCGCCGGTCTCCCGAACGTAGCCGAACGCGCCGGCGATCCGGTCCCCGTCCTTGATCAGCCGGGTGATGGTGGTCTCGGCGAAAACCCTGATCATCGCCTCCGGATCACCGTGGGAGATCGCGTCCTGCTGCTGCAGCGCGACCACCCGCTGCTGCAGGGTGCGGATCATCTCCAGGCCGGTCCGGTCGCCGACATGGGCCAGCCGGGGGTACTCATGGCCGCCGAAGTTGCGCTGGCTGATCTTGCCGTCGGCGGTGCGGTCGAACAAGGCCCCCCATGCCTCGAGTTCCCACACCCGGTCCGGCGCCTCCTTGGCATGGACTTCAGCCATCCGCCAGTTGTTGAGGAACTTGCCGCCGCGCATCGTGTCGCGGAAATGGACCTGCCAGTTGTCGCGGGAGTTGACGTTGCCCATCGCGGCGGCGCAGCCGCCCTCGGCCATCACCGTGTGCGCCTTGCCGAACAGCGACTTGGAGATGATCGCGGTCTTCTTGCCGGCCGTTCTCGCCTCGATCGCCGCGCGCAGGCCGGAGCCGCCGGCCCCGATCACCACGACGTCGTAGTGGTGCCGCTCGATCTGGTCAGTCATCCTCTGCCTGCCTCAGTTGAAAAACCGCAGGTCGCTGATGGTTCCGCTGGCCACGAGCAAGACGTAGAAATCGGTCAGCATGAGCGTGCCCAGCGTGGTCCACGCGAGCTGCATATGCCGCGCGTTAAGCCTGGAGACCCGGGTCCATATCCAGTATCGGACCGGGTGCCGGGAGAAATGCCGGAGCCTGCCGCCGGTGATGTGCCGGCAGGAATGGCAGGACAGCGTGTAGGCCCACAGCAGCAGCACGTTGGCGAGCATGATCAGGCTGCCGAGGCCGAACCCGAAGCTGCCATTCGGGCCGCGGAACGCCTGGACCACGTCGTAGGTATTCAGGACCGAGATCAGTATGACGACGTAGAAAAAGTAGCGGTGCAGGTTCTGCAGGATGAGCGGGAAACGGGTCTCGCCCGAGTAGCTGGCGTGCGGCTCGCGCACCGCGCACGCGGCGGGCGCGCGCCAGAATGCCCGGTAGTACGCCCTCCGGTAGTAATAACAGGTGAGCCGGAAGCCGAGCACGAAGGGCAGCGACACCACCGCGTACGGAATGATCGACGGCACCTTGCCGAACCACTGGCCCAGGCTGCTCGACCCGGCGGCGCACGATCCGCTGATGCAGGGCGAGTAGAACGGCGTCAGGTAGTGGTACCGCGGCACCCAGTACCACCGGCCGAGGAATACGTGCACGGTCGCGTAGGCGACCCAGATGGTCAGCAGCGTCGCCGTGATGGCCGGTGCCCGCCACCAGGGATCCTCGCGCAGCGTCCGTTCGCTTATCTGCGCCCGGCTGTTGGCCGGCGCATCCACCGCCTGCGTCATCGTCGACGTCTCCGCCCTGGAACTGTCTGGATCCGCGCCGTCGGCCAGGTGCGCTTCGCTGACGCATGGCCGCGGCGGATGAACCCTATTCCCAAGGAATATCACCGCGGCGGCGCGGGGTGAGCCTACACGGGTGTGACTCTCACTACACCCGGGGACTCAGGCCGGGGATCTGCCGCCTCACCCGGGACTCAGGCCCGAAGATCTGCGCCCAGGGAGGCCCGCAGGAAGTCGACCTGGAGCAGCAGCAGGTTCTCCGCGACCTCCTCCTGCCCGGCCATGTGGGTCACCCCGGACAGCGGCAGCACGCTGTGCGGCCGGCCGGCCCGCAGCAGCGCCGACGACAGCCGCAGCGAGTGCGCGACGACCACGTTGTCGTCGGCCAGCCCGTGGATGATCAGCAGCGGCCGGGACAGCTTGTGCGCGTCAGCCAGCAGCGAGCAGGCGTCGTAGCCGCCGGGGTTCTCGTCCGGATGGCCGAGATAGCGCTCGGTGTAATGGGTGTCGTACAACCGCCATTCGGTGACCGGGGCGCCGGCGATCGCGGCGTGGAACACGTCGGGGCGGCGCAGCACGGCGAGCGCGGACAGGTAGCCGCCGAACGACCAGCCCCTGATCGCCACCCTGTCCAGGTCCATGTCGCCGGACCGCGCCGCGGCGGCATGCAGCGCCTCGACCTGATCCTCAAGCGGCGGGCCCGCCAGGTCGCCGGCCAGCGCCTTCTCCCAGGCCGGGCCCCGGCCCGGAGTGCCCCGCCCGTCTGCCACCACCACGGCGAAGCCGCGGTCGGCGAGCCACTGCGAGGCGGCGAAGGCGTCCCGGCGCGCCGTTACCCGCTGGCCATGCGGGCCGCCGTACGGGTCCATCAGCACGGGCAGCCGGCCCGTCCCCGGCTCGTGCCACGACGGCAGCAGCAGCGCGGTCCTGATGCCGTGCTTCCCGGCCGCGAAGATGACCGGCCGCCGCGCCGGGACCAGCGGGGCGTCGGCCAGCGACATGATCCGCGCGACCTCAGCGCGGCGCAGCACCCGGATGATCGCCCCGTCGTGGCTCAGTGACCTGCTCACGGCCACGGTGGTGCCGCCTGCCCGGACGCCGGTGTGCACCCCGGGCCCGCTGTCGCCGATGTTCAGCCTGGCCAGGCCCGCCGGGCCGTGCGTCCAGAGTCCGATCTCGGTCGGGTCCGCGTCCGACGCGGCGAACAGGATGCTTTCCCCGTCGACGCTCAGTACCTCCCTGACCTGCAGCCCGTCGGGTGTCACGGGGACGGCGCCGCCGCCGGGCAGTTCGTCGGCCGCGGCCACGATCAGCCGGTGCGCGCCGCCCGTATCGGCGGTCCACACGATCCGGCCGCTGGCGGTCCTGGCCGGCACCCCCGGGATGATGTCCAGCCAGTCCGGGTCGGTGTCCGCGCGCAGCACGGTCGTCGCCCCGCTGCGAGGGTCGACGGCCAGCATCCGCGTCTCCCGCTGATCGCGGGCCTGCACCACGATCAGCGGCGGCTGGTCGGCGGCGCCGGAGCCCGCCCAGTACGCGGTGACCAGGTACGGAAACGCCGCGCTGTCCCAGTCGACCGGGGTGCGCCGGCCGTCCAGCCCGGCCAGCAGCAGCGAGACGCCCGCGTTCGGGGTTCCAGCGGCCGGGTACCGCACCTCGGCCGCGGGCTGGGCCGGGCTCGACGGATCGGCGATATGCCAGCGCGTCACCGCGCTCTCGTCGACCCGCGCGACGAGCAGGGCGCTGGAGTCCGGCGCCCACCAGTAGCCGCGGCTTCGCCGCATCTCCTCGGCGGCGATGAATTCAGCGAGCCCGAACGAGATGTCGGCCGCCCCGTCCGGGGCGGCGATGACCCGGTCCTGGCCGGACGCCAGGTCAGTGACCCGCAGCGCCCCGCCGCTAACGTAGGCGACCAGCCGCCCGGCGGGGTCGGGCCTCGGGTCGGCCGCCGGCGCCAGCGCCGGCACCACGCGGACCCCAGGTCCAGCGCCCGGGCCGACGGTGGTCAGGTCGGCCGCGTACACCCGCCCGGAGAGGCCGAACACGGCCAGCCGGACTTCGGCGTCGCAGCTGAATGCCACGATGCCGTCCGCCTGCTCGCGTGCCCGCTCCCTGCGCGCCTTCTCCGCTTCGTCCAGGCCGCCGTCGGCGCCGAGCCGGGCGGGGTCGACGATCAGGTGCTCCTCGCCGGTGGCCACGTCAAGCTGCCAAAGGCAGGTCACCGGATCCGAGCCGCCCTTCGACCGGAGGAAGGCGACGCGGCTCCCGTCGGGTGAGATCTGGAAGGACCGGGGCACGCCGAGCGTGAAGCCCTTGGTCCTGGCGTTCTGGCGCGGGAAGGTGTCGGTCATGGAAGTAGATCCTGCCAGCGCCGTGCCGCCCGCGTGCGCCGCGGCGCCACCGGCCAGCGGGGGGAAGCCGCCGCTAAGCTCGCCGGCATGAACGCAACCGACGACGGTCACCGGCTTCTGCTCGTGCACGCCCACCCCGACGACGAGTCGATCGGCACCGGCGCGACGATGGCGAAGTACGCGGCGGAGGGTGCCGGTGTAACCCTGGTCACCTGCACCCTGGGCGAACTCGGCGAGGTCATCCCGCCGGAGCTCGCTTACCTGGCCGCAGATGCCGACGGCGGGCTCGGGGAGCACCGGATCGGGGAGCTGGCGGCGGCCTGCGCGGCCCTCGGCGTGACCGATCACCGGTTTCTCGGCGGCCCGGGCCGGTGGCGCGACTCCGGCATGATGGGCGAGCCGTCGAACGACGCGCCCGGCTGCTTCTGGCAGGCGGACGTGGACGAGGCCGCCGCGGCGCTGCTGGACGTCATCGGCGAGATCCGGCCGCAGGTCATCATCAGCTACGACGACAACGGCTTCTACGGCCACCCCGATCACATCCAGGCGCACCGCGTGGCCTGGCGCGCGTTCGAGCTGGCCGATGGCCTGGTCAGCAAGTTCTACGCGACGACAGTGCCCAGGTCGGTGCTCGCATCAGCCATCGAGATGATGCGCGGCCGCGGCCCGGATGCCCATCCGGCCGGCGGGGCGGACTTCAGCACGGCCGATTCGGTGGACGATCTTCCGTTCGGCGTGCCTGACGAGGTGGTGACGACCGGCATCGACGCCACCGCGTACCTGGATGTGAAGATCAGCGCGATGCGCGCCCATGTCACCCAGATCGCCGTGGACAGCCCGTTCTACGCGCTCTCCAACAACGTGGGCCAGCG
>JBEKFH010000307.1:0-5724 GCA_050013415.1 Streptosporangiaceae bacterium | reverse complement strand
ATTCGGCGTACACGGCGTGGATGTCAGCGACCCGGATATTGAGGAAGCTGCTGACCCGGTCGGGGTCGCTTGGCGTCTCAAGGGTGACCGTGGGCTTGTCGTCGGTGGGGCCTCCGCCGACATTGATGATGATCCAACTGTTCGCCAGGGCGACATAGGTCAGCCCACCGGGGCCGGAGAAGGCGATCCTGCCTCCGAGCACTTCGGTGTAGAAGCGCCGAGAGCGCTCGACATCGTCCGAGACGATGAAGTGGGCCAGCACAATTCTCTCTGGGGGCGCTGGGAGCTCGGCCATCTGCTACCTCCGCGGATTGGGTCGATCGCCCGTCTGCGGCGGGCTGAGTGGCCAATGTTATGACGAACGCCGATCTCGTCTCGTCATGGCCGAGCCGCCTGAGCCTGCATCGGTCGCGTGGGCGGGGGCATCTTGGCTATCTCCCTGCGGAGCGCCTTGAAGGCCGAGTCGAAGATCGACGAGAAACTGGGGAAGGGCTGGATGGTATCGCTCAGCACCTCCAGCGGGACGCGGGCACGTATGGCGAGCGTCGCCTGCTGCATCCACTCACCGGCCTCAGGTCCGAGGGCATAGGCGCCGGTCAAGCGGACGCCGTCGCTGAGCAAGGTCAGGAAGCCGTTCGACTCGGCGTAGGCGTGGGTGTACGAGGCGGTCTTGGGCAACTCCGACAACAGCATCGTGGTGCTGTAGGGCGCGGCCGCGGCGCCGACCGCGGCGGCCTGCGGATCGGTGTACGTGACGCGCGGCACCGCCTCGTAGTTCGCCGGGTGGCTCTCACCAGCGATGTTCGCTGCCACCACGTCGCCTTCGTACTCGCCGACGTGAGTCAGGGGCCAGATCCCGTTGACGTCACCGATGGCCCAGGTCCTCTCGCCGGCCCGCAGGTATTGGTCGACCCGGATCCCGTGCCGGTCGGCTTCGATGCCGACGCTCTCGAGCCCTATCCCTTCGACACGGGGACGCCGACCGGTGGCCACGAGCAGTCGCTCACCTCGCACCTCGGTCCCGTCCGAGAGCCTCACCACGTAGTCGTCCCCGTCACGCAGGGCTTCGGCCGCGCGCACTCCGAGGTGCAGTTCGATCCCGTCCCTCTGCAGCGCGTCGGCGAGCGCCGTGCCCAGTGCCGCGGGCTCTCGGGGAATCAGCCGGTCGGCTCCCTCGACCAGCACCGTCTCGCCACCGAGCCGCCTCACCACCTGTGCGATCTCGACACCGGCCGATCCGCCGCCGAGCACGATCAGCCGGCGGGGGACGGACTTCATGCCCGTCGCCTCCCGCGTGCCCCACACCCCGTCCAGACCGTCAAGCCCGGGGATGGGCGGCACGACGGGATCCGAGCCTGTCGCGACGACGACGTGCTCAGCAGTATGCCGGGTACCGTCGACCTCGACCACGCCGAGCCCGTCAAGCCGGCCTACGCCACGGATGAGAGCGATGCCCCGGTCCGCCAGCCATCGTTCCTGTCCCGCATCCGAATAGTCGGACACCATGTAGTCCCGCCAGTCCAGCGTCGCCTGGACGTCCACCTGGGCACTGGCGCCGACGTCACGGGCACCCTGGACTGCCTCACCCGGGCGCAAGAGCGACTTGGAGGGGATGCACGCCCAGTAGGAGCACTCGCCGCCGACCAGTTCCCGCTCGACCACCGCGACCCGAAGACCGCGCGCCGCGATAGCGCCCGCGCAATGCTCGCCTGGCGCACCGCCGCCCAGCACGATCACGTCGAAATCGCTCATGCGGGCAGCTTCTGACCGGTCTGCTCGCGCACCATGTACTCGGCGTACCAGTCGGGCCAATCCGGATCAGCCCTGCCGATCCGCTTTTCGTGCTCGCCGTGGGCGGCCTCGGCGCGTCGCAATGCCCCGGCTAGGTCACCGGCGGAGTTGAACGAGGTCGCGGCGGGATCGATCCGGCCCGGGAGCCGCTCGGTCACCTGCTGGAGCAGCCAGCTGTTGCCGTCCGGGTCTTGGAACGTCGCAAAGGAGCTGTAGCTCGTGTGATCCGGGTCCGGTCCGCTCACCCGACCGCTCGCCCCCTCGGGATCAAGTTGTGCCCCCGGCGCTCCGGCGTGGAACACCTCACTGACCTTGGCGCCCCGGCTCATGAGCTCCTCGCGCCCGGCATCGATGTCGGACACGATCAGGTAGAGCCCATGGGCAGAACCGGGCGGGGCACCGGTGATCCTGGTGCCGAACTGCACGGAGCACAGCGATCCGGGTGGCGTGAACTGCACGACCCGGAAGCCGTTGTCAAACGAGAAGTCGGCGTCGAGCCTCCATCCGAGGCCGGCGTAGAACGCCTTGGAGCGGTCGGCGTCAGCTACGGGGATGACGACCACCTCGAGCTTCAGATCGACAGCTGCGCTGTTTGCCGTCCCGCCGGTTTCGCCATCCTGACCCTCGACGGTGCTCATCGCGGTCTCCTCTGGTCGGCTCTGGTTGCATTGTCGCACCAGATCGGCTGCCTTGCACCTGGGAGTTTCCCCAGCTATCGGCGTTCGACGTCACCCCAGCCCGCGAGCCTTCCCAAAGCAGTTCACGGTCCACGGTGGACCTTTCCCGTTCAGTCCGCGAACGACGAGGGACTCCACGACGGCGGAGACTGAACGGCAGAAAGGCACCCACCCCTCTGCAGTAGTCAGCGTTTGATGCCGACGCTCTTTCCTTCGGTGTAGCGAATCGGCTCCTCGAGCGTGTCGACGAGAAACCGATCGCGATCTCCTCGTTCCCACGCCTCCTTCAATCCCGGCGACGCCAGGTCGAAATCCGGCCGAATCTTCTGAAAGAGAGCCCGCAGGTCCACGTGCAGCTCTGCCATGGTCGGACGGCCCCAATACCAGTAGCCGTTGTAGACCTTGAAGATCTTGAGTCCGGGTTCGAGGACGAACGTGTGGGGAATCATCGGGTCGTGCGGCTCATCGGTGAACTCTTTGATGTCCAGATCTTTCTGGATCACCCGACCGGGATCGGACAGGAACGGCCAGGTGGCGCCCACAGCGTCCCGGAACTCATTGATGTTCAGTTGATTGTCGGTGGAGATGAGGACCAATCGTGTGTATGCGTTTCGAAATTCCGGGTAGACGTCGACCAACTGCCGGACAAACTGGTGCTCCTTCGGGTCGAATCCGCCGCGGGAGAGATGGAGCACCATCGGGTTGCCCCCTTGAAGTTCCGAGAGAGAACGCCGCTTACCGGACTGGTCGGCTAGCTCGTAGTCGGGGAACGTCCCGCCTTCGCGTATGTCGCTGCGCATGTTTCCTCCAGGCTAGAAATGGTCTTGGCGAAGGATCCCACGAAACGGCCAACGGTTTCCAGGGATGGCCCCTACGGATTGCGAATCCCACGTAAGGACCAGCCTGATCACTGAAATGCTCCCGGCGGTCTCGGCAGGCGGCTTTCACCTCGGCTGGTGCTCGACGGGCACTTTGGCGTGCTCGACGGGCACTTTGGCCATGACGTTGCGGCAGCGGTGAACGTTATGCCGACATCGGCATAAGTGTCATTAAGCCGACGCCGGGATTATGCCGACCTGGCGGCTGGAGCCCTGGTGGCAGCCTTATTGATCGCGGGCGGGTGATGCGGCGGCGCGGGGACCTTGGTGGCGCCCTTGGCCTTATTGCACTTGACGTTGTAGCAGTTGAGCACGCTGTTTCCGGAGGCCTCGTTGCCCGACCCGGTGGCAGGGATCTGGGAGTAGAGGCCGTAGGCATTCTTGTCGGCGGTGTTGCTGGTCAGCGCGGCCGAGTAGGTGCCGGTCCCGTCGGCGGTGTAGACGTAGACGCCGGCCTCGGAGTTGCCGTCGGTGGTGTTCTTCTTCAGCGTCTCGCTGGCCGGGTAGTCGGTCTCGATCCCGTACATGCCATGGCTGAGGTGGTTGCCGGTGTAGGCCGCGCCGTCGGGTTCGTACGCATACAGCCCGAACAGGTCGCCCAAGGCGGTGTTGCCGCTGGCAGTGGTCCCGGTGGACTCGTCGTCGTAGATCCCGTCATAGAGGCCGCTGAGGGTGTTGCCGGTGATGGAGACGCTGGTTCCGTCGGCGTTGAAGACGCCGTCAGATGCGCTGCCGGTGATGGTGTTGGACGCGATCACGGTGCCGGTGGTCTCAAGCGCCTCCACCCCGAACCAGTAGCTGGCGAGCGACACGGTGTTGTGTGACCAGGTGTTGGCCATGCCCCCATCGTCATACAACCCGATGAAGGCGCCGCTGACCTGGTTGCCGGTGACGGTGCTGCTGCTGCTGTCCGCCAGATAGACACCGTAGTAGGCGCCCTTCACCGTCATGCTGCTGATGCTGGCCCCGGTCAGGTACTCGGCGTAGAAGCCGTAGTCCTCATCTCCCAGCGTCGTCTCGGTGGCCGTCACGTGCTCGGCCACGATGCCGGTCAGGTCGCTGCCGCTGGAGCCCTCGAAATCCAGCGCGCTGGTGAAGTTGGAGATCGTCCCGGACTCGACGGTGACGCCGCTGTAGCCGTTGTCCGAGACCCCGGACGTCTGGTAGGTGTCGCCGGGGCCGAGGATGGAGTGGCCGTTCAGGTTCACCGTGACGTCCGGGGCCTCGATGTTAAGGCCGTTGTCGGTGGTGTCAGCGGTGCAGTTCACGTTCGCCGTCAGGGTGACGCTGGTCGTGACCGCGGACCCGCACGCCAGCGTGGTCGCTTGCGCGGTCCCCGGGGTGGCTAGCAGCATGCCCGCCACCACCGCCCCGCTGCCGATAACCGCCGCAGCGGCGGGCCATACCCGGCATTTCAGGAAAGCATCCATGTGACCCTCCTTCTGTCGCGGGACTCTAGGACTGTCCTTTGCGGCGGTCAAGAGCCGGCTAAGTCCGGCCCGCGCGAGGGAAGCGGCAGCAGGCCATCTGTCGCGCTGAATGGATGGACGCGGTTCCGGGGGGTCGTTGCGATTTTGCGGCTTCGGCGGCAGGCGCCTTTACGGGGCGGTGAGCAGCTTCTCGATCTCTTCGATGGCCTGGGCGTTGTCCTGGTAGCGGACCGCGTGCATGCCCGCTTCCCGCGCGCCGTCCACGCACCGGCCCGCGTCATCGAGGAATACCGTCTCCTGCGCGCGGACGCCGAGGCGAGCGCAGACCAGGGCGTAGATCCGGGGATCGGGCTTGCTCATCCCGGCCTCGTGGGAATAGACGATCTCGTCGACCAGTTCCCCGAATCCGTACGCCGCCTGCTCTCGTTCCCGGGCGCCGACGAAGCTATTACTCACGATCCCGGTGCGATACCGCGGCCGCAGCCGGCGGGCGTACTCGATCAGCCCGGTGTTCGCGGTGCCCAGGTACTCACGCCAGATGTCAGCAATGAACGCCGCCAGCTGCTGTCCGTCTAGGCCGAGGCGATCACTGATCGCCTGGTGCACGTCGTCCTCGGTGACCGTGCCGATGCTGCCGGCCGCCCAGGTGTCGTGCATCCGCTTGCTGAGTTCCCCGGCAGGCAGCCCGAGCCGGGTCTCCCACAGCCCGGTGACACCAAGGTCCGGGGTGATCTCCAGTACGCCACCGATATCGAAAACCACCGCGCGGATCGCCATGATGTCCAATGCCCTCCATGCCCCGGGCGCTGTACCCGGCTGATCCCAATGCTGTGGTGCGGTTCAGTGGCTGCGCGCTGCAGCACGGACGGCCCGTGCCACGGCATCGACCGAGGCGTCTATGCTGGCCGCCCCGGTCGCCCAGTTGCTCATCGACACGCGCATGACGGC
>JBEKFH010000306.1:0-5784 GCA_050013415.1 Streptosporangiaceae bacterium | reverse complement strand
CGGGCAAGCATCGCCTGGGTCGCGGGAGCGGACACACCGCTGTCACCCCGGGTAACGACAGGCTCAATTATGGAGGACGTGAAATGAGAATGAAGCTCCTTGGCGAACGCACCGGCGTACAGGTCTCGCCGCTGGCACTTGGCACGGGACGATTGGGGCTCGGGCCGGGAGGCGACGTCAACCTGGCCCAGGCGCGGGACGCGATAGCCGCTTATCTCGATGCCGGCGGAAACCTGGTCGACACGTCGACCCGCTATCTCGGTGGCCGTGCGGAGGAGCTGCTCGGCGAGCTGATGCGGGGCTCGCGCCGCGAAGAGATCGTGGTCTCTTCCAAATTCGGCCGGACCGCCGTCGCGCGGCCAGCCGCAGCTGCGGCGGGACAGCACCGCAAGGCGCTGAGGCAGGAAGTCGAGGGAAGCCTGCGGCGTCTTGGGACCGATTACATCGACGTCTACTTCGCTCATACCGACGACGGTGTGACCCCGATGGACGAGCTCATGGCGGGTCTGGACGACCTGGTTAGCGCTGGGAAAATCTTGTGGGTGGGGCTGTCGAGCTTCCCTGCCTGGCGAGCGGCCACGGGCGCAACCATCGCCGACGTTCGCGGGTGGGCTCCCCTGATCGCGCTGCAGCTGAACTACAACCTGCTTGAGCGAACGTCCGAACGCGAGCACTTTCCCCTGGCCCACGCCAGGGGCCTTGGCCTGATGGCATGGTCGCCCCTGGCCGGAGGCCTGCTGACGGGCTCGATGCCGATCTTCTACGACGCCGGGGCGGATACCGGCAAGTTCGAGATCGCCGCCGAGGCAGGCCCTCAGTCACCCGAGGGAATGGTCACGAAAGACAGCCAGACCCAGCAGATCGTCGACACGGTCGTCAGCATCGCGAAGGAAGCCGGGACTCATCCGGTTACCGTCGCCATTGCCTGGGTGCTCGCGCATGGGGCGTTTCCGGTGATCGGCCCGCGGTCACGCGACGAGCTCGGCGCGAACCTCGATGCGCTTGAGTTCGAGCTCGGATCCGAACAACTCGCCCGGTTGGACGAGGTCAGCGCACGCCCGCAGGGCTTCCCGTACGAAATGCTCGTTCATGATCGGGACGAGCTTGGTTTGGACGTGCATGATCCTCGGCTAGGCGCGGTGGTCTGACGATGCGGTCAGCTGTCCTGAGAGATTTCGGAGAGCCGTTCGAGATCGAGGAGATCCCCAAGCCGGAACCAGGCCCCGGGCAGGTGCTCGTGCGTATCGCCGGCGCGGGCGTCTGCCATTCCGACCTGCATGGCCGGGCGGGCGGCCCCTTTGCGCCGCCGTTGCGCATGGGCCACGAGAACGGCGGCTATGTCGAGGAATTCGGCCCGGGGGTTGACTCGATCGACGGTATCGCCATTGGTGACCCTGTGGTGGTATTCGGCGGGTGGGGGTGCGGGCGCTGCCGTTTCTGCATGGGCGGGCAAGAGCAGCTGTGCGACCCCAGGCGCTGGGGAGGCATGGGAGCGCCAGGAGGGTACGCCGAATACTTGCTTGTGCCCGCGCTGCGCCATCTCGTGCCAGCGCGCGGACTCGACCCGGTCGTGGCCGCACCGCTTACCGACGCGGCGCTCACTCCCTACTCCGCCGTCAAGAAGGTGCTCACGAAGCTGACTCCGGGCACGACCACGCTGGTCATCGGCGCAGGAGGACTGGGGCAGTACGCCATCCAGTTCCTCAAGCTGCTCACGCAGTCCACGGTGATCGTTGCGGACACCGCTGCGGACAAGCGTGCGATCGCCATGGGGCTCGGCGCCGATCTCGCAGTCGATCCCCGAGAGGATGCCGCCGCCGAGCACGTACGCGAGGTTGCCGGCGGTGAAGGCGTCGCCGCCGGCATCGACTTCGTCGGGGTCGACGCCACGCTTCGCTTCGGGGCCGCGGTTCTCGCCCGCCAGGGCACGCTCGTCCTGCTCGGCCTGGCCGGAGGCAGCGTGCCGTTCAGTTATCTCGGCACCGCTATGGAAGCACGGATGACGACCAGTAACTGGGGAAGCCGCAACGACCTCGATGACGTGCTCGCGCTCGCTGCCGCAGGCAAGCTGGTCCACCGTGTCGAGCGGCATCCGCTCGAGGACATCAATGACGTATTCGAGCGGCTCGCGAGCGGTAAGGTCGGGGGACGGGCGGTGCTGACGCCGTGACCAGGAGTGTCGTGACCGATCGTGCCGTTGGTAGTGTCGGGTTGGTGAACCCGCGCCTAGAGACTCATCCCGCGGCGGGCTTTCTCACCGCTGCCGCGTTCAGTGCGTGGCGGGAGTCTTTCTTCGGCGACCTGCCGTCACGCGTGCAACGTGCGCTGCTCAACGAAGCACGCGTCCAGGAGGTCGTGGCCGGCCAGACGTTGCTGCACGGCGGAGCGGACACGCCGGACCGGCTCATCGCAGTCGTCACCGATGGCCTGTTCCGAGTACTTGCGCGTTCCCGCGAGGGTCGGGAAGCGACTCTTCGCTACGGCGCTCACGGAGATGTGCTCGGGGTGCCAGAGCTGCTCGCCGGCCCTGCGCACACCTATGTCACCGCGTTCTCCGACGGCGCCATCGTCCGCCTCAGGACCGAACACTTCCTGGAGCTGGGCCGCCACGAACCTGCACTTGCGTGGGCGGTCGCGCGACACGTCGCGCAGCTGAACTTTGCGACGGCCGACAACTTGACCGCCGACGTCTTCCTTCCGGTCCGAGCACGCGTCGCCCGGCACCTGCTCGACTTCGCCCGGCGCGAGCCTGAGGGACTGATGGTGACGGTCAGCCACCAGGATCTCGCGGATGCGACCGGGTCGGTGCGCGACGTCGTATCGCGCGTGATGCAGCTCTTCAAGGCGCACGACGTGATCCGACGCGTCGGCCGTGACGTCATCATCGTTGACCCGGCAGCCCTGCACTGCGTTGCCACCGGCGCGAAAAAACCGCAGAACGATTAATCAGGTCCGCTGCTGGACATCCTGGGCTGCTCGATGGATGACCTGATCGAGCCGGCCGCCGCGGCCAAGCCTGCCCGCCAGGCGAAGACGGCCAGCGGGGAGCGGGGGTCGGCGTGCTGCGTCCCCGGCGGGCCAGGATCACCCGCGACGGCGGCTGAGCGATGACCGCGGGTTCGGGGTTCAAGTCTCTGTCGGTAACCCACCCGGAGGTCTTCACGTTTCGGTGGGGATCATTTTCATGTTTGGGTCTGACACTCGGGCCTGGATGGTGGTCTGTGGCCTGGTGCGGGGCCTTGGGCGCTGTGGCCGGGCCCGGTTCCTGGTTTGTCCTGTGTCGGGGCGTGCTTTCGCCTGGTCGCGGCTGCTGTCGTGGCGGCGCCGGGGTAGGGCGGTCCGGCGGCGAGGTCGGCGAGGGTCTTGCGGCGTCGCTTGCGGGTTTTGGGTGGCAGCCCTTTGGCGGCGCGGTGCTGGCTGTCTTCTTGCCGGGCGTCCCAGGCGCGCAGGATGCGCTGGTTGCGGACGATGAGCAGGGTCGTCGCGAACAGCATCAGGGGCGTCAGGACTATGAGGCGGCACCAGCCGCGGGTGATGTTGCTGGTGGCGGGGTCCTTGATGGTGGCGAAGCCGCGCTCGGCGCCGGTGCGGCGGGCGTAGGAGCGGCGCCAGGGCGCGGACGGGTAGTCGTGTTTCTGCGCGGTCTTGGCGAGGACGCCCGGCGGGACGGTGATGGTCTGCTGCGCGCAGCAGGCCTGGGGATGTTCCGGGTGCTGGAGGATCTCGGGCCGGTCCCGGTCCAGGGTCATCGATGCGGGCCGGAGCGGGCAGCGGATCTTGCCCGCCGCGGCGGGGCACCGCACGCGGGGTAGCCGTCTTGGTCGTCGGCGGTGAGGCGGCCGAGCATGTGGCGGGCCAGCTCGCTGGTCTTGCGGTCGTGGTCCGCGGCCTGGTCTTTCGTAGCGGTGCGGGCGAGTGGCTCTAGCTCCAGCAGCGGCCGGGGCGCCCCGGGGCAGTACAGGTTCCCGTTGCTGATAATCGCGCCCTCGTGGGTGCCCTTGGGCCCGCGGTCGTGCGGGTGGAGGTCCTGGACGAGCCGTGCGCCGGCGGCCCGCAGCGGGATGGCCCAGGCCGCTGCGTCGCGGTGGGCGTAGCCGCAGTCGGCGAGGATGTCGCCGAGCGGGATCCCTGGCCGGGCATCGCGGCCAGCACGGGGGCGAAGGCGCGGACCGGGTCGCGCCGGCCCGACGACAGCGCGGCGCGGCGGGCGAACTCGGGGACGGCCGGCCCGTTCTCCTCGCCCATCATGACCCCGGCGGACAGGTAGTAGCCGTAGAACAGCTCGTCCTCGCTGCGCAGCAGGTTGTTCTTGCGGTGCCCCCAAGACGCCTCGGGGTCGGCGCAGTCGCTGGTGCCGTGCGGCGGGGGCCGGGAAAACGACTCCAGGTCTGTCCAGTCCACCGCCAGCGACGTGCTGGAGTCCTTGAACTTGCCCGGGATGGAGGCCTCGAGCAGGCCGTCGCAGGCGCCCTGCAGCCGGCCGGAGGGCAGCCCATCGGGCTCTTCCCTGGCCAGCGCGTCTGCCACCAGGCCGAAGGTGCGCTCGGTCTGCCGGCAGGTCAGCAGGTGCGGGCCGTGCTTCCAGTCCGCGGTCACGCCGAGCCGCCGCCGGTCGTCCTCGGGCAGGCCGATCAGGGCCTGGTGCACGCGGGTGAGGTGGGCGGGCCGGTGATCGGCCTGGGCCAGGCACATCCCGGCCAGCAGGGTGCGGACTGCCAGCTGCCGGGGCCGCGCCCCGGCGGGCAGCAGCACCTCGATTTGCGCCGCGACGCCGGAGCGGTCGATGACATCCTCCAGGGCCGGCAGCGAGATCATGACCGCAGGGCCGCCCCGAGCAGCCGGACCGCGTCCGCCTCCCTGCCCGTCGCCACCTGGAGGACACCGCGACGGTGCGGCTCGCGCTGGCCGCCTGCGCCAGGAACCTGACCGGCAAGCCGGCCGGCCGCCGGGTCGACCCAGCGGCGCAAGCGGTCGGTGTTCTACAACGCCCTCGGCTACGCCGTCGAGCAGGGCCACCTCGCCTCCAACCCGGTCGACCGCATTCAGTGGACGACTCTCGCCGTCGCGACAAGCGTCGACCGGCGGGTGGTGGTCAGCCCCGCTCAGGCCCGCAGCCTGCTGGCCGCCGTCCGGGCGCTGAGCGGCCGGGGGGCACCTGGAAGCGTTCTTCGCCTGCCTGTACTACGCCGCGCTGCGGCCCTCGGAGGCGGTCATGCTCCGCGAGGCCGACCTGCACCTGCCGAAGAACGGGTGGGGGAGAATCGTCCTGGCCACCTCGGCGTCCCGGGCGGGCACGGCCTGGACCGATGACGGCACCGCCCGCCAGGAACGCGGCCTCAAGCACCGCGCCGACAACGAGACCCGCACCATCCCCATCCCGCCCGAACTCGTCAAGCTGCTCCGCGCCCACATCAAGAAGTACGGCACCACCCCGGACGGGCGGGTCTTCCAGACCAGCCGGGGCGGCCTCATCCAGGACTCCGCCTACAGCGCCGTGTGGGCCGAGGCCCGCAAGACGGCCCTCACCGAGGCGCAGTACCGCTCCCCGCTCGGCCGCCGCCCGTATGACCTGCGGCACGCGGCGGTGTCGCTGTGGCTGAACTCCGGGGTGCCCGCGACCGAGGTCGCCCGCCGGGCCGGGCACGGCGTCGCCGTCCTGCTGAAGATCTACGCGCACTGCATCGACGGGCAGGCCGACGCCGCGAACCAGCGCATCACCGACGCCCTCGGCACCAAGGACACCGAGCCCGAACCGGGCGGCGGGGAAGACGGCGAAGGTGAGAT
>JBEKFH010000305.1:0-5792 GCA_050013415.1 Streptosporangiaceae bacterium | reverse complement strand
TACACGGCGTTGAACCCGCAGACCGACGGGCTGATCACGTTCTACGTCGCGGCCAGCCAGACCAGCCTGCAGGACATCTCCATCCCCGTGGTCTACCTGGACTGCTCGCCGGGCGGCGGCACTGTCACCGAGCCTTTCCAGATCGCGTCAGTCCCGCTCAAGTCCAGCGGGTCGTTCACCGCGACGACCACCCAGAGCGGCGTCTACCGCGGCTACCCGGCGACGTTCACCTATAACTTCCGGGGCAACTTCCATGGCGTAGCCCCCTCCGGGGCGGCACGGGCAGCCGGGACGTTCCGGGAGACGCTCACCTACAACAACGGCACCGCACAATCCTGCACATCGAACACCCAGTCGTGGACCGCGACTCAGAACGCGTAGCAGCCCGCCGGTACCGGCGGCACCGTACCGGCGACACGGAATGCCCCGGGACCTCGTTCCCTCCGCGAAGGGGGGGAAGGGGTCCCGAGGCATCTCTGCCCGGGGGCCCGGGGCATCGGCCGTTCCCGGCCGCCGGTAACCCGTTCCGTGTGGCACTGGGTGGCATCCAACCCATCCGATGCCACATCGAACGGGTTTGCTTAAACCACTGCGGGCCCGGCCCTGCGGCCCCGGCGGCGCCACTTGCCTATCGCGGGTCGGCGCGGACGGGGCGGCCGGGCAGGGCGCCGGCGACGATGTCGCTGTCTCGTATGACGAACGCGCCGTTGACCAGGACGTGCCGGATGCCGGTCGACGGGCGGGTGCTGTGCGCGTAGCTGGCCTGGTCGCTGATCGCGGCCGGGTCGAAAACGACGATGTCAGCGTCGCTGCCGCTGTGCAGCCGGCCCTTGCGGCGCATGGCCGGCACGTGGTCCTGCAGCAGCAGGGCCGGCCGCAGGCTGCACTTGCTCAGTGCCTCGGTCAGGCTGAGCGGCCGGTCTCCGCGGGTGAGCAGGCGCAGCGCCCGGGAGAACGTCCCGGCTGTGCGCGGATGCGTGATCGCGGTCCCGGGCAGCGGCCAGCTGAGCGGCCCGGGTGCTGGCCCGGTCCAGGTCAGCGGCATGGCATCGCTGGCGACGATGGCGCCGGGGAAGGTGAGCGAGCGCATCAGCAGCTGGCGGTCGCCCGGGTCGTCCTCGTCGAGTAGCTCGATGATCGCCAGGCCGCCGGGATCGGCCTGCCTCAGCTCGCGCAGCCGGGCCTCGCTGGCGATCCGCTCGCCGGTCGGCGCGTAGGTGAGCGAGGACGGCGAGAGCCCGCGCTCGCCGAGCCGCTCGGGCGCGAGGAACGCGGCCCCGATGCCGGTCATGCCGGACCCGTACGGGTAGGCCTCGGTGGTCACGCGCGCCCCGGCTGCCTGCGCCCTGGTGATCAGGTCCAGCACCCTGTCGATGTGCCGCTGCGAGGTGCTGTTGACGTGACAGTAATGCATCTGCGCGCCGGTCTCGCCCGCGGCGCGGACGATCTCCTCCGCGCCGTCGATGCGCGTCTGCGGGGCTATCTCGATCAGGTCCCGCGCGTGCGTGAAGACGGGCACGCCGGCCTCGGCGGCAAGCCGGGCGACCTGCAGGTACTCGGCCGGGTCGGTGAGCGGCGCGTACCCGGCGAGCACGCCGATGCCCAGCGCCCCGCTCGCCAGGTCAGCCGACAGCCGCGCCAGCAGCGCGGAGATCTCCGCGGGCGCGGCCGGGCGCTGCCATGACGGGTTCGCGATGCTGGCCAGGAACGCGGCCATCGTGCCGTCCGGCGCGATCCCGGCAACCGCCTCCATCCGGGCCTGCGCCCAGGATGCGGCGTAGCCGTAGTTGACCGGCCGGCCTTCGGCGGCGGCATTCTGGTACGCAGTCTCGACGGGGGTGACGCCCGCCTCCAGCTCCAGAGCGGTCGTGACACCGTCCAGGCACTGCAGCCGCAGGCCCGCGATGTCGCTCACGTGACTGTGCAGGTCGACGAACCCGGCAGTCACCGCGAGGCCCGCGACATCGTAGTCAGCCCGCCCGGGGCCCAGCCCGGTCCCGATCTCCGCGACCCGGCCCGCCGCGACCGCGACATCGCGCACAGCGTCAAGGCCCGACTCCGGATCGATCACGCGCCCCCCGCGCAGCACGATGTCCCAGTCGCTCACCCGGTGCCTCCTGGAGTGCCCGTCGCGGTCATCAGGTGATGGCCAGCGCGACCGCCTGCATTGCCGATGCTCGTAGCCGCGGATGGCGGAGATGGCCCGGACGAATCGCCGGCTGAACAGCCGCCCATGCACGCAGCTATACGGGGACGAGCTCTAGATGGATCCCGGCAGCCTCCGCGAGTGCGCGAAGATCGCCGGGGTCGGAGGTGAGGATGTCATCCCCGTCGCCAGCCAGGCAGACCACCGCTGCGTCGATGGCATCGGACTGGCCGCTGCGAGCTAGCAAGATCCCGGCCCGGCGACCCAGGCTGTCATCGATCGGCACAACGTCGACCCCTGCCAGCAGCCGGGCGAGCGGTACCTGCCTTCCGTTACCGCCGCGCCAGACTTGCGCGACCACGCCCCCGCAGGTGACCGGAGGCCTGCCCGCCAGGCGCTCGCGCTTGACCAGGGCCACGACATCACGGTCACCGCGGTCAACCGCCACGAACGCTCCCGCATCGAGCACGAGCATCAGGCAGCACCACGGCCTTCCGGTGGGCCGGCCGCCTGGCCAGCAGGCCGGCCCCGGACCACGACGGCCCCAGCCCTCGCCCGGCGGGCGGCATCGTGCATCTCCTGCTCGGTTATCTCGCCGTGCTCGGCTTCATATGCGCTCAGGAACTCGTCGAGCGCAGCCAGCCGGCGGTCGTGATCGGCCTTCAGGCGGAGGGCATCATTCACCCACGCGCTCACGCTCTCGGCCCGGCCATGGGTAACCGCCTCGTGGGCTACGGCTATCAGCTCAGCGTCAACGGATGCTGAAAGCCGATCCTTTGTACTCACACGCTTATGCTACATAACTGCCACAGATGTAGCAATAAGCTCCAGCGCGAACTGCCCAGGGTCCCGCCGCCCCCCGGCGCCGTTCATCGATAAGGCGGAAATAGTGGGCTGCTCTGACCCCCCCTTATTTCCGTGATCATGAAAAGCTCCTCCCCGAGTAGACCGATCCGGCGCAGCCGGGCGCGGCGAAGTACGGGCTACGGGCCGAGGACCTGGGCCAGGTAGGCGTTGCCGAATCTCCGCTCCGGGTCGAGCTTGTCGCGCAGCGCCACGAAATCGCCGAACCTCGGATAAGCGCCGCGTAGGTAGCCGGCCTGCCTGGTGTGCAGCTTGCCCCAGTGCGGCCGCCCGCCCACGGCGGTCAGCACCGCCTCCACCTCGCGGAAGTAGTCCTGGTGCGGCGAGGCGTGGAAGACGTGGCAGGCGATGTACGCGCTGTCCCTGCCGTAGGCGGTGGACAGCCACACATCGTCGCCTGGCGTCACCCGGACCTCGATCGGGAAGCTGATCCGCCAGTCCCGGCGGGCGAGCAGCGCGCGGATCTCGGCGAGCGCGGCTCCCAGTGCCTCCCGCGGTATGGCGTACTCCTGCTCCTTGAACCGGACCCGGCGCGGGCTGGTGAACACCCGGTGCGAGGCGTCGGTATAGCTGCGCGCGGACAGGGCCCGCCCGGCCACCGCGTTCACCGGCCTGATCACCGGCGGGAACCAGTGCCCCAGCTGGCAGGCGGCCCCGAACAGCGTGTTGGACAGGAACTCGTCGTCCAGCGCGTGGCGGAACCTGCCGAGCGGCCGGGCCGGGCCGGGCACCCGGTTGTTCCGCTTGGTCAGGCACCCCTCCGTGTGCGGGAACCAGTAGAACTCGAAATGCTCGTTGACGGTGGTCAGCTCGTCCAGCCTGCCGGTGACCTCGTCCCAGCGCATCGGCTCCTCGCGCGCCTCCAGCAGGAACGCCGGGACCACGCGGAACGTGACCGCCGTGAGCACACCGAGCGCGCCGAGGCCGATCCTGGCAGCGGCGAACAGCTCCGGGTCCTGCTCGGCGGAGCATGACGCGATCGTGCCGTCGGCCAGCACCAGCTCCAGGCCAGCTACCTGCGCCGCCATGCCGCCGGTGTCCCGGCCGGTGCCGTGCGTGCCGGTCTGGATCGCGCCCGCCACCGTCTGGACCTGAATGTCGCCCATGTTCGCGAGCGCGAGCCCGCGGGAGAGCAGTTCCTCGTTCAGCACCGACAGCGGGCAGCCTGCCTCGGCGGTGGCCAGCCCGGCCGCCGCATCGACCGACCTGATGCCGGCCAGCCCGCCGGGGCGCATCATGACGCCGTCCGTGACCGCAACCGCAGTGAACGAATGTCCGGCGCCGGTCATCCGGACGGTCAGGCCCCGGCTGCCTGCCCCGCGGACAACGGCCGCCACCTCGTCAGGCGACCGGGGCACGACGATCTCGCGCGGCTCCGCGCCCTGGTTGCCCGCCCAGTTCCGCCAGGCGGGGGAGCTAACGGCCATTCCCGGGACCCTACCGGACGAACCGCCGCCAGCCGGAGCCCGGCGATGCGCCGCCAGCCCAGGCCCGGCACCACATCGCCAGCCGCTGCCCGGCGATGCGCCGCCGGCGTCGGCTGCCGGCGGCGCATCGCACCTTGGCGGGAGCTACCCGCTGTCGCCTGTTGTGGTCAGGTCCAGGGAGGACTCGAAGGCGACCAGCGCTCGACCAGGAAATTGCTGCCCGCGGCGCCGACTGCCCAGGCACTGGTCGGGGAGAAGGCAGACACGCCCTGAAGGAAGTTACTGGGTCCGGGGTTCGGGCTGGTCACCTGGTTCCAGGTGGGGGCGGAGACGTAATGCTGCAATATCACGGTCTCGTAGGTGTCGGAGGCGATGCCGGCGCCGCCGACCGCCCAGACATAGGGGTTCGCGGCTCCTGTCGGGTCGGGGACGAAGGACACGCCGAGGATGGCGCTGTCGAAGGGGGAGTTCAGGAAGGTGATGTCGCCAGCCGGCACCTGATGCCAGGTGCCGCCGCTCAGGCCGAGGATCAGTGCCTGGGTGTTGTCGTTGGTGTCGCTGCCGCCGACCGCCCAGACCTTGACGGGGTAGGAGGCCGTGGTCGCGGCCACGCCGAACAGGACGCTGTTGTTCGACGGGTTCGGGCCGGGCGGGCTGGGCATCCGTGTCCAGGGGCCGCCGCTCGAGTGATAGATCAGGGTCCTGTCCGGGGCGCTGGGGGTGGCCTGGGTGTCGCCGACCGCATAGACATCGCCGGCGGCCGTGGCGGCCACGCCGTAGAGGTAGCTGTCCGTTCCGTAGACCGGGAGGCTGGGCACCGGCGTCCAGGTGCTGAGGCCTGGCCCGGTGCCGTGCAGGATCAGCGGAGTGGCGCTCGTGCCGCTGACCGTGTAACCGACTGCCCAGGCATTGGTCGGCGAGGTGGCGGCCACGCCGAAGAGGTAACTGTCAGCGGGGCCCGAGTACAGCGTCGACCAGTGCGCCGTGTTCCCGATCCCGATCAGTCCGGTGGCGGTGCCGCCCTTGACCGTGTAGCCAGCCGCCAGTGCCAGCGAATTGGCGGGCGGGATGGCGGCCACGCCCTGCAGGTAGCTCTTCGTCCCAGCGGGGAACGCCGGCACATGGGGTTCCGCCACCCACGGCGGACCGTACTTGAACACCGCGTGCCCGGCAGTGGTGTTGCCGACCGCCCAGGCATTGGTTGCGGATTGCGCGGCCACGCCGTAGAGGCCCTGGCTGGTGAAACGCTGACCCGGGGCGAAGATCCCGGAGAGTCCGCCGGCGCCCGCGGGCGATGCGGCGGGGGCCGTCCTGGCGGGGGCCGTCCTGGCGGTCGCCGCCGATGCGGCGGGGGC
>JBEKFH010000304.1:0-5800 GCA_050013415.1 Streptosporangiaceae bacterium | reverse complement strand
CGCGAGTCCAGCAGCGTCCTGATGTTCTCCGCGTCCTCCAGCGGCCCGGCGCCGCGGGCGATGGTGCCCGCGATCGGGCAGGTCTCGACCCGGCTGCCGGTCACCCGGACGTACATCTCCGGCGAGGCGCCGACCAGGTACTCCCCCTCGCCCAGGTTCAGGAAGAACTCATACGGCGCCGGGTTGCGCTGCCGCAGCCGCTCGTAGAACGCGGCGGGCGAGCCGCACGCGGCGTGGAAGACCTGGCTTGGCACCACCTCGAACAGGTCGCCCCGGGCGAACCGCTCCCTGGCGAGCTCGACGACCCGCGCGTACGAGCCCGGCACCGGGTCGGCCGGAAGGTCAGGATCCGGAACGGATGACCCATGGCCGGTCCCGCCGCGAAGGGTGCCCGCCGTCGCACGCGGCAGTCCTTCCGTCGTGGCGCCGGCCAGCTCGAACTCGTAGGAGTAGCGCAGGGCTGTCTCCCGCTTGCGGTCCACTACGTACAGCTCGTCGGGCAGGTGCAGCACGAGGTCGCGCTGCGCGTCGTCGCGCCGGATCCGCTGCCGGACGGGCTCGAACTGGAACGCCAGGTCATAGCCGAACGCGCCATAGAGCCCGAGGTGCTCGTCCGGGCCGGCGAAGGCGGCGATGATCTCGCGGATCGCGGAGAAGACGGTGGGCCTGCGGCTGCGTTCCTCCTCGGTGAAGGAGCGGCCGGGGTCCGGGATGACCACCTCGGTGATGCCCGCGTCGGCGGGGTGCGGGTCCGCGGGGTGCGGGCTAGCGGGGTGCGGGTCCGTGGGGTGCGGGTCCGCGGGGTGCGGGCTAGCGGGGTGCGGGCCGGAGGGGTCGCCGGCCCGGCGCAGCGCCGCGTCGATGACCGGGAGCAGGACCGCGCCGCGCTGGTTCAGCGCCCTGGCGGAGATTCGCCTGCCGCGGGCGACGATCTCGATGCAGGGGTCGACGTAGGCCACGTGCCAGCGGCTGTACCGGCCGGGGTACTCCATCCCGGAGCTGAGCACCCCGCCGCGGCGCTCGTCGACCTGGCGGGTGATCTCGGCCACCAGCGCCGGGTCGAACCGGGCCGCGATCCGGCTGACCCGGATTCCGGCGTTCGTCACGAAGCTGGTCGCCACGCCAGCGCCGCCCGCGACATCCCCGCTGGCCCCGGCTGCTGCGTTGGCCGCGACGTCGGCGGCCGCGTCGGCCTTGGCGATGCTCGCCAGGTCGGCAAGCGACGGGTCTATCGGTGCCTCTCGCATGGGGCCTCTCCCGCATTCAGGCCCGGCGTGCCCGGGCGGGCACGGGAAAGGCGACCGCCGGGCTGCCGGGCGGTCGCCTTCAGGATCCGCGGATCACGAACCTGGCACCGCCTAATGGCGGCGCCACCAGCCGTTGGTGCGGTTCGCGCGCATGTGGTGAGCCTAGCGGCCCGGCCCGCGGCGCGCGAATGGGAGCCCCGCAGCCGGGCTGCCGCCCGCCGCCAGGCCGCGCCCCCGGCGGTCGGGAGCCTGGACGGGATATGGCGAGGAGTCTCGGCGGGATAAACCGATGAGCGGAATGGACCCAATGAATCGCTAGAAATCGACCCATGTTCCGGCGCTGAGGCGCCTGGCCTCGCCGTACACGTACGCGGCGGCGGCCAGGTCCTCCACGGCGAGCCCGAGGGACTCGAAGACGGTGATCTCCTCGTCGCCGGTCCGGCCGGCCGCCTGGCCGGTCAGCAGCTCGCCGATCTCGGCCCTGATGTGGCCGGGCCCGATCGCTCCCTCGGCGAGCGCCAGCAGGTAGTCGCCGGCCTCGCTGCAGACCGACTCGCGGCTGTCCGCGAAAAGCGCGGCGTCCGCGATGGTCGCCGCATCGAGCTCACGGGCCCGCGGCAGGCAGGCGCCGACCGCGTTGACGTGGGTGCCGGGGGCCAGCCAGCCACGCCGCAGCACCGGCTCCGACGCGCTGGTGGCGGTGACGATGATGCCGGCTCCGGCGACCGCTTCCCTCGCCGACGGCCGCGCGGTCACCGGAACCCGCACCTCCGCCTGCATGCGCACGGCGAACGCGGCGGCCTTGGCCGGGTCCCGGCCGGCCACCCGGACCTCCGTCAGGGCCCGGCTGGCGGAGATCGCCAGCAGGTGCGCCCCGGCCTGGACGCCGGTGCCGATGATCGCCAGCTCCGTCGCGTCGTCCCTGGCGAGCAGCTCGGTGGCGACCGCTGACGCGGCCGCCGTTCGGATCTCGGTGATCGCCGAGGCGTTCAGTACCGCGAGTGGCTCGCCCGTCCGGGTGCTGGACAGCACCACAAGGCCCTGGTGCGCGTCCAATCCGATCGCCGGGTTGCCAGGAAAGACGCAGATCGCCTTGAGGCCGTAAGCAGGGTCCGCGCCAGGCCAGTAGGCGGGCATCAGCGCCATCAGGCCCGCCGCCTCATCCGGCTGGATGATGGTCCGCAGCGGCTGATGCACCTCGCCGCGAGCGCGGGCGGCCAGCGCAGCCCGCACGACGCCCGCGCATTCCGGGTAACCCAGCAGGTCGCGCACGCCGCTGCCGGAGAGGATCAGGAGCCGCATGGCGGGCTACTGCTCGTCGGCGGCAACCTGGGCGACCGGTGCGACCTGCGTGGCCGGGGCCGGGGCGCTGGGCAGCGGGCTGGCCCGGTGCGGCGCGATGGCCACCGGCTCGTCCGGCCGGTGCACAGGCATGGTCCTGCCCACGATGCGGTAAACCTCCTCGCCGTCCACGGTCTCCTTCTCCAGGAGCAGCTGGACGATCCGCCCGAGCTCGGGCCGGTGCGTGCTGATCAGCGCGACAGCCGATTCCTCGGCCTCGCGCAGCAGCCGCGCGACCTCGGAGTCGATGACGGCCTGGGTGGCCTCGGCGAAGGGCCGGCTGGACAGCCCGGCCCCGCCGCCACCGCCGAGGAACACCGAGCCGCCCTCCGGATAGCCAACCGGCCCGAGGGCCGGCGAGAGCCCGAACTCGCGGATCATCCTGGTGGCCAGGTCGGTCGCCGAGGCCAGGTCGTTCGAGGCGCCGGTCGAGCCCTGCCCGAGCTCGACCAGCTCGGCGGCGCGGCCGCCGAGGCGCACCGCCAGCGAGGTCGTCAGGTAATCCTCGCCGTAGAGATGCCGCTCGACGAGCGGAAGCTGCTCGGTCACGCCGAGCGCCTGCCCGGCCGGGAGAATGGTCACCTTCGCGACCGGGTCGGCGTGCTCGGACAGCACCGCCACGAGGGCGTGGCCAGCCTCGTGGATGGCGACGGCGTTCTTCTCCTCGGGGAGCAGCACGTTGGAGCCCTCCCTGCGGCCCAGCAGGATCCTGTCCCTGGCCGCGCTGAAGTCGGTCGCGGTGATCACCTCGCGTCCCTCGCGGACAGCGAAAATCGCCGCCTCGTTTGCCAGGTTGGCCAGGTCGGCGCCGGAGAAGCCCGGCGTGCCGCGCGCCACGATGTTCAGGTCCACGTCGGCGGCCAGCCGCTTGCCCCGGCAGTGCACGGCGAGGATGGCGGCCCGCTCGGTGAGCGTGGGCAGCGGGATGATGACCTGCCGGTCGAACCGTCCTGGCCGCAGCAGCGCCGGGTCGAGGACCTCGGGCCGGTTGGTCGCGCCGAGCACCACGATCCCCTCGGCCATGTCGAAGCCGTCCATCTCCGACAGCAGCTGGTTGAGCGTCTGCTCACGCTCGTCGTTGGAGACGACGGCGCCGCTGCCTGCCCGCCGCTGGCCGATGGCGTCGATCTCGTCGATGAAGATGATCGCCGGGGCCCGCTTGCGCGCCTCGGTGAACAGGTCGCGGACCCTGGCCGCGCCGACCCCGACGAACATCTCCACGAAGCTGGAGCCGGTGACGGAGAAGAACGGCACCCCCGCCTCGCCGGCGACCGCCCGCGCCAGCAGCGTCTTGCCCGTGCCGGGCGGGCCCACCATCAGTACGCCGCGCGGGGCCATCGCGCCCGCCCGCCGGTAGCGCTCCGGCTTGCGGAGGAAATCCACCACCTCGACGATCTCCGCCTTGGCGCCCTCGTAGCCGGCCACGTCGCTGAACTTCGTCTGCGGCCGCTCGGCGTCGAAGATTTTCGCCCTGGATCTGCCGATGCCGAGCACGCCCATCGGGCTTGCCGCGCCGCGCGACATCCGCCGGAAAAGGTAGAAGACGAAGATCAGCGGGGCGAGCAGGATCAGCCAGGACAGCAGCTCGGCACCGGTCGAACTGCTCGGCGGCGTCGCCGTGATCTTCACGTTCCCCGCTGTCAGCTTGGCGGCCAGATCCGAGCCCGCCAGCAGGCCGGGTACGACCGTGGTGTAGTCGTGGCCGTTCGTCAGCGTGCCGCTGGCCGTGGCATTGGCATTGGTCGAGGCGTTGGCCAGCGTGAACGTCGACACCTTGTGGGTGTAGACATCCGAAAGAAACTGCGAGTAGGTGAGGTTGACCTGCTTCGAGCCGTGGATTGCCGGCAGGAACGAGTACAGCACCAAGGCTGCCAGCAGCGCCGCAGGCCACAGCCAGTGCCGCCAGGCCGGAGGCGGCGGCGGGGCGGTGGGGACGGGCTTGTCACCGGGGGGCGGGGGTATCGGCCGCTTGCTCATGGATCATTCTTACGCGCCGTCGCGGGTGAAGTGGTATTCGGGCAGCGGAGTCCGCGCGATCGCCGTGCTGGCGGCTCCGCAAAAGCCTGCGGTCGTGAGCCCCGCACCGCACGCCGCATCCGCTGACGGCGGCGACCGGAGACGTTGACAGCAGCGCCGCGGTTCTCTATGTTCGGATGTAGAACTGCTGTTCGTAGAACGCACATCGGCGCGCGGCCGGGCCCGGTCGTGACCCCCTTGCCCACCGCGGAGCATGGCCGCCTGGTGACGCACGCCCGTCATGAAGGAGCGATCATGACATTTATCGACGAACCGGCCTGCCGTGCGGGCGCGCGCTCCGGTAGCGGCGGCGCCAACGCGGATGCCTTCACCGACACGCGCTGGGTCACGATCCGCGGCGACATCGCCCGCTACCCGCTCTAGCCGGCCGTGCGCACTCAGGTAGGCATCGTCGGCGCGGGCCCGTCCGGCCTGCTGCTCTCGCAGCTGCTCGCGCGCCGCGGCATCGAGTCGATCGTGGTGGAAGCGCGCAGCCGCGCCTACTGCGAGGCCAGGCAGCGTGCCGGGGTCCTCGAGCCGGGCAGCGTGGCTGCCCTGCGCGACGCCGGCGTCGCGGCGCGGCTTGACCGCCAGGGACTCGAGCACGGCGGCATCTACCTGCAGTTCGCCGGGGAACGCCGGCACATCGACTTCCGCGACCTGGCCGACGGCCAGACGGTCACGGTGTATGCGCAGACCGAGGTGGTCAAGGACCTGATCGCGGCGCGGCTCGCGGCCGGCGGCGCCATCGAGTTCGGCGTCACCGGCACCGAGGTCAGCGCGCTCACCTCGGACCGGCCGGTGCTGCGCTACACCAGCGCCGACGGCGAGCGGCACGAGGTGAGCTGCGACGTGATCGCCGGGTGCGACGGTTTCCACGGCATCTGCCGGGACGCGATCCCGGCCAGCCTGCGGACCGTCTGGGAGACCGGCTATCCGTACGCCTGGCTGGGCATCCTGGCCGACGTGCCGCCATCGACCGACGAGCTGATCTACTGCCACCACCCGGCAGGCTTCGCGCTGCACAGCATGCGGAGCCCGCGGGTCAGCCGCCTGTACCTGCAGGTGCCGCCGGAGGAGGACATCGGCGCCTGGCCCGATGACCGGATCTGGGCGGAGCTGCAGCGCCGGTTCGCACTGCCGGGCTGGGAGCTGAAGGAGGGCCCGGTCCTGGAGAAGGGCATCACGCCGATGCG
>JBEKFH010000303.1:0-5804 GCA_050013415.1 Streptosporangiaceae bacterium | reverse complement strand
CGGTATTGGCCGCCACCAGCGCGAAGCTGATCAGCCAGACTCCGCCCACGGCGGCAAGCGCCAGCACCGCGGGGTGCTGCCACTGACTCGCGCCGAACACTGCCCACGGGCCGCCAAAGCCCTGCCAGGACCTGATCCACTCGCCGACCAGCCAGCAGCTGGGCACGACCAGCAGCGCCGCGAGCCCGCGCCGGGCGGTGACCGGCGGGCGCAGCAGTGCCCAGCATGCCGCCCCGACGCCGGCCCAGAGCGCGCCGAGCACGCCCACCACCAGCAGCAGCGCGGGGCCCAGGTCCGGGATCAGCCAGTAGAGCGCGGCGAGCAGGTACCCGGCACCGAACCACCAGCCGGCCACGGCCGCCTGCCGCAGGCTCGCCGAGGCGCGCATCAGCAGCAGCCCGGGAACGAGCCCGAACCACGCGACGAACTCGAGGTTCGGCGCCGGGAAGGCGAGCACCGGCAGCGCCCCGGCGAGCAGCAGAATCGCGTATCGGACGGGCCTCGGGAAACCCAGCCAGCCGTGCATGACACCATTGTGCGTCCCGCCCGGGCACGGCGATGCCACCCGCCTTGCTCGCGCCGGAAACCCGCGTCGTCCGGCGGCAGCGGCGATGCCGCCCGCCTTGCTCGCGCCCGCGTCCGCGTCCGCATCCTCCGGATCGTCGGCGCTACAGGCCAGAGGACCGTCCGGCTGGGCCGCCGCTACAGGCCAGGGGACCGTCCGGCTGGCCCGCCGCTACGGCGCGAGCGCGCCCGGCGGGCGGCTGCTCCCGTGATCGCCCAGGCCAGCGCTGCGGCGACGAGGAGGGTGATGACGTACTCAGGCCAGCTGCCGACCCTGTCCGCGAGCGTGAGATTGCCCTGCAGCGGCACCCGGGCTTCTAGCACCGCCCGCCGCCAGATGCCGCTGCGGGCGATCAGCGAGCCGTCCGGCGCGATGATCGCGCTGACGCCGGTCGTGGACGCGACCACCACGCTGCGGTCGCTTTCCATCGCGCGGATCCGCGCGATGGAAAGCTGCTGCAGGGTTTCCCCGGTCTGTCCGTCGATCTCGAAGTCCGCGTCGTTGGTCTGGACCACCAGCAGGTTCGCCCCCTCGGTGACTTCCGACCTGACCAGGGCATCGAAGCCCACCTCGTAGCAGATCACGTCGCCGAGCCGGATCTTCCCGATGCGGAACACCACCGCGCGGTGCCCGGGCGTGAAGTTCACGGGCTGCAGCGACGGCAGCGAGGTGAACTTGTCCAGCAGGCTCCGGAACGGGATGACCTCACCGAACGGCACTAGCTGGCGCTTGACGTATGTCTGTACTGGCCCGCGGCCAGGCAGCCAGAGCTGCCCGGCGTTGCGCACCGGGTCCTGAAGAACCGCGCCGACGAGAATCGGGCGGTCGACGGCGTCGACGGCCGCCGCGATGGTGGCATAGACCGACGGGTAGTAGCTCGGGTCAAGGTCCGTCGAGTTCTCCGGCCAGATCACCACCTGGGGGGCCGGCCGTGAGGCGTCCCGCACCTGCGCCGCCAACTGCTCGGTCGCTGCCGCGTGGTTGCCGGTTACCGTCGTGGCCCGGAGCACGCCGGTCAGCGTGCGGGCATGCGGGACATCGCCCTGGACCGCCGCGACCATCGCGGTTGGCGCCGCGGCACTCGGCTGGTCGACAGGCAGCACGTAACCGCACACCGCGACGCCGGCGGCCGCGGCGAAGCCAACGGCCGGGCCGGCCCGTCGCCGCATGTCGCGCGTCAGCGCCTCGGGGCGCCGCGACGGCCTATGCAGCGGATCCCGATGCGGCGGATCCCGATGCGGCGCCGGGAGGACCAGCCAGGCCAGCGTCGTGCCGGCCAGGGCCACCAGGAAGGTCAGCAGCGGGGGACCGCCCACCGCCACCCAGCGCGCGGTCGGCGCACTGGCCTGGCTCATCGCGAGCCTGCCCCAGGGGAAGCCGCCGAACGGCCAGCGGTCGCGGACGGCCTCGGCCGCCACCCACCAGCCCGCGGCGGCCAGCGGCCAGGCCCGCAGGTTCAGCAGCAGCCGCTGGCCGACGGCGAGCACCGCGAACATCACCGCCTCGACGACAGCGAGCGCGGCCCAGACATACCAGGCGACGTTCACCAGCCAGGACAGCAGCGGGAGGAAAAACGCGATGCCGAACACGAGGCCAACGGCCAGCGATCCGCCCAGGCTGCGGCGCCAGAGCGCGACGACGAGCAGCGCGGGCCCAGCGGCGGCGAACGGCCAGATGCCTTCCGGAGGGAACGCGGCCGCCAGTGCCACTCCGCCAGCCAGGGCCATCACCAGCGCCAGGCTGGTCGGCAGTCTGCCGTCTGGGTCCGGCCGCCTGGTCCTGGGGAAGGGCCGCCTGGCCCTGGGGAAGGGTGGCCGCGCCGCGGCCCGGCCGGCCGTGCCTGCTGCGGCCGGCGCGGAGCCGCTAGTCCGGGTGGCTGAGCCGGTGATCCCCGCGGACGGCGCAGTACTGGCGGACTCGGCTCCCGCATCGTCGCCAGCTCCCGCGATCACCACCGACCTCCCGTCGGCCGTCCTGGCTGCCGGCCCGTTGCGAGCGTATCCGGGCCCGCCAGCACTGCGTTCGCGGCGGGGTTCGGGGTAGGCCAGGTGCGACAGGCCATATGCAAAAAGACTTTTGCATATCGCCTCATAGTAGTGATCGAGCGTGATAGCGTCACTACGTTCTGTTTCGGGAGTACGACGGGTGAGCGACTCCCCTAGCCCCCTCACGAGGTCCAACGTGATCAAAATCCGATACTCAGACCTGCCCGGCGGACTGCACGTGCGTGCCGAAGTCCAGGGCAGGCACAAGGTCCTCTACCTGCTGCCTGGCCTCACCGCCGCGCAGCGCACGGCTGCCATCCGGCGGGCCCGGCACGCTGCGCGGGTAGGTCACGGCCCGCTGCTGCCAGCGCTGGGCCTGGCTCGCGCGAAAGCGGCGGACCGGATCAGGACGACGGTCGGCAACGGCCTGGCCGCGATGCGCGTGCATCCTGCCCTCTGCGTCCCGCCACTGGTCGTCATCGTGGCCGGAACCGCCGCCTACCTGGTGCTGGTGTCAGCTTCCGGCCGGATCCTGCCGCGGCCTGCGGCGGCTGCCCACGAGGCGTCGCGCCTCGGTGCTCCGGACGCGGTCCAGCGCACCAGGACCGGCGGCCGCCGGGTCAGCGGCCCGGTTCCCGGCGTTTCCGGCGTTACCGGTCCGCCCGCGCTCGCCGTTCGCCCGGTACACCGCGGCGCCCGCGCTGGGTCGCCTGGCGGACCGGCGTCCCACGTGCCTTCCACGACTCCATCGCCACGGCCCTCATGGACCCCGCACGCCCTGCCGATACCGTTACCTTCGTCCTCGCAGCCCGCGAGCCACGTTCCTTCCCCCTCGCCGTCACCGTCCCCGAGCCTGAGCGCCATCGCGGGCGGCGGCCCGTCTCCCGTGCCGTCCCCTTCGCCGAGCCCGAGCCCGAGCACGACGGCGGGCGGCGGGCCGTCCCGGCAGCCGTCACCTCCCCCGAGCATGAGCGCCATCGCGGGCGGCGGCCCGTCCCGCCGTCACCCTCCTCCAGCCTGAGCGCCACCGCGAACGGCAGCCCGTCCGCCCGTCGTCTCCCGCCACGAGCCTGAGCGCCACCGCGAACGGCAGCCTGTCCGCCGGTCGTCACCTACCCGACTCTGAGCGCCACCGCGAACGCAAGCCTGTGGTTGACGATTGCCGGTGGTTCGCGATCGCCGGTGGTTCGCGATCGCCGGTGGTTCGCGATCGCCGGTGGTTCGCGATCGGCCGGCTCGGGTTGCGCCTGACGGCGGATTAGCGCGATCTCGCCGGGAGCCGCGGCGTACTATCCGTTCTCCCGTAATATCCGTTCCCTCCGGGGCAGTCGGACTGTGGTGGCGCACTCGCCGCCGGGTCGCGGATCGTCCCCCGGTGTCCGGGCTGGCCTCCGGCAGGCTGGCCGGGAGCGTGCACGGCGATGGAGCCGATGGACGGGAGGGACCCGTGAGCCGCCGGGGCTGGCTGCTGTTCGCCACGATGAGCGTGATCTGGGGCATCCCCTATCTGCTGATCAAGATCGCCGTGGCCGGGGTGCCCGTCCCCGTGCTTGTCCTCGCCCGGGTGGCCATCGGCGCCGCGCTGCTGCTGCCGGTCGCGCTGCGCCGCCGCGAGCTCAGGGCGCTCGTACCGTATCGGCGCTGGCTCGCCGTCTTCGCGCTCGTCGAGATCATCACGCCGTGGTTCCTGCTCTCGGAGGCGGAACGCCGTCTCTCCAGCTCGATGAGCGGCCTGCTCATCGCGTCGGTGCCTATCATCGGCGCGCTGCTCGCCCGGCTTACCGGCGACGCCGAGCGGCTGACGGCAGTCCGCTGGACCGGCCTGCTGGCGGGCCTGGCCGGGGTGGCGCTGCTGGCCGGCCCTGGCGCCGCAGGTGGTGACGCGCGGTCGATCGGCGAGGTCCTGCTGGTGGCCGTGTGCTACGCGACCGGCCCGCTGATCGCCAGCAGGAAGCTCAGCGCGGCCCCGCCGATCGGGATGACCGCCGTCTGCCTGGGCTTCGCCGCCGTGGTCTATGCCCCTGCGGCGGCGCTGACCTGGCCCGGCTCGATGCCATCCGGCAAGGTGCTCGGCGCGCTCGCGGGCCTGGCCGTGGTGTGCACGGCCGCGGCCTTCCTGTTCTTCTTCGCGCTGATCGCCGAGGTAGGCCCGGCGCGGGCGACAGTGATCACCTACCTGAATCCGGCCGTGGCGGTCGCGCTGGGCGTCTCGGTACTCGGGGAGCGGTTCACCCCGGCCATGGCGGGCGCGTTCGCGCTGATCCTCGGCGGCTCGGTGCTGGCGACACGGCCAGGACTGCGCCGCCGCGCGCCGTCGCCGGGAGCGCCACCGCCGGTAGGGCCGGGAGCGCCACCGCCGGTCACGCGGGGAAACCTGGATGAAGGCGGCAGCCTGTCCGGCTAGACTCACCCCGGTGATTGACCTCAAGGCAGCCCGCCAGGATCCGGACCGGTACCGGACCGCGCTGGCCCGCCGCGGCGCGGCGGGCGACTTCGACGCGCTGCTGGCCGCCGATGCCCGGTGGCGCGAGCTCACCGAGCGGGCCGAGGGCCTGCGGGCCGAGCAGAAGAGATCCTCCAGGGGCAAGCCGGGGCCCGACGAGCTCGCCGAGCTGCGCAGGCTCGCCGCCGAGCTGACCGCGGCGGCGGAGGAGCAGGCGCAGGCCGGCCGCGAGCGGGACGAGCTGCTGGCCCGCATCCCCAACCTCCCCGATCCCTCGGCAGCCGACGGCATGGACGAGGAGGACGCGGAGGTCGTCCGCACCTGGGGTGAGCCGCCCGCGTTCAGCTTCGAGCCGCGCGATCACCTCGACCTCGGCTCGGCCGCCGGCTGGATCGACATGGCCCGCGGCGCCCGGCTGTCCGGAGCGCGGTTCGCCTACCGGATGGGAGACGTGGCGCTGGCGGAGATGGCGCTCTACCGGTTCGTGCTCGATCGCCTGGCGAGTAAGGGGTTCATGCCCGTGCTGCCGCCCATCCTGGTCCTCGAGCAGGCGATGTACGGCACCGGTTTCCTGCCGACCGAGGAGTCCAACCTCTACCGCCTGGAGAAGGACGACCTGTACCTGACCGGCACGTCCGAGGTCGCGCTGGCCGGGATCCACATGGACGAGCGGCTCGAGGACACCGAGCTGCCCGCCAAGTACGTCGCCTTCACGACCAACTTCCGGCGCGAGGCCGGGGCGGCAGGCAAGGACACCAAGGGCATGTTCCGGGTGCATCAGTTCGACAAGGTGGAGATGTACGTCTACTGC
>JBEKFH010000302.1:0-5811 GCA_050013415.1 Streptosporangiaceae bacterium | reverse complement strand
GCCGACCGGCCAGCGCCGCCTGGTGGAGCTGGCCCGCTGCCTGGCGGGCAACTTCAGCATCCTGCTGCTCGACGAGCCGTCCTCCGGCCTCGACCAGGGCGAGACGCAGGCATTCGGGCGGCTGCTCCGCCGCGTCGTGACGGAGCGGGCCGTCGGCGTCCTGCTGATCGAGCACGACCTGTCGCTCACCATGGGCATTTGCGACGACCTCTACGTGCTCGACTTCGGCAAGCTGATCTACCAGGGCCGGCCGGCCGCCGCCCGCGAGTCGAGCCAGGTCCGGGCTGCCTACCTCGGCGACATGGTGCCCGGATGAGCCCGGCCAGTGACTCCCGATCCGGCGGCTCCCCGGCCGGCGGCATCTCGCGATCCGGCGCCCCCCCGGCCGGCGGCTCCCCCGGCGCGCCCGTCCTTGAGCTGCGCGACGTGCAGGCCGGCTACGGCAGCGCGACGGTGCTCCGCGGCGTCAGCATCGCGATCCCGCCGTCCTCGATCGTCGCCCTGCTCGGCGCCAACGGGGCCGGCAAGACCACCGTGATGCGGGTGGCCTCGGGCCTGGTCGCCGCCACTGGCGGCCAGGTGCTCATCGACGGCGGCGACGTGACGGCCCGCTCGCCGCAGGACCGGACCCGGCGTGGCCTGTGCCTGATCCCGGAAGGCCGGGGCATCTTCCGGTCGCTCACGGTGCGGGAGAACCTGGAGCTATTCCGCCCCAGCCGGGGGGCAGCGGCAGGCGACCTCGACGGCGTCATCGACGTCTTCCCGGTGCTGGGCCAGCGCATCGGGCAGGTCGCCGGCACCATGTCCGGCGGTGAGCAGCAGATGCTCGCGCTCTCGCGGGCGTTCCTGGCCAGTCCCCGCGTCGTCATGGTGGACGAGGTCTCGCTGGGGCTCGCCCCGAAGATGGTCGACCAGATCTTCGAGGTGCTCACCGGGCTCGCCCGGCGGGGAGTGTGCCTGCTCGTCGTCGAGCAGTACGTGCGGCGGGCGCTCGAGCTCGCGGATCACGTGTACCTGCTCAGCCGCGGCGAGGTCGTGCTGTCCGGCAGCACCGGAGACGTCAGCTACCAGGACGTGGTGGGCGCCTACCTGGCCTGAGCACCGGCCGCCCGGGCAACGGCCGCCCGAAGCACCGGCCGCCCGAAGCACCGGCCGCCCGAAGCACCGGGCGCCCGGGCACCGGCGCCCGCGTCAGGTCAGTCCTCCCAGAGGGCCTTGTGCCGGGGCGCCCGGAGCAGGTGACGCGAGACGATCATGCGCTGGGTCTCGGTGCTGCCCTCGCCGATCCGCCGGATCCGCAGCTCGCGGAACCAGCGCTCGAAGGGAAGGTCCTTGGTCACGCCGTAGCCCCCGAAGACCTGCAGGGACCGGTCCACGACCCTGGCACTCGCCTCGGTGGCGAACATCTTCGCCATGGCCGTCTCGGTGCGGAACGGCAGCCCCTGGTCGGCCCGCGCGGCGGCGTGCAGGACGAGATGGGCCGCGGCCCGGATGTCGATCTCGCTGTCCACCAGCATCCACTGGATGCCCTCGTGCTCGGCGAGCGTCGTCCCGAAGACCTCGCGCTGCCGGACATAGTCAAGCGCGAGCGCCTGGGCCCTGACGGCCACGCCGATGCAGCCGGCCGAATATGGGATCCGCGTCCTGACCAGCGCGTCGTTCGCCAGGGCGAAGCCGCCGCCTGGCTCGCCGAGCAGGCTGGCGGCCGGCAGCCGCATATCGGTGAAGGAGAGTTCGGTCGGGCACGCGCCGCTGCGCAGGGTGCGGATCACGCGCTCGACCCGGAACCCGGGCGTGTCGGTGTCGACGATGAAGCAGCTGATGCCGCCGCGCCCGGCCCCGCCGGTCCTGGCGAACACCAGCCCGAAGTCCGCGCGGTGGGCGTCGCTGATGAACACCTTGCTTCCGTTGATAATCCAGTCATTGCCGTCGCGCACGCCGCGGGTCCGGATGGCGCGGGCCGGGTCGCTGCCGCCGGACGGCTCGGTGAGGCCGAAGAACGCCCTCTTCTCGCCGCGCAGCACCGGGTAGAGGTAACGCTCCTGCTGGGCCGGGTCGGCGTCGTAGAGCTGGGCGATCCCGGTGCCGCCGAAGGCCCCGTAGCACGGCGCGTACAGGCCGGCCCGGTGCTGGGACATCTCCATGGCCAGCAGGGCCAGCGTGACGGTGTCGATGCCGGGGCCGCCGTACTCGGCGGGCACGTCCAGGTTGTGCAGTCCCATCCGCCTGGTCTCGGCCACCAGCGCGGCCGCCGTCGCTGGCTCGAGCTCGCTCTCGTCGGGGTCGAGGTCCGCCTCCAGCGGCCGGATCCGCTCGCTGACGAAGCGCCGGACGGTCGCGCAGAGCTGCTTCTGCTCTTCGCTCACCGTGAAGGAGCCGGCCTCGGAGGAGCCGGCCGCGGAGGGGCCGGCCTCCCCCGGCGGCCTCATGCCGACACCGCCGGCGCCGGGTGCTGGCCCGCCAGCAGGAGCAGCGGCAACTGGGCGTAACGCGACCTGATGAACTCTCCCAGCCCCTTGGCCTGCGCGTCCGGGCGGCTGGTGGCGGCCACGCCCTCCCCGAGTATCCCGTGCACCACGAAATTCAGCGCCCGCAGGTTCGGCAGCTCGTAGCGGTCGATCACCAGGTCGGCGGCCTCGGGGAGCAGCTCGCGCAGCCGCTGCACGGTGAGAAACCACGCCGCCCAGTCGTAGGCCGGATCCGACCGCGCGAACAGCCCGATGTTGGCGTTGCCGCCCTTGTCCCCCGAGCGGGCGCCGAGCAGCCGGCCGATCGGGGCCCGCTCGGTTGGCTCCGCCGCCCAGTCCCGCGCCGGCCAGTCCCGCGGCGGGCGCGAGGACCGCGCCGCGAGGGTCACCGGCGGCCAGGCCGGGCCAGCGCAGGGCACGTCGACGGGGTCAGCGCCGTCCACCGTGACGTGCTGGGTGATCAGCGAGGCCGGCACCAGGGTGGGCCAGAGCACCGCGTACTCGGTGGCCGTCGGGCTCACGATGTCGTTGTAGTTGCCGGGGTAGATGCTCAGCCCGATGCCGTTCACCGCCGCGGCGAACGCCGGGCCCACGGCATCGGCGTCCGGGCTGGTGACGGTGACCGTGAGCCGCGCCACGGCCTCGGCGTTCAGCTTCGCGTCGGCGTGATCACTGCGCGTCAGCCGCACGTCGACCGATCCGAACCCGTCAGCGCCGCCAGTCGCGCGCAGCACCGAGTCGACGGCGAACGCGGCCTTGGCCTCGATGTCCAGCCCGGTGATCATCGCCGAGTAGGAGTTGCGGAACCCGCCGCGGTAGTTGATGCACAGCTTCAGCGTGTCCGGCGGCGGCGAGCCCCGCTGCCCGCTGAGCCGCACCCGGTCCGGGCCCTGCTGCTCGATCGAGATCGTGTCGAAGTGCGCCACCACGTCCGGGTTCAGGTACTGCGGGCGGTCGATCTCGTACAGCAGTTGCGAGGTGACCGTGCCGACGCTGACCTCACCGGGCGTGCCCGGATGCTTGGTGATCACGGCCGAGCCGTCCGGGTGGATCTCCGCCAGCGGGAAGCCGGGCCGCACCGGGTCGGCGATTTCCGTGAAGAACGAATAATTCCCGCCGGTCGCCTGGGCCCCGCACTCCAGGACGTGGCCGGCCACCACGGCCCCGGCAAGGGCGTCCCAGTCGTCGCGCGCCCAGTCGAAGGCCCAGGCGGCGGGCCCGACCGCGACCGAGGCGTCGGTGACCCGCGGGCAGATCACGATGTCGGCGCCCCCGCGCAGTGCCTCGACGATGCCCCAGGCGCCGAGGTAGACGTTGGCCGTGACTGGCTCGACGTGCGCCCCGGCGAGCGGCAGGCCGGTATCCAGGTGGCGCAGGTCCATGCCGTCGGCCATCCACCCGGCGAGCCGGCCGGACACGTCGTCACCGGTGATGTGGGCGATCCGCGGGCTCAGATCCAGCTTCCCGGCCAGCGCCGCCAGGTCGGCGGCCAGGCCGGCCGGGTTGAGGCCGCCCGCGTTGGCGACGATCTTGATTCCCCGCTCCAGGCAGGTCGACAGGACGCTCTCCATCTGGGCCAGGAAGGTGCGGGCGTAGCCGCCGCCCGGATGGCGCTGCCGGGTCTTCCAGAGGATCATCATCGTCAGCTCGGCGAGGTAGTCGCCGGTCAGGAAGTCGACGGGGCCCCCGTCGACCATCTCCCTGGCGGCCGACATGCGGTCACCGTAGTAACCGGAGATGTTCGCGATCCGCAGTGGCTGGGTCCTGGCCATGGTGGGCGTTCCTCCCGTTGATCGCTGCATTCACGTCCCCGGCCAGCCGGGCGGCGGGTGGGTCAGGCCGGCGGGAAGAGGATCCGCGCGCTGCCCGCCGCGCACGTCTCGCCATCCGGGCTGCGGGTTTCGGTGAGCCGCAGGCTGACGACGAGGCCCCCGTCCGGCTGCTGCTCCCGGCCGGTGATCTCGCCCGCCAAGGTCAGCTCCTGGCCGGCCACGGCGTACCGCCGGACGCTGAGCGACAACGCCAGCAGCCGGCCTCGCGGCCCCATCCAGTTGGTGCAGTACTGGACCAGGAACGCGCCGTGCAGGTGGCTTTGCACCAGCACCCCGGGGTAGCCCTCGGCGGCGGCATAGTCCTGGTCGTAATGGATCCGGTGGGTGTTCCAGGTCGCCGCGCTGTAGCGGAAGATCTGGACGGTGGAGGCCCGGCGCGTCACTACAGGCAGCATGCTGCCGACTGGCATGGCCAGGCCGGGCGGGGTCTGGGATCCCTGGGACATCTGGCTCCTCGGCGGCCGGTCAGCGCAGCAGGACGGTGCGGACCGTGCGCAGCAGCACGGCACCGTCGTCGTCGGTGTAGAGGTCCTGGTAGCGGGCGACGAGCATCGGGCCGCTGCTCGACTCGCGCCTGGTGACCTCGGTCAGCACCGTGGTCCGGCGGACCACCGTGCCGGCCACCACGGGCTGTTCGAAGGTCATCTCCTCGCCGCCGCCCATGATCCGCACGCGGCTGGCGGGCACGCCCGGCAGGTGCGTGCCCGCCGAGGTACCGTCCTCCCGCAGGTCAGCGTACGGGGCGCCCGGCGTCCAGTCGATCACCGCGGCCAGGAAGTTGGGCGGCGCGAGCACGTCGGCGTAGCCCAGCGAGCGGGCGTACCCGGCGTCGGTGTAGAGCGGGTTACTGTCGCCGACCGCGGCCGCGTAGCGCCTGGTCGCCGCGGCCGTCACCGCGCCGAGTTCCTCGGCGTGCGGCACGCCGACCTGCTCGCGCAGGGCGGTGAGCAATGCCTTGTCAACGGCCATCGGCGCCGCCTTGCGGAATCACCGCGCCGCCGTCGCCTGCCGCTCCCTGCGCCGGCCCGCCAGCGTCCCCCGATGGCGCCCGCAGGGACTCCAGGATGGCGGCGGTGTGCTGCCCCAGCGAGGGCACGGGCCCGGACCTGCGGGGCGGGTGATTCCCGAGCCGCACCGGCGAGCCGAACGTATAGGTCGCCTCGCCGCCTGCCCCGTCCCCGCCTGGCCCGTCGCTCCGCTGGATCATCGGCGACGACCTGGCCATCTCGTCGGAGAACAGCTGGCCGAGCGTGGCTATCCTGGCGGCGGGGACCCCGGCCTGCTGCAGCGCCTCCGCCGCCTCCGCGGCGGTGCGCTCGATGATCCAGGATCCGACGACCTCGTCGATCATGTGCATCCGGGCGACCCGACCGGCGGAGGTCGCCAGCTCCTTATCGTCGCGCAGGTCCGCGCGCCCGATCAGCTCGCACAAGCCGCGCCACTGCGGCTCGGTGAGGCAGAGCACCGAGACCCAGCCGTCGGCAGCGGGGTAGGTGTTGTAGGGCGACTCG
>JBEKFH010000301.1:0-5824 GCA_050013415.1 Streptosporangiaceae bacterium | reverse complement strand
TTCGAGCCGCTGCAGACCCCGGCGTTCGAGCGCCTGGACGTGCTGCTCGGCAAGTACGGGGACGAGGGCGACAAGCTGGTCTTCAAGATCCTCCGGCGCGGCGAGCACGAGGCGTCCGGCGAGGCCGACCTGGCCCTGCGGTACGACCTGACCGTCCCGCTGGCGCGGGTCGCCGCGGCGTACGGGAGCAGGCTGCCCTCGCCCTACAAGCGGTACGCCATCGGCTCGGTGTGGCGGGCCGACCGGCCGGGGAAAGGGCGTTATCGCGAGTTTGTGCAGTGCGACCTGGACACGCTCGGGTCCCGGTCGCCGCTGGCCGACGCGGAGGTGCTGTGCGCGCAGAACGACGTGCTCGGCAAGCTCGGCATCGGCGCCTTCACCATCGGCCTGAACTCGCGGCTGGTGCTCTCCGGCTTGCTGGAGGTATTCGGCGTGCCCGCGGAGCTAGGGCCCGGCGTGCTCGCCGCGCTGGACAAGCTCGACAAGCTGCCCCCGGCCGGCGTGCGGGCCGAGCTCGCGGCCCGCGGCCTGGCGGCGGACCGGGCCGGGGAGCTCGTGGACGTGCTGGCCGCGCCGGATTCCGCCGAGCGGGTCGCGGTCGCGCTCAAGCCCAGCGAGCAGGGCGCGGCCGGCCTTGACCAGGTCGGGCAGCTGATCGCGCTGGTGAGCCGGGAGGTGCCGGCCGGCCGGATCGCGTTTACCCCGAGCATGGTCAGGGGCCTCAGCTATTACACCGGGCCGATCTGGGAGGCGACCGCCCCCGGGGTGCCCGGCTCGATCGCCGGCGGCGGGCGCTACGACCACCTGATCGCCGACCTGGGCGGTCCCGACCTGCCGGGCACCGGCGGGTCGCTCGGCATCGAGCGGATCCTGGGCCTGATGCCGGGCGCCGGCACCGCACCTCGCCGGCGGCTCGACGTGGCGGTCACGGTGCTCGGCGATGAGCTTGCCGCGCGCAGCTTTGCCCTGGCTGCGTCGGCACGGGCCGCCGGGCTGCGCTGCGGGGTGTATCTCGGATCGTCGGGGAAGCTGGCCAGGCAGCTCAAATGGGCCAGCGACCAGGGCGCCCGCTGGTGCCTGATCTACGGCGCCGCGGACGACGCCGCCGGGACGGTGACGGTGCGCGACATGGACAGCGGCGAGCAGTCCTCCTCGGCGGTCACCGAGCTGACCAGCCATCTCGCCGCGCTCGCGTCGGCTTGACCGGCCGCGAGCCGGCTCAGCTGACCGCGGCGGGCTCTGCCGGTACCGGAACCGGCGGCGCTGGCGCGGGCGGGACCAGCCCGGCGGTTCCGCTGACCCGCCGCCAGGTGGCGGCGCCGAGCGCGGCGGCCAGATGGCCCTCGACGACGTCGGCGGCAGCCAGCACGGACACGGCGCGGCCCGCCTCCGCCGACAGCGTCGACACCGCCGCGTCGCTGATCCCGCACGGTACGATCCGGTCGAACCAGGCCAGGTCGCAATCGCAGTTGAGGGCGAAGCCGTGCATCGTCACGCCGCGGGACACCCGGATGCCGATCGCGCCGACCTTGCGGTCCGGCCGGCCGCCCGGGCCGCCGGTCACCCACACGCCGCTGCGCCCGTCCACCCGCGTCGCCGCGACCCCGAACTCGGCGCAGGTCCGGATCAGGGCCTCCTCCAGGGACCGGACATAGGCGATGACGTCGATCGGCTCGCCGAGCGCGACGATGGGGTATCCGACCAGCTGGCCGGGGCCGTGCCAGGTGATCTTCCCGCCCCGGTCGACCTCGATCACCGGCGCGCCGGGATCGCCCACCGGCCGGTCCAGCGGCCCGGTTCGCTTGCCCGCCGTATAGACCGGCAGGTGCTCGAGCAGAACGCAGCTGTCGGGGATCTCGCCGCGGCAGCGCCGCTCGTGCAGGCGCCGCTGCAGGTCCCAGCCGTCGGCGTAGTCGATCGCCTGGGCGCCGAACCCGGCGCGGGCCAGAATCAGCTCTTCCACGCCGACAGCCTACGCGGCCAGGCCTGATTGGCTGCCGCGCCGGTGATAGCCGGCCCGAAGTGCGGGCATATAGCAGTCGTTCGCGGTGCTGCCACTGGTGGCAGCGAGGCTGGCAGGGCTGGGGGTGCCTGAGTGTTCGATGAGGAAGAGCTGCGGGCCATGAGCCCGGACGAGCGGCTCCGGCTGCTGCACACCCTGGCCGAGCTTGACGACGCCGGCCAGCTGGGCGGTCCGGCGGGCGGTCACGCGGCCGGTCAGGCGGCCGGGATAGCCAGCGTCTACCGGCCGAGCGAGCGGCGCCGCCAGATCGTCCTGATGGTCATCATCGTGGGCTGCATCGGCCTGGCGATCTGGACCGGCGTGCTGGCCGTGACGCTGCCGAGGTTCTACCGCTCTGGTGGCTGGCGCGGAGCCTGGGTCGGCTTCGACGTAGCGCTGCTGACGGCGCTGGCGGCCACCGGCTGGGCGGCCTGGCGGCGCCGGCAGGTGCTGATCATCTGCCTGATCGTGCTGGCGACGCTGCTGCTCTGCGATGCCTGGTTCGACGTGGTGCTGGACCTGCGGACTCCCGGGTTCGAGCTCAGCCTGCTGTCCGCCGCCGTCCTTGAGGTGCCGATCGCCGCTCTGGCGATCCTCGGCGCCAGGCGGCTGATCCGGCTGACGATCGGGATGGTCGACGCCGCCCAGGGACGGCAGGCGCGCGTGCCGCCGCTCTGGCGGGTGCCGCTGTACAGCGACAGCGCGGCGGAGACCTTCCGCGACCTGTTCCCCCATCTCGCTGGTGACGCGCCGGCTGCCGAGGTGCCGCGCGGCGACGCACCGCTTACTGAGGTGCTACGCGGCACTGAGGTGCCACGCGGCGATGGGGCGCATGGGGCGCATGGCGACGCGACGCGCGGTACCAGTGATTCGCTGCGGCTGGACGCCGCGGAGCGAGAGGCAAGCTGACCGGCTTGCGGCCCGGCGAGTGAACCGGGCCCGGCCGGCGGGTGAACCAGGGCCCGGTCAGCCAGTCCCCGGCGCGCGCGGGCCGATCTCGGCGGCGAGCGCCGCCGAGATCGGCCCGCCGCTGTGCCAGAGCGAGTCCCCGCCGGCGGCCAGCAGGCGGCGGGGCATCACCCGCGCGCTGCCGAGCAGCTCCCCGGCGACCTCGCCGAGGCCGAGCTGCAGCGCGGCCGCCGGGATTCCCAGCCGCGCCCGGTGACCGGCTGCCGCGGCCAGCGCGGACGTGAACTCGGCGTTGGTGGCAGGCTGCGGCGCGGTCATGTTGACCGGCCCGTCGACGTCGCCGCGCTCCAGCAGGAAGCGGATGATCCGCACCACGTCGGTCAGCATGATCCAGCTCATGACCTGGGTGCCCGGTCCGATCCGGGCGCCGAGCCCGAGCCTGAACAGCGGCAGGAGCCGCCCGAGCACCCCGCCGTTCCGCGAGAGCACGATGCCGGTGCGCAGGTTCACCAGGCGGATCCCGGCATCCCGGGCCGGCCCGGCGGCAGCCTCCCAGTCCCTGGTCACGCCCGCCAGGAAGCCGGTGCCGGCCGGGGAGGACTCGTCCACCTCCCGGCCGCCGGTATCCCCGTAGTACCCGATGGCAGACCCGGAAATCAGAACGGAGGGCGGATGGCCCATCGCCGTCAGGGCCGATACGAGTCCCCGGGTACCGGCGACCCTGCTGTCCCTGATCTCGTGCTTGCGCGCGGCGGTCCAGCGGCCCGCGGCGATCGGGGCGCCCGCCAGGTGCACGACCGCGTCAGCGCCGTCCAGCGCCGCAGGGGCGATGCCGCCGTCCGGTGCATGCGGATCCCACTGGATCTCGCTGGGCGAGCTGGGCGGGCGGCGGACCAGCCCGACCATCTCGTCCCCCGTGGCGGCCAGGCTGGCGCCCAGCGCCGTGCCGATCAGCCCCGATGATCCGCTGACGATGACCCTCATGGCGTTCCTCCCCGTCGCCTTGCCGCCCGCCGGCCGGTCCGGTCAGCGGTGATGCGGGCCTCCCGGGCCAGCCAGCCCGGCCCCCGTGCCAGCCTGCTACAGCCCCAGCTCGGTCTCGAAGGCCCCCTCCTCGAGCCGGGACTTCACCGTGACAAGGAAGCGCGCGGCATCGGCGCCGTCCACGAGGCGGTGGTCGTAGGTGAGCGCGAGGTACACCATCGACCGCACCGCGATCACCTCGCCGAGCGCGGGATCCTCCACCACGACGGGGCGCTTGACCACGGTGCCGGTACCCAGGATCGCGACCTGCGGCTGGTTGATGATCGGGGTGTCGAAGAGCGCGCCGCGGCTGCCGGTGTTGGTCAGCGTGAACGTCCCGCCCGACAGGTCGTCCGGGCTCACCCGGCCGGCCCGGGTGCGCTGAGCCAGGTCAGCGATCTTGCGCGCCAGCCCGGCGATGTTGAGGTCGCCCGCCTTCCTGATCACCGGCACCATCAGGCCTCGGTCGGTGTCCACGGCGATGCCGAGATGCTCCGCATCGTGATAGGTCACCTGGGCGCTGGCGGTGTCGATCACCGCATTGAGCCGAGGGTGCACCTTGAGCGCTTCCACGGCGGCCAGCGCGAAGAACGGCAGGAACGACAGCCGGACGCCCTCGCGAGCCTCGAAGTCCGCCTTGGCGAGATCCCTCAGCCGGGCAATCGCCGTTACGTCCGCCTCCACCACGGTGGTCAGCTGGGCCGAGGTCTGCAGCGACTCGACCATCCGCTTGGCGATCACCTGGCGGGCCCGGGACATCTGCTCGGTCGTGCCGCGCAGGGTGGACGGCACGATGGCGGGCCGCGCCGGGCCGGCCGATGCCACGGCGGCGTCCTGGCCATCCGGCCGGCTGGCCGGCCCGGGCGCCTGCCCGGCCGATGCGACGGCGGCCGGCGCGGCGGCAGGCGGAGCGGCCGCGGCGGGAGGTGCCGGCCGCTGGGCAGCCGCCCCGGCGGAGCCGCGAAGCACCTGGGCCGCGTCGATCACATCCTGCTTGCGGATGCGCCCGCCGACGCCCGTGCCGGCCACCGAGCCGAGGTCGATGCCGTGCTCAGCGGCGAGCTTGCGCACCAGGGGAGTGACGTAGGGCCCGTCCGCTCCCGGTGCCAGCGGCGAGACTCCGGCGTCGGGGGCCGGGCCGCCAGGCCCGTCGGCGCTGGCCGGCGGCGGTGCCGCGGCCGCTGGCACGCTCTGCGCTGGCACGGCCTGCTGAGGCGGTGCCTGGGGCGGCACGGCTGGCGCTTGCGGCGGCGCGGCCTGCTGAGGCGGTGGCTGGGGCGGCGCAGCCTGCTGGGGCGGCGCAGCCTGCTGGGGTGGCGCCTGCTGCGGCACGGCCTGCGGCGGGAAGGGCTGCGCGGCGGGCGCGGGCGCCGTCTCACGGTACCCCGCAGGGGGGTAAGCGGGCGGCTGATAGGCGGGCGGCTGGTACGCCGAGGCATCCGGGGCACGGGTGTCCGTAGCCGGCGCTGCACCTGGCTGAGCGCCATTCCCTGGTATGCCGCCCCCCGCCGCGCTGTCCGGCCCGCCAGCAGCAGCGGGCGCGGCGGCTGCCTGCGAGGCTGCTGCCGGGGCGGCTGCTGCCGGGGCCGCGGCTGCCGGGGCCGGAGTGCCCGTGCTGCCCGCGGCTGCCCCGCTGGCGGCTCCTTCCTCGTCAATCACCGCCAGCTCCGCGCCGACTGCGACCGTCTCGTCCTCCGCGACGGTGATGCCGCGCAGGATCCCGGAGACGGGGGAGGGGATCTCGGTGTCGACCTTGTCCGTCGAGACCTCCAGCAGCGGCTCGTCCGCGTCGACGTGCTCGCCCTCTCTCTTCAGCCAGCGGGTGACTGTGCCCTCGGTGACGCTCTCGCCGAGCTGTGGCATGGATACGGAGACCGACATGGCGTTCCG
>JBEKFH010000300.1:0-5852 GCA_050013415.1 Streptosporangiaceae bacterium | reverse complement strand
GTATTGATCGTCCGGGACCGGAACATGTGCAGCCGGGCGCGCGCGTCGGTCGTGCCGCGCAGCAGCCGGTTCCAGTGCCGGATCATGCCGGTCTGGCTGCAGACGAACGACACGAAGACGCCGATGATGTAAAGCTGGATCAGCCGGGTCGGCGATGCATGGAAGATCACGATCAGCAGGATCGCGAAGCCGGACAGCAGCAGGATCCCGTTGCTGAACGCGAGCCGGTCGCCGCGGGTGTGCAGCTGGCGTGGCAGGAACCCGTCGCGGGACAGGATCGACGCCAGCACGGGGAAGCCGTTAAAGGCGGTATTCGCCGCCAGCACCAGGATCAGCGCGGTCACCAGCTGCAGGAAGTAGAACAGCGGGGATGAGTCACCGAACACGGCGCGCCCGACCTGCGCGATGACGGTGCGCTGCACCTGGCCCGCGGGCAGGCAAAGCCGTGCGGGCTGGCAGACGTGCACATGGCTGACCAGGGCCAGGGCGGTCACTCCGGCGAACATCGACACGGCGATGACGCCCAGCAGCGCCAGCGTGGTCGCGGCGTTCTTGCTCTTCGGCTTGCGGAATGCGGGTACACCGTTGCTGATCGCCTCCACGCCGGTCAGGGCCGTGCAGCCGGAGGAGAAGGCGCGCAGGAACAGGAAGATCAGCGCCAGGCCGGTGAACTCGCGGGTGTTCCTGATGCGGTACCCGGCGCTCTCGGCGCGCAGCTGGTGCCCCGTGCCCAGCCGGAACGCTCCCCAGCAGATCAGCAGTGCCACGACGCCGACGAAGCAGTAGGTCGGGATCGCGAACGCCGTGCCCGACTCCCGCACGCCGCGCAGGTTCATCAGTGCGATCAGGGCCACCACGAGCACCGCGATCAGCGTCACGTGCGCGTCAAGCCCGGGGAACGCCGACGCGAGATTGGCTACCCCGGACGAGACCGAAACGGCGACCGTGAGGGTGTAGTCGACCATGAGCGCGCTGGCCACCACCAGGCCGACGCGCTGCCCGAGGTTGGTGCTGGCGACTTCGTAGTCGCCGCCGCCGGACGGATAGGCATGCACGTTCTGCCGGTAGGAGGCCACGACCACGAGCATCAGCACCCCGACGGCGAGCGCGATCCACGGCGTGTAGCTGAAGAGCGCGAGCCCGCCGGCCGACAGGACCAGCAGGATCTCCTCCGTGGCGTACGCCACGGAGGAGAGGGCATCGCTGGCGAAGACGGGAAGTGCGATCCGCTTGGGCAGCAGGGTATGGCCCAGCCGGTCGCTCTGCACCGGCCGGCCGACGAGCACGCGCTTGACAACTCCGAGGACCATCGGCACGAGCGAATGCTAGGCCCCTGCTGACCGCTCGTACACCTTCCGCGAGATACTGCCGTCCGCCTACTACCGCCGGTCGGCCACTGAACCTGCTCAGCCAGATGACACGATCGTGATGTGACGGTGCGGAGGGACGATCCGCCGCCGGACGGCCGCGCAGTCCGGGCCGACCCGGCGGATCCCGGCGTGGCCGATCCCGGCTCAGCCGGACCTGCCGTGGCCGATCCCGGACCCGGCGGTCCCGCAGTGGTCACTGCCGGCCCGGCCGATCCCGGCATGGCCGATCCCGGACCCGGCGGTCCCGCAGTGGTCACTCCCGGCCCGGCCGATCCCGGCATGGCCGATCCCGGACCCGGCGGTCCCGCAGTGGTCACTCCCGACCCGGCCGATCCCGGCTCAGCCAGTCCTGCCGTGGCCGATCCCGGCGTGGCCAATGCTGGCGCGGCAAACCGTGACCCGGCGGAGTCCGGGCGCGCGATGCTCGGTCTGGCCGGTCCCGGGCCGGTTCCCGGCATCCGCGTCGAGGATCACATGGTGGGCCGCATCCGGCGGCCGATCGACCTGCTCCGGCTCATCGCCGACGGGATCGAGATCGTCCTGGTGGCCGGCATCGGCCTGGTGGCGCGCGCGGCGACAACCGGCGCCGAGCAGGACATCGTCGAGGGCAGCAAGCACCTGCCGGGCCCGTTGCTCGCGATCGCGCACCCGGTGGCGCCGCTCGCGCTGCTGGCGCTGCCCGTGGCGCTGGCCGCACGCCAGATCATCCGCCGCCAGCCGAGGCAGCTTGCCGAGGCCGTGGCCACCGGTATCCTGGCCGCCATCGTGATGGCGGTGGTCAATGCGCTGCTGCATACCTCATCGGCCCAGGTGCTGTACGACGCCATCACCATGGCGCACCCGGGGGTGAGCCGGCTGGCTCCGCTCGATCCCGCCCTGGCCGGCCTGGCGGCAGGCACCACGATCATCGGCCTGAGCGGGCGGCCGCGCTGGCAGGCAGCCGTGTGGCTGACCATCGGCACCTACGCCCTGGTGAGCCTGCTTGATTCGCACACTACGGTGCTCGCGCTCGCCATCACGCTGCTGGCCGGGCGGGCGATCGGGCTGGCCGTGCGGTATGTCGGCGGCTATCAGGCGGGACGTCCGTCAGCGGCCGAGATCGCGCTGGCGCTGGCGCCGGCCGGCTGGCAGATCGACCGGATGCGGCGGCAGCCAGAGACGGAGACCGGCTCCCGCCAGTACGCGGCAGACATCCGCGGCGGCGGGCAGCTCGACATCGCCGTCTTCGACCGGGACCAGCAGGCGGCCGGCCTGCTCTACCGGCTCTACCGCTCGATCCGGCTGCAGGCCCAGGTGTCGCGCGCCGCGCTGCTGTCGCTGGACCGCCTGGTGGAGCGGCGCGCGCTGATGTCGTACGCGGCCAGTGCCGCGGGCGTCAGGACGCCCCGGCTGCGCGCCGCCGTTCGCGCCGGGCCGGAGGCCATCGTCTTCGCCTTCGACCATCACCCGGGCACGACACTGGCGGAGCTGCGGCCCGGCCCGACCGATGCACAGCTCGCGCTGGTCTGGGACGAGGTGCTCCGGCTGCACCAGAACCGGGCCACGCACCGCGCGCTGACTGCGCCGCAGCTGCTGCTCACCGCCGACGGCGAGATCATGCTGCTCGGCCTGGGCAATGGCGATGTGGCAGCGAGCGACCTGCAGATCCGCCTCGACCTGGCCCAGCTGATAGCCGAGCTCGCGCTGCTGGTCGGCCCGGAGCGGTCGGCGGGCATCGCGCTGAGCAAGGTCACCGCGGCCGAGCTGTCCGCCGTGGTGCCCTTGCTGCAGCCGGTCGCCCTGCATCGCACCACCAGGACGGCGGTGCGCCAGCGCAAGGACGTGCTGCCCGCGGTCAGGAGAGGCCTGCTGGGCACCAGCCAGCAGGACGACGTGGCGCCCATCCACCTGGAGCGGATCCGGTCCCGGACGCTGATCACCCTGATCGCCGGCGTTGCCGCCGTGTACCTGCTGGCCGGCCAGCTGGCGAAGGTCAACATCGCCGCGCTGCTGAAGTCGGCGGACTGGCGGTGGACCATCGCCGCGCTCGGCCTGTCCGCGGTGACCTACCTCGGCGCCGCGTTGTCGCTGTCCGGCTTCGTGCTGGAGCGGCTGAGCCTGGCGCGGACCTTCCTGGTCCAGGTGGCCGGCTCGTTCGTCACCCTGGTGACGCCGACCGCGGTGGGCGGAGCCGCGCTGAATATCCGTTACCTGCGCCGCAGCGGCGCCTCGGCCGCCGACTCGGCCGCAAGCGTCGGCGTCTCCCAGGTCGTCGCGTTCGTGCTGCACATCAGCCTGCTGGTGATCTTCGCCGCGATCTCGGGTACCAGCCAGGAACGCTCGCTGCAGCCACCCGACTGGGTGCTGTACGTGATCGCCGGGCTGCTCGTCGCCGTGCTGGCCGTGGTTGCCATCCCGCCGACCCGGCGGCGGCTGCGCGCCCGGATCGCGCCGCTGCTGGGCGAGGTGATCCCGCGGCTGCTCGATGTTGCCCAGCAGCCGCTTAAGCTGGCCGAGGGCGTGGGCGGCGCGCTCCTGCTGACGACCGCGTACATCCTGTGCCTGGCCGCCTCGGTGCGCGCGCTGGGCGGATCGGTGCCGCTGGCCAGCGTCGCGGTCGTCTACCTGACCGGCAGCGCGGTCGGCTCGCTCGTGCCGACGCCGGGCGGCCTCGGCGCGGTGGAGGCAGCCCTGTCGGCGGGACTCAGCGCGGCGGGGCTGCCGGGCGGGACGGCGATCAGCGCGGTGCTGCTCTTCCGGACGCTGACGTTCTGGCTGCCCGTGCCCGTCGGCTGGGGCGCGCTGAGCTACCTGCAGCGCAAGAAAGTGCTCTGAGCGCTGACCGGCCCGGCTGACAGGCCAAGCTGACAGGCCAAGCCGCCGGGCCAGCGCTCCGGGCGGTCGCCGGGCCAGGCTGCCGGCCCACGCCGCCGGGCCAGGCCAGCCAGGTCAGGCCAGCCAGGTCAGGCCAGCCAGGTCAGGCCAGCCGGGCGATCGCGAGTGACGCCGCGAGCAGCACGATCGCCCATGACATCGTCTGCAGGGCGCCCTCCAGCGGGGCGAGCAGCGACGACGAGTCGATGGCCAGGGTCTCCCCGGTGGACAGCGTCATAACGCCCTGCACTCCCGCTGTCCGGCGCCTGATGGTCCGGGCCGGCGTGCTCAGCCGCCGCTGCGCGGCGGACAGCGCGAGCGCGCCGGCGGCGGCGATGACCGGGGCGACCGCCAGCCTGCCGGTCTGGGCGACGTAGGCCGTCAGGACGGGGAACGCGCCCCAGGCGACAGCGAATCCGAGGTCAGTGTGGATGAGCCCGCCGAACAGCTCGGCGTTGTAGGCGACCACCAGCGCCGGGCCGATAACCAGGAACGGGACGAGGCCCCAGCCGACCCTCGCGATGCCCGCGATTCCCAGGCCGACCGCGCCGGCCAGGCCGGCGATCGAGACCGTAATCAGCGCGCCAGCCGGTATCCGGGTCCGCAGCGGACGGCCCTGCAATTCGTCCATCGCGTGCGCCGCCAGCCCGACGGCGAGGAAGAACGCGATCAGCGTGGCGAACAGCGCCGGCAGCCCGACGTGCGGCGCCAGCGCCGCGCCGATCACCACGTACGACAGGTGCCACGCCGTGTACGGCGGGTGCAGCAGCGTCCACCAGTCCCGCCAGGCACCCTGGCGGGCCGCGTAGAAGGCGGGCCGGGAGCCCGGCCCGCCCTCCCCGCCAGCGGCGAGGTCCGGCGGCACCGGACTCCCGGGGCCCGTGCCGGCGCCGTCAGCCACCTGCGCGGGTTCCCCACATCACGAGCCCGCCGCCCAGGCTCATGACCCTGAAGCCGACGTCCTCGAAGCCCGCGCGCCGCCATGCCTCGACCGTCCAGCCGACCGGATAGCGGCGGTAGTGCCGGGAGATGTTAGGGCCGAGAAAGCGCCCGACGATGTACCACTCGCGGCCGCCTGTCAGCGCGCCGCCGAGCGGCAGCAGCAGCCGGGTGTACAGCCACCACCAGAACCGCCAGAAGGGCGAGGGCGGGGCGAGGAACTCGAGGCTGGCGACCTTCCCGCCGGGCCGGACCACCCTGGCCAGCTCGGTGAGCGTGGCCTGCGGGTCCTCCACGTACCTCAGCAGGTAGGTGAACGTGAGCGCGTCAAACGCGCGGTCGGGGAATGGCAGCTGCTCGGCCCGGCCGGCCACCAGCCGCACCCGCTCGCCCAGTCCCGCCGCCGCCACGTTGCGCTGTCCCTGCCGGAGCATCTGCTCGGTCAGGTCAACCCCGACGACCCGGGCGGCGGTCCGCCCGGCAAGCTGCAGCGCGACGCCCGCGGTCCCGGATGCGACGTCGAGCACCACCGCGCCGGCCTCCGGCACCACCTGATCGACCATGGCCCGCCGCCAGCGGCCGTTCTGGCCCATCGAGAGAATCTCGGCCAGCCGGTCATACCGCGCGGGCAGCGGGGCGAACAACCGCTGGGCGAAGCGGTTGCCGGCCGCGGCGGCGGGAAGCGTCATG
>JBEKFH010000299.1:0-5915 GCA_050013415.1 Streptosporangiaceae bacterium | reverse complement strand
GCCTCGGCCTGCGCGACCGCGATCGACGCGTACCGCAGCAGGGTCGCGTCGTTGTCAACCTCGCCGGACGGCGTCAGCACCCCGCAGTGGCCGTGGTCGGTGTACTCGTCCAGGCACAGGTCGGCCATGAGCACCGCGGCGCCGCCGACGTCGGCGGCCAGGTCAGCCAGGGCCAGCTGGACGATCCCGGCCGGGTCGTCGGCAGCCGACCCGCGGGCGTCCTTGACTGCCGGGATGCCGAAGAGGATCAGCCCGCCGACCCCGGCGTCAACGGCGTCCGCCGCCGCCTTCCGCAGGCTGTCCCTGGTGTGCTGCACGACGCCGGGCATCGAGCTGACGGGCTGCGGCTCGCTGATCCCCTCCTTGACGAAAAGCGGCAGCACCAGGTCGGCGGGGCGCACGCTGACGGGCGCCACCAGGCGCCGGATCGCCGCGCTGCGGCGGAGCCTGCGAGGGCGGGCTGCCGGATACCGGGCGCTCATCAGGCGGTCCTCACCGGATCCGGCGGCGGGCTCCGCGGCGTCGCTCGCTTGGCTTGCGGACGAGCTCCCCTGCTTCCAGGGCGGCGTTCCGCAGGCCGGCGCCGTACTCAGCCAGGGCGTCGACCAGCGCAGTGACCGAGGGCACCGGCGCGATCACGTCCACCCGGAGCCCGAACTCGGCGGCGGTCTTGGCGGTCTGCGGCCCGATCACCGCGATCACCGTCACCGCGTGCGGCTTGCCGGCGATCCCGATCAGGTTGCGCACGGTGGAGGACGAGGTGAACAGGACCGCGTCGAAGCCGCCGCCCTTGATGGCCTCGCGGATGGGCGCGGGCGGCGGCGCCGCCCGGACGGTCCGGTAGGCGGTGACGTCCTCGGCCTCCCAGCCAAGATCGGTGAGCCGGGCGACCAGGTTCTCGGTGGCGATGTCGGCCCGCGGCAGCAGCACCCGGTTGATCGGGTCGAGCACGTCGTCGTAGGCCGGCCAGACGGCGGCCAGCCCTTCACCGGACTGCTCGCCGTCGGGCACCAGGTCCGCCGTGATGCCGAAATCACGCAGTGCAGCAGCGGTCTGCTCGCCGACCGCGGCCACCTTCACGCCGGCGAACGCGCGCGCGTCCAGGCCGTATTCCTCGAATTTCTCCCGCACCGCGCGGACGGCGTTGACCGAGGTGAACGCTATCCACTGGTAACGGCCGGTGACCAGGCCCTTCACGGCGCGGTCCATCTGCTGCGGCGTCCGGGGCGGCTCGACGGCGATGGTCGGCACCTGCTCGGGCACCGCGCCGTGCGCGCGCAGCCGGTCGGATACCGTCTCCGCCTGCTCCTTCGTCCGCGGCACCAGTACCCGCCAGCCGAACAGCGGCTTCGTCTCGAACCAGGACAGCCCGTGCTGCGCGGTGATGCCCTCCCCGACGACGGCGATGGCCGGCCCGCTGGAGGACAGCAGGCTGATCCCGGCGGCCTTGAGGTCCGCTGACACCGAGCCGAGGGTGGTGACGACCGTCTGCTGGTCGGTGGTGGTGCCGTTCCAGGTTATGGCGAACGGGGTCCGCTCCTTCCAGCCGGCCGCCATCAGCACCTTGGCGAGATCGGCCAGGCCAGCCTCGGCGCCGAGGATCACCAGGGTGCCAGGACCCGCTGATACGCGGTTGATCTCGGCGGCGTGGATGATCCGCACGTCGCCGTTCGTGTCCGAGGTCAGCGGGATGCCCGCGTAGGCGGGCACCGCGGTCGCGGCGGACACGCCGGGCACGATCTCGACCGGCACCCGCGCCTTGACGCAGGCCGCGGCCTCGGCCGCCGCGTGGCAGAACAGGAACGGATCTCCGCTGTACAGCCGGATCGCGAGCTGCCCCGCGTTGGCCGCCTTCACCAGCAGCCGCGGGTCGCGGGCGAGCGCTGCGGAGTCGGCGATGACCGCCTCCGGCCTGATCAGGTGGGCCAGCCGCCCGGCCAGCTCGGGGCTGGCGACCACCAGGTCGGCCTCGCCGAGCAGGGCCGCGGCGCGCAGCGTCAGCAGCCCCTCGTCACCCGGGCCGGCGCCGACGAAGGCGACCCGGCCTGGCGTCGCCGACGCGGCCGGAACTGCTGGCCGGTCTGTCACTGACATGGGGTTCATATGGCATCGTCCCCGCTGCTGATGTGTCCGCTGGACACGCTGGTAAATTTTCCCGCGCCGCGCCGCAGCAGCTCGGCGGCCACCTCGCGGCCGAGGCTGATGGCCTCGGCCGGCGGACCGCTCGCGGCTGCCCGCAGCGCCGTTCCCCCGTCGGCTGCGACGACGACAGCTTGCAGCCGCAACGTGCCCGCCCCGGTGGCGTACGCGCCGACCGGGGCACTGCAGCCTGCCTGCAGCGCGGCGAGCACGCTGCGCTCGGCCGTGGTGGCCGCGTTGCTCGGCGGGTCGTCCACGCAGGCCAGCAAGCTGGCCAGCTCCGGCCTGGCGGCGCTGCACTCGACCCCGAGCGCCCCCTGCCCCGCCGCCGGGAGCATCTCGTCGGGCTCGAATACCTGGGTGACGGCCGCCAGCAGGCCGATCCTGGCCAGCCCCGCGCAGGCGAGGATGACCGCGTCGACCTCGCCGGAGGTGACCCTGGCCAGCCGGGTTCCCGCGTTGCCCCGGACCGGCACCGGCCGCAGGTCGGGGCGCAGCAGCAGCAGCTGGGCGGCGCGGCGCGGCGAGCCAGTGCCGATGGCGGCCCCGGCGGGCAGGTCGGCAAGCTTGGCGCCGTCCCGGGCGACCAGCGCGTCCCGGGGGTCGTCGCGCGCCGTCACCGCGGCCAGCGTGATGCCCGCGGCCGGGCTGGCCGGCAGATCCTTGAGCGAGTGCACGGCGAAATCGACGTCGCCGGCCAGCAGGCATTCCCGGAGGCCGCTGACGAATACGCCCGTCCCGCCGATCTGGGCTAGCTGCGCCCGGCTGACGTCGCCGAACGTGGTAATCCCGGCAAGCTCGACCTGCCGCTGCGTTCGCTCGGTGATCAGGCGGGCCACCTGGCGGGCCTGGGCCATCGCCATCGGGCTCTTGCGCGTGCCGAGCCGCAGCGGCGCGGTGCTCACCGGCCCTCCTCATCGTCAGGGGCGGGCAGGAGTCCCTGATCCGCGCGGACCACGGCCCGCACCGCGTCCGGGTCGAGGTCGAAGAGCACCCGCAGCGCAAGCTCGTAGGAGTCAGCGCCGGGCGACCCGGCCAGCTCCTTGACCCGCACGGTCGGCGCGTGCAGCAGCTTGTCAGCTACCCGGCTCATCGACTGGGCTATCTCGCGGCGGGCGGGCGCGTCCAGGCTGCCGAGGCGCCCGTCCAGCCGGGCGAGCTCGGCCGCCACGACCCCGGCGGCCTTGGCGCGCAGCGCCACCACCGTCGGCGCCACCCTGGCCGCGCGGTCTGCCGACAGCTGGGCGGCGAACTCCTCGGCCACGATCCGCCACGCCGCCGCCACCTGCTCGTCGTGCCCCGCCCCCGGCAGCCCGGCCGGCACCGCCTCCCGCAGCTCGTCGAGGCCGATCAGGGTCACCCCGGGCAGCCGCCCCGCGCCGGGCTCGACGTCCCGGGGGACCGCGAGATCCAGCATGACGAGCGGGCGGCCCGCGGCCCGGGCGCTCAGCGCCTGCGCCGCGCACTCCGCCGTGATCACCACGCCGGGCGCGCCGGTGCAGGACACGACCAGGTCGGCGGCCGCGATCTCGGCCGGCAGCCGGGAGAGGTCGGCCGATGTCGCCGATACGGTCGCAGCCAGCCGCCGGGCGCGGGCATGACCGCGGTTGGCGACGACAATGCCGGCCGCGCCCATCCGCGCCGCCGCGGCGACGGCAATTGAGCTCATCGCCCCGGCGCCGACCACGAGCACGCTCAGGCCCGCCAGGCTGCCCGGGCCGGGAGCGCCGCGCAGCCGCGCTGCTGCCAGCGAGAGCCCCACGCTGGCCAGGCTCGCCCCGGACCGGTCGATGCCCGTCTCGGCGCGCACCCGCTTGCCGGCCCGCAGGGCCACGGCACCGAGATCGGAGAGCGCCCGGCTGAGAGTTGCCTGCTCCCTGGCCATGTTGAGCGCCTGGCGGACCTGGCCGAGTATCTGGCTCTCGCCGATCACCATCGAGTCGAGGCCGCAGGCGACGGCGAGCAGGTGCTGCGCGGCGCGGTCCTCGTAATGCACGTAGAGGTGCGGGGTGAGCTGACCGGGCGGGATGCCGGTGTGCCTCGCCAGCAGCTCGCAGATGGCCGAGACGCCGTCGTGGAACTTGTCCACGTCGGCGTAGATCTCCGCGCGATTGCAGGTGCTGATCACGAAGGACCCCGCGACGCTCTCGGCGTGGAAGACGTCGCGGCTCAGCTTGCCGAGCGCGTCGCCCGTCACCACGGCGCGCTCCAGCGTGGCGAGCGGAGCGCTCTTGTGGCTGAGGCCGACCACGAGCACGCTCATGTCGCTATCGCCTGTGCTTCCGGCTCAGTGCCGTCATCCATCGCCGCTGCTCTTCCCGCAGTGCGGACGGACCCGAGTCCGCCCCGACGCCGAGCCTGATGCGCTCCCCAGCCGCGTTCCGCGTCGGCGGCTACCTGGAGAACGGCACGCCGCTGCGCGTGGAACGCGAGGATCTGCAACTCGATCGACAGGTCGACCTTACGCACATCGACCCCTGAAGGCACGTTGAGCACGACGGGCGCGAAGTTCAGGATGCTTGTCACTCCGGCTCCGACCAGCCGGTCGCAGACGTCCTGCGCGGAACCGGCCGGGGTGGCGATCACGCCGATCAGTATCCCGTGCCTGGCCACGACGGACTCAATCCCGTCGGCGTTCCTGACCACGTGCCCGGCGATCGCGCTGCCGACGACCGCGGGATCAGAGTCGAGCATCGCGGCGACCCGGAACCCGCGCGACGCGAAGCCCCCGTAGTTCGCCAGGGCCCGGCCCAGGTTGCCTGCGCCGACGATGAGAACCGGCCAGTCCTGGGTCAGGCCAAGCTCCCTGGATACCTGGTACACGAGGTACTCGACGTCGTAACCGACGCCGCGGGTGCCGTAGGAGCCGAGATGGGAGAGGTCCTTGCGGAGCTTGGCCGAATTCACTCCCGCCGCCGAGGCAAGTTCCTCGCTCGACACGGTGGCGATGCCGCGGTCCGCCAGCGCGTACAGCGCCCGCAGGTAGACCGGCAGCCGGGCGACCGTCGCCTCCGGTATGCCGTGGCTGCTGCTTCCTGATGCAGGACGGCGGGACATGCGGCCGGCACTCCTGGGGGATAGACGCGGCGTGCACCAGGGCCGATGCTGGCCCGGCGCGGTGGCAACTCGTGCTCACGCTACGCCCTTGTGAACGTTTGCACAAAGTCGGCAGGGCCCTGCCCCGGCGCATCCGGTCCCGGGCTATCCGCGCAGCGCGGCCCGCAGGCGATCCTCGCTCACACGCCAGAAATCGTGCTGCACTCCGTCGATCAGCGTGACCGGGATCTGCTCCCCGTAGGCCGCCAGGTCGTCGTCGGACCGGGTGATGTCGCGTTCCTCCCAGCGCACGCCCAGCTCGCCGGCGACGCGCGAGATGATGGCCCGCGCGTCGTCGCACAGGTGACAGCCCGGCCGTGACAGCAGGGTGATGAGCGGGCCGCCTGCGGCGTCGCCGCGGGCCGCGCCGCCGCGGGCCGCGCCGCCGGTCATGGCAGCCGCTGCGTTCGCCGCCGCTGGCCGGCCCGGCCGCGACCGCGGCCGCCCGCGATCCCCCGCCCGTCCCGGCCGCGAGATCCGCCGGCGCCGCCTGCGTCGCCCGGTCCGCCCTCGGCGCCCGGTCCGCCCCCGGCGGCTCGCCTGCCCGCCGCTCCTGGCCGGACAGCCGGGCCCGGCCCGGTCAGCAAGTCAGAAAGGGACGGGAACGGCGAGACCTTCGCGCGCTGCAGCCCGAGCTCGACCACGTTGGTGGCGAGCACATACGGTCGCCGCTCGGCCTC
>JBEKFH010000298.1:0-5963 GCA_050013415.1 Streptosporangiaceae bacterium | reverse complement strand
GGCCGGTGGCGCCGTAGCCGATGAGCACGCGGTCGAAGCCCGCCGCCTCGTGTGCCCGTGCGAAGCGGGCCAGGTAATCGGCGTCGATCTGCGGGCCGCTGAGGGAGCCGCGCGACTCCGAGACCTCCTTGGTCCCCACCATGCCGATGATCTCGATGGACATTGACGACGCTCCTCCCTGGTATCCGATCCGGCAGTGCCGTGTCTGGCCCGTACCGCCCGGCCCGTGCTAGGCCGGCCGTTGTGGGCCGGCCGCCCTGGGGCCCGGCCGTCGTAGTCCCGGCCGTGGACCGGCCGTCGTCTGCCCGAGCAGTCAAGCATCCGGGCGCTGATCTTGTCAATTAAATCGATCGAATTAATAGGAATTTAACATGGGCTCCATGTGATCACCGCGACGCCGGCCTCCGGTGACACCCGCCGCGCGGACCCCCGGTGGCACCGCCGCGCGGGGCAGCCGGCGGTCGCAAACTAGGAAGTAAATCGATCGTTATTATTGACTATCCGTTCGACACTCGGCATGCTGGGCGGGCAGGCGCTCGCGGTCGTGCGGGGCAGTGGCCGGGAGCGCCTGCGACGTCGGGAGGCCGGCCATGACGGGACCGCCATCGGAGCCGGGCGCCCCGGCCGCGTCACCCGCGGCGGTCCGTGGCGCGCTGCTGGCCAGGAGCGAGATCGCGCTGCTGGACGTGCGCCCGGAAGGGCGCTTCGCCGAGGGTCATCCCTTGTTCGCCGCATCCTTCCCGCTCGGCCGGCTGGAGGCGGAGGTTTTCGACCGGCTTCCCCGCCGCTCCGTGCCGATCGTCGTCTACGGGGACGGCCCGGATGACGCCGGGGCGGCCGTCCGCAGGCTCCGGCACCTTGGCTACCGCGACGTGTCAGTGCTGGCCGGCGGCCTGGCCGGCTGGGCGGCAGCGGGCGGGGAGCTGTTCCGGGATGTCAACGCGCCCAGCAAGGCGTTCGGGGAGCTCGTCGAGGCCACCGCGGGCACGCCGTCCGTCACCGCCGCCGAGCTCCGCGCCCTGCTCCGCGCCCGCGCGGACGTGGTCGTGGTGGACGCCCGGCGGTTCGAGGAGTACCACACGATGAGCATCCCGACCGCAACCAGCGTGCCAGGGGCCGAACTGGTCGCGGGCGTCAGTGCCCTCGCGCCGGATTCCGCCACCACCGTGGTGGTGAACTGCGCCGGCCGGACCAGGAGCATCATCGGGACGCAGTCGCTGATCAATGCCGGGTCGCCCAACAGGGTCGTGGCGCTGCGCGACGGGACCATCGGCTGGACCCTGGCCGGGCTCGACCTTGATCACGGCCAGGACCGCCGGGTCGCCGAGGTTACGGCCGGGACGGCCCGGCGGGCGCAGGCGGCCGCCTGGGACGTGGCCAGTAAGGCGGGAGTGCGCCGGATCAGCGGCTGCGAGCTGCGGTCGCTGGCGAACAGCGGCCGGCGGACGGTCTACCGCTTCGACGTGCGCTCGCCCGAGGAGTACGGGGCGGGCCATCTGGCGGGGTTCCGATCGGCTCCCGGCGGGCAGCTGGTACAGGAGACCGACTGGTTCGCCCCGGTCAGGGGTGCCGTCGTGGTCCTGGCCGATGATGACGGCGGCCGGGCAGCGATGACGGCCTCGTGGCTGGCCCAGATGGGCTGGGAGACCGCGGTCCTGCAGGGCGGCCAGGCGGCCGGGCCGACCGAGGCCGGGCCGGCCGAGGCCGGGCCGATGGAGGCGGGGCCGTGGACGCCGGAGCTGCCGCCGCTGCCGGCGGAGGTGCCGCTGGCCAGCCCGGCCCAGGTGGATGACTGGCTGCAGGCCGGCAGAGCGCTCGTCATCGACGTCGACACCAGCCGCCTGTTCCTGGCCGGTCACGTGCCCGGTGCGGCCTGGGCCCTGCGCGCTGACTTGTCCGGCGGCGACCTGTCCGGCGGCGACCTGTCCGGCGGCGACCTGTCCGGCGGCGGGCTGCTCGATCGGCTCGGCTGGCCGCCCCGGCTGGTCCTGACCAGCGCGGACGGGATCCTGGCCGCCTTCGCCGCCGCGGACGTGCCCGCGCACCCAGGGACCGAAGTGACGGCGCTGGCCGGCGGGACCGCCGGCTGGGCCAGCTCGGGCCGGCCATTGCAGGCCGGCCAGGGCCCGATGCTGTCCCCGCTCGTCGACGTATACCGCCGCCCGTACGAGGGAACCGGCGTGGACGCGGCCGCCATGCAGGCATACCTGGACTGGGAGCACGGGCTCGTGGCCCAGCTGGCGCGGGACGGGACCCACGGCTTCACCGTGCTGACCTGAGCGTCGGCCGATCGCGCCACTTTGTCCTCCTGGGGCCGGGCACCAGCCACAATGGACGCATGCGCCTCACGGTGAAGTCTGAATACGCCATCCGCGCTCTGGCCGAGCTCGCGGCCCGATCGCACGGCGGCGCGCTGGTGACGGCGGAGGAACTGGCCAGCGCCCAGGACATCCCGCGGCGCTTCCTGCTCGGCATCCTGGCGGAACTCCGCAAAGCCGGGCTGGTGATCAGCCATCGCGGAGTCGACGGGGGGTACACGCTCAGCCAGCTGCCTGAGCAAGTGACCCTGGCGGACATCATCCGGGCAGTCGAAGGGCCGCTGGCCCGGATCGGCGACGAGCGGCCCGGGGAGATCACTTACGTCGGTGCCGCCACCGTGCTGGCTGACGTCTGGGTGGCGGTCCGGGCCAGCCTCCGGGCGGTGCTGGAGGAGGTCACCCTGGCCGACCTGGTGGCCGGCCGGCTTCCCCCCTCGGTCGGCAGGCTGACCGACGACCCGGCCGCATGGCAGCGGCGCTGAGCGCTCCCGGCGCCGGCCTCCGTTAGGCAGCCGGGGAGCGGTGGTCGCCGGCCTGCTCTCGCACGAGCCCGATGATGGCGGCGTAGTCGGCGGCGTCGGCTTCCGGGTCGTAGCCGCGGATCAGCAGGGTACTGACCCCCAGCGCGACGTAGTCGAGCAGTGCCTCGGCCACCTGCTCGTAGCTCCCCACCAGGGCAGTCGAGTTTCCGGCTGCGGTCGGCGTTCTGGCCAGCGGGGTCCACAGGCGCTTGTCGTGGATCTCCGCCTCGTCGGCAAACCGGCGCAGCCGCTGCGAACCCTCCGATCCCGCCGGATCGATCACGACGCTGCGGCCGTTCCTGGCCCGCTCCACGTCCAGGATCTGGTGGGCGCGGTCCCACGCCTCCTGCTCGGTGGCGGCCGCGATCGGCCGCAGGCTTACGCTGAACCGCGGCGAGCGCCCGTACGGGGTAGCCGCTGCCCGGACCTCGGCGATGCGCCCCGCGATCGCGGCGAGCGGCTCGCCCCAGAAGGCGTAGACGTCGGCGTGCCTGCCGCCGACGCGGACCGCGTCGCCGGAGGCGCCGGCGAAGTAGACGGGCAGGCTCCCGCCCGGGGGACGGACCGCCGACCAGCCGCCGGCCACCCGGTAGAACTCGCCCTCGTAATCGAACGGCGCCAGGGAGCCCCAGGTGAGTTTCACCACCTGGAGGAACTCATCGGAGCGCCGGTACCTCGCCGCCTTGTCGCAGGTGTCTCCGTCCCGGCGCTGATCGGCGTCATCACCGCCGGTGATGACATGCAGGGCAACCCGCCCGGGGTGAAATGCCTCCAGCGTGGCGTACTGGCGCGCGGCGACCGTCGGGGCGACGAACCCGGGCCGGTGGGCCAGCAGGACCCCGAGCCGCGAGGTGGTGGTGAGCACCTGGCTGGCTACCGAGAAACCGTCGGGCGAACTCGATGAATGGCCGACCAGCAGCCGGTCGAACCCGGACTCCTCATGCAGGCCCGCCATCCGGACCGGGTAGTCCGGGTCGGCCGCCAGGGCCGACACCGGCGGTCCCGACGCAGGGCTGCGCAGCGAGGCGTTGACCAGGGAACCAACGAACTCGATCGCCATGGGGCCGCTCCTTACCTGGATATCCGCTACCTGGATGCCCGCGGCTTGCCGGGACGCCGCCGTCCTTGACCGGCTGTCACAGCTAAATTATCCTAGTTTATTGATTGAGATACTAGACAATTATGCCGGGAATGCGGGAGACATCCATGACCGACACAGCCGCACCGTCCGTCCGCCAACTGCTCGCCGACCTGCACGCCTACCGGCTGCGGACCATGGCGAAGGCAGACCTGGAGGTCAACATCGAGCAGCGGCGGCTGCTCGAGAGCACCGCCGACCGTGCCGGGTTCGTCCAGCCCGGCGACGTCGTCGAGCCCTTCTCCCTGCCGGAAGTGCACGGCGGCGCGGTCGAGCTGGAAAGCCTCCTGGCCGACGGCCCGGTAGTGCTCCTCTTCTTCCGCTACGAGGGCTGCCCGGCCTGCAACATCGCGCTTCGCCATTACCAGATGGAGCTTTATCCCAGGCTCGCCGCCCTGGGGGCCACGCTGGTCGCGGTCAGCCCGCAGGTCCCGCGCAAGCTCGTGGCGATCAAGAACCGCTTCGGCTTCGGCTTCCCGGTGGTATCGGACACCGACAACGGGCTGGCCCGGCGATTCGGCATCACCTTCACGGCCAGCGCGGCGTCCCGGGCCCATGCCCTGGCCAGTGGCAGCGATCTCGGCGAGACGCTCGGCACCGGCACATGGGAGCTGCCCATGCCCACGGTCGTCGTGATCGACCAGAGCCGGGTGGTCCGGTTCGCCGACGTGCACCCCGACTGGCTGGTGCGGACGGAGGCCGACGCGGTCATCGACGCCGTGCGCCCGCTGGTCCCGGTACTGGCGTGACGGCCAGTTCGCGCCTGCCCGGCGGTCCCGCGGCCAGCTGGCCCGGCTCTCCGGCGGCCATGCGCCCAGCTGGCCCGGCGGGAACCGCGTGGTTGGGACTTCACTGCGGAAACAGCGACAGTGGAGTCCCAACCACGCTCATCAATGACGGGCTTAAGGCCCAGAGTCCGCCCGGATGGCCGGCTCGCTAGCAATGATGAGGACATCCCGTGCCCGTTGAGTTCATCGGTATCGCCCGCACCGCTGACGGCTCAGAGACCCGCACCGAGGTCGGCCCCGCCGTCCAGCCTGACTACCTGTACCGCCTGGCCCGCGCGCACGAGCAGTCGGGCTTCGACCGGGTGCTCGTGGCGCACAGCGCCTCCTCGCCCGACGGGTTCACCGTTGCGGACCAGGTCCTGAACGTGACGAACCGCCTCGGGGTGCTGCTCGCCCACCGGCCGGGCTTCGTCGCCCCGACCGTCGCCGCTCGCAAGTTCGCGACCATCGACGCGTTTCACCCGGGCCGGATCGCCCTGCACGTCATCACCGGGGGTGACGACGGCGACCAGGCACGCGACGGCGACTTCTGCGACAAGGCCACCCGGTACCGGCGAACCGACGAGTTCCTGGACATCGTCAAGCTCGAATGGAGTTCCGAGGAGCCCTTCGACCGTGACGGCGACTTCTACCGGGTCGCGGGCGCCTGGTCCTCGCTGCGCCCGGCGGGCGGGCACCTGCCGATCTACTTCGGCGGCGCCTCCGGCGACGCCATCCGCGTCGGCGGCAGGCACGCCGATGTCTACGCCTTCTGGGGCGAGCCTCTCGACGGCATCCGCGAGCGCGTCGCCCAGGTCCGTGCCGCCGCCGTCGCCGCGGGCCGCACCATCGACAGGTTCTCGGTCAGCCTCCGCCCCATCGCCGCCGACACGGAAACGGCCGCCTGGGAGCGGGCCGCCCAGATCCTCGAGCTCACCCAGGAGCAGGCGCCCGGGTTCGCCGGGCGGCGCGACACCTCCCAGGCAGAGGGGTCCCGGCGGCTGCTGCGGTTCGCTGCCGCGGGAGACCTGCACGACAAGCGGCTCTGGACCGCCCTGTCCAGGGCGACCGGCGCCGCGGGCAACTCCACTGCCCTGGTCGGCAGCTACGAGCAGGTCGCCGAGTCGCTGCTCGACTATGTCGCCGTGGGCGCCTCCACGCTGCTGATCCGCGGTTACGACCCGCTGGCAGACGCGCTCGCCTACGCAAACCTCATCCG
>JBEKFH010000297.1:0-5964 GCA_050013415.1 Streptosporangiaceae bacterium | reverse complement strand
CAGGCCGAGGGGGTCAGGCTGGCCAAGCCGGTGCCGCTGGTGGTGCCGGTGCTGCGGGCCGGCCTCGGCATGCTGGACGGGATGGCCCGGCTGCTGCCCCAGGCCGACGTCGGCTTCGTCGGGCTGGCCCGGAACGAGGAGACGCTGGTCGCGTCTACCTACGCGACCAGGCTGCCCGCCGACCTGACCGGGCGGGAGGCGTTCGTGCTGGACCCGATGCTGGCCACCGGCGGGACCCTGCAGACCGTGATCGCCATGCTCGTGGCCCGCGGGGCGGCCGCAGTCACCGCGATCTGCCTGCTGGCCGCGCCGGAGGGCGTCGCCCGGCTCGCCGAGGCGTTCGGGGAGGACCTGCCGGTCCCGGTGCGGGTGGTGACCGCGGCGATGGACCGGGGGCTGGATGAGCGCGGCTACATCGTCCCGGGCCTCGGCGATGCCGGGGACAGGCTGTTCGGCGCAGTCTAGATGGCCGGGTGTTAGCGTCGGCCTCATGCCCGGCCAGCCCGTCGACCCAGGACAGCCCGTCGACCCAGGACAGCCCGTCGACCCAGGACAGCCCGTCGACCCAGGACAGCCCGTCGACCCAGGACAGCCGGTCGACGCCGTCGTGTTCGACCTCGGCGGGGTGCTGATCGACTGGGACCCGCGGTACGTGTACGGGGCCCTGTTCGCCGATCCGGCCGAGATGGAGTTTTTCCTGGCCAGGGTCTGCACCACCGACTGGCACCGCGCGAATGACCTGGGCGCCGACATCACGCAGTCCTGCCGGCGGCTCGCTGCGGCGCACCCGCGCTACGAGGAAATGATCATGGTCTGGGCGGAGCGCAGCGAGGAGATGGCGGCAGGCCAGTTCGACGCGGTCGTCACGGTGCTGGCGGAGCTGAAGGAGGCCGGGCTGCGCTGCTACGCGCTGAGCAACATGGAGCCGGACGCGTTTATCATCCGGCGGGCCCGCTTCCCGTTCATGGAGTGGTTCGACGGCCACGTGATCTCCGGCATCGAGGGCGTGGCCAAGCCGGACCGGCGGATCTTCGACATCCTGCTCCGGCGTTACGGGCTCACGCCGGGGGCGACGGTGTTCGTGGACGACTCCCCCGGCAACGTCGAGGCGGCGCGGGCGCTGGGCATCGTGGCGCTTCAGTACACCTCGGCGCAGCGGCTCCGGCAGGATCTGCGCGCCCTCGGGCTCCCGGTGCGATGACGGCCATTGGAGCGATGAGGAAATGACCAGCGCCAGCCGGTGGCGCGCTTTGGTGGTGCTGAAGATTCGGGTGTAACGTATGAGAAGAGCAGGATTCACTGCTCTATATCAGAGGCGAACCAGCCTCGGACCGTCGCTCCAGACACCTGGTGACGCAAGGCATCTCAGGGGCTGAGTCTGTTGAGCAAATTCCCGGCCATTTCGAGTTCAGCCGGGCCGCCACCGACCTCCTGCAGCGGGTCGCGGCCATGATCGCCCGGGACGCCGAGATTGTCATCGGGCTGTCGTGAGCGCCGCCTCCGCCCGCCCCCCGGCCGAGTTCGTCCCGCCGCCGGCCCGGGTCCGTGAGCGGATCCGTGAGCGGGTCCGCACCACCTGGGTGGATCGCTTCGCCGGCTCGGATCCGGGCCTCAACCGTTTCCGCCTCGCCCTGCAGACCCTGGTGGGCATCGGGGTCACCCTCGAGGCCGAGCTGCTTTTCGTCCGGTTCACCCACGCCCTGCAGATCCAGACTCACGGTGCCGCTCTCCCCGCCGCCGAGGCGGCCAGGGTGGCGGGCGCCAACCACGTGACCCTGGTCGTCGCCATGCTCCTGGGGTCGATCGTCGGGATGATGTCGAGCTTCGGTGTCATGGACCCGACCGCCCGGGGCCAGCTGGTCACCATGTTGTTCTTCCCGATCCCGATGGTCGCCGGGGTGGCCTTCGGGATCGCCATTGGCGGTCACCGATTCCTGGCCTTGGCGTCACTGGTCGTCGTCCTGACCGCCGGCACGTATCTGCGGCGCTTCGGTCCCAGGGGGTTCATCGCCGGGACGGTGCTGTTCATGGGGGACTTCTTCGGCTTCTTCGCTCATGGCGCCATCACCTTGGGGGACCTCGGCTGGGTGACGGCCGAGATCGGCGTCGGGCTGGCCGTCACCATCGCCATCCGGTTTGGCTTGTTCTACCCCCGCCCGGCCAAGGCCCTCGAGCGGACCCAGCGCTCTTACCAGGCCCGGGCCCGCAAGCTGGCCCAGCTGGCCCTGGCGGTCTTCGACGACCCCGGGCACAACGAGCGTGACGCCCGCCGCCTCTACCGCCAGCTGATCCGCCTCAACGAGGCCGCGCTCATGATCGATGCCCAGCTCGGCGACCCCAGCGCCGTCGCCGACGGCTCCTCGGGTGAACGGCTCCACCAGCGCCTGTTCGACGTCGAGCTCGCCCTTTCCAACATCGCCCGCTTCGCCGAGGCCATGGTGCGACTCGACCTCCCGGGAGACCAGCGCTCGGAGATCCGCCTGGCCCTGCTCGATATCGTCCGGGGCGACACCCCGGGGGCGAAGGAGCATGCCGCCAACCTGATCGCCTTGCTCAAGGACGGCGACGAGCCGGCCGGCGCGGACCGCGCTGTCGTCGTGGTGGCGCACCGCTTCGCCGGCAGCGTCATCGCCCTCGCGGACGGCCTGGCCGATTGGATGGCGCTCGGCGTCGCCGCGGGGGGCAAGGGCACATTCCGGCCGTCGGTCATGCTCTTTGGCGGCTGGCTGCCCGGATCCACCCAGGTCAGCGCGGCGGCTTCGCTGGAGGGCGGCTCTCGGCTGGGGGACCGGGTCCGCCTGGCGCCCTACACCCGCACGGCCATCCAGATGGGCGTCGCCGTCGGCGCCGCTATCGCCCTCGGCGACCTGCGGTCGGCGCCGCGGTTCTACTGGGCGGTGATCGCCGTCTTCATCGTGTTCATGGGGGCCAACAACTCCGGGGAGCAGGCCCGCAAAGCCGTCGCCCGGGTGACCGGCACGGTGATCGGCATCGCCATCGGGTCGCTGGCCGCCAACGTGGTCGGACACCACACCTACTGGTCGATCGCCATCATCCTCGTGTCGCTATTCCTCGCCTTCTACCTGATGCGGGTCAACTACGCCTTCATGGCCATCGGGATCACCGTGGTGGTCTCGCAGCTCTATGTGCAGCTCCACGAGTTCTCCAACTCGCTGCTGCTGCTCCGCCTTGAGGAGACGGCCATCGGGGCGGCGGTCGCCATCGCCGTGGTCACCCTGGTCTTCCCGCTACGGACCCGCCGTGTGCTGCGCATCGCAATGCGCAGCCACGTCGAGGCCGTCGGCCGCCTGGTGGACCACTCCAGCAGCCACCTGCTCGGCGCCGGCCACGATGAGGCTTCGACCCTGCGCGCCGACGCCCGCAGCGTCGACGCCTCCTACCAGGCGCTGGTCGCCACCGCCCAGCCGTTCCGGCGCAGCCTCCTCGGGAGCTACGACGAGGACACCGGGGTGGTGATGCGCCTGGCCACCGCCGCCCGCAACTACAGCCGCGACCTCGTGAACGACGTCGAAACCGCCCGGTGCCTCGACCCCGGCACCCGCGCCGACATCAAGCGCGCCAGCGCCACCCTGCATGCCTCGCTCGATGTCGTGGCCAGGGCGCTCAACGGGAGCCGGGACGTGACCTACACGCGATCGTCGGCGCTGTTCGACCGGGCCGAGCGCCGCCTCGAAACCCACGCCGGCGAGACCGACGAGGGCCAACTCGCCCTGAGAGACTTCCAGCTCATCGACGGCGCCATGGCCGGGCTGGCCGAGAACATGGGGCTTGAGCGCACTGACTTCGACACCACCACCGCCGTCGCAACAGGACGTTAGAGGGCTCGGCCGCTACCGCGTCGCTAACGGCAAGCTTGCGGAAGCCCGGAACGCGCTGCTGGAGTGACCGGATCACACTGGGTGCGTTTTTCCGCGCCTGGAATGCCGCCGGCTAGATCCCGACCGGATGCCAGACGGTCTTGATCTCGGTGAACGCCAGCATCCGGCGCGGGCTAGGCGGCGCGGCCCAGTCCTCGTCGGCGGCGAACACCCGCTTGAGGTTGCCCGCGGCGAGCCGCTCGAGCTCGCCGCGGCCGGCCGCGCCAACCCCGGCCGCGCCGACCCCGGCCGCGCCGACCCCGGCCGCGCCGACCCCGGTCAGGTCGATCGCGTTGACATCCATGTGCCCGGCCAGCACCGGCGCGAGCTCGGCGGCGAAGCCGGTGAGCACGTTCACCACGCCGGCCGGGACGTCCGACGTCGCCAGCACCTCGGCCAGCGTGATCGCGGCCAGCGGATACGCCTCGCTGGCCACCACGACCGCGGTGTTGCCGCTGGCGATGACCGGCGCGAGGACGCTGACCAGCCCGAGCAGGCCGGACCCGGCCGGTGCCACGACCGCAACCACCCCGGTCGGCTCCGGCACGCTGAAGTTGAAGTACGGCCCGGCCACCGGATTGGCCGAGCCGGCCACCTGGGCGATCTTGTCCGGCCAGCCCGCGTACCACACCCACCGGTCGATCGCCGCGGCCACGGCCCGGTCGGCTTCGGCAGCGGAAAGACCTTCATTCTGAACGGAGACAGCGGTGAACTGCGCGGCACGGCCGTCGAGTAGCTCGGCGACGCGGTAAAGGACCTGCCCCCGGTTGTACGCGGTCGCGCCGGACCAGGCGGCGAAGGCGGCCCGTGCCGCGGTCACCGCGTCCCTGGCATCCTTGCGCGAGGCCCGGGCCGCGTGCGCGAGCAACGCCCCGTCGGCCCCGGTCACCGGGTAGGACCTGCCCGACTCCGACCGCGGGAACGCCCCGCCGATGAACAGCTTGTAGGTCTTCCTGACGCCGAGCCGCTGCGGGGCCGGGGTGCGGCCGCCCGTCGCCCGGGTCGGTGACGCCGGGCGGGCGCCCGCCGGGACAGCCGGTGACGCCGCCGCTGCCCCTGGCGGCCGCCTTTCCCTGAGCGGCCGCTTCGCGCTCGCGCGGTCAGGCATCGAGGTACGCGGCAAGCCCTGGCCGGCCGCCCTCCCGCCCGAAGCCGGACTCGCGATACCCGCCGAACGGGCTCGCCGGGTCGAACCTGTTGTAGGTGTTGGCCCAGATCACCCCGGCGCGCAGCCGCTGGGCCATCCACAGGATCCGGCTGCCCTTCTCGGTCCAGACCCCGGCCGCCAGCCCGTACGGGGTGTTGTTCGCCTTCGTCACCGCTTCCTCCGGCGTGCGGAACGTCAGTACCGACAGGACCGGCCCGAAGATCTCCTCGCGGGCGATCCGGTGGGACTGGCTCACGCCGGTGAAGACCGTCGGCGGGAACCAGTAGCCGCGGTCCGGCAGCGGGCACGGCGGCGACCAGCGCTCCGCGCCCTCCGCGTCCCCGGCCGCGGACAGCGCGCTGATCTTGTCGAGCTGCTCGCGGGAGTTGATCGCGCCGATGTCGGTGTTCTTGTCGAGCGGATCGCCAAGGCGCAGGGTGGCCAGCCGCTCCTTGAGCCGCTCGACCACGGGGCCGGCGACGGATTCCTGGACTAGCAGCCGGGAGCCCGCGCAGCAGACGTGGCCCTGGTTGAAGAAGATGCCGTTGACGATGCCCTCGACCGCCTGCTCGGCCGGCGCGTCGTCGAAGACGATGTTGGCGCCCTTGCCGCCGAGCTCGAGCGTGAGCCGCCGGCCGGTGCCGGCCAGCGCGCGGCTGATCTCCTTGCCGACCTCGGTCGATCCGGTGAAGGCGACCTTGTCCACGCCCGGGTGGCTGACCAGCGCTGCGCCGGTGTCACCGGCGCCGGTCAGCACGTTCACCACGCCGGGCGGCAGGTCTGCCTGCTGGCAGACCTCGGCGAGCAGCAGCGCGGTCAGCGGCGTCGTCTCGGCCGGCTTGAGCACGCAGGTGTTGCCGGCGGCCAGCGCGGGCGCGAGCTTCCACGCGGCCATCAGCAGCGGGAAGTTCCACGGGATCACCTGCCCGGCCACGCCGA
>JBEKFH010000296.1:0-5967 GCA_050013415.1 Streptosporangiaceae bacterium | reverse complement strand
GCCCTTCTGCGCACTGGTCGGCGCCGCGATGTCGCTCGGTTTCGGGGTGCCACAGCGGTCGATTCTCAACGCCGGGCCGCACGGCCTGACCGAGATCGTCTACGCGTTCACCTCGATGGCCAACAACAACGGCTCGGCCTTCGCCGGGCTGACTACCAACACCGGCTGGTACAACCTGGCCGGCGGCGTGGTGATGCTAGTCGCCCGGTTCGTGCCGATGATCTTCGTGCTGGCACTCGGCGGCTCGCTCGCCCGACAGCAACATGTACCAGAGTCGGCCGGCACGCTGAAGACGCACGGCCCGCTGTTCGCCACGTTGCTCATCGGCGTGATCGTCATCCTCGTCGGCCTGACCTACTTCCCCGCGCTCGCGCTGGGCCCGTTCGCAGAAGGACTTCACTGAGATGTCTGTGACAACTGAGACTCCCGGGACCCCGGCTCCGGCCTCCCCCAGGCAGGCCACCGAACCGCGCAAGGTGGGCGGCGGCCTGCTCGACCCGAAGATGCTGTGGAACTCGACCCCGGACGCGTTTAAGAAGCTGGACCCCCGGGTCCAGCTCAAGAACCCGGTCATGTTCGTGGTCGAGGTCGGCGCAGCGCTGAGCACCGGCTCGGCGATCGACAAGCCGTCGATATTCAACTGGACGATCGTGGTCTGGCTGTGGCTGACCGTCGTGTTCGCCAACCTCGCCGAGGCCGTGGCCGAGGGCCGCGGCAAGGCCCAGGCCGAGACGCTGCGCCGGACCAAGCGGGAGACCGTGGCGCGGCGCCTGGTGGCCTGGAAGCCCGGGCAGCGGGCCGGCGAACTCCGCGAGGAACCGGTGCCCGGCACCCAGCTCACGCTCGGCGACCATGTCATTGTCGAGGCAGGCGAGCTCATCCCCGGTGACGGCGACGTGGTCGAGGGCGTGGCGTCCGTGGACGAGTCGGCCATCACCGGCGAGTCCGCTCCGGTCATCCGCGAGTCGGGCGGCGACCGGTCAGCGGTCACCGGCGGCACCAGGGTGCTGTCCGACCGGATCGTGGTGCAGATCACCTCCAAGCCAGGCGAGACGTTCATCGACCGGATGATCGCCCTGGTCGAGGGCGCGAAGCGGCAGAAGACGCCGAACGAGATCGCGCTGAACATCCTGCTCGCGGCACTGACGGTCATCTTCCTGCTCGCGGTGGTCACGCTGCAGCCGATGGCCTTCTACTCCAAGGCGCCGCAGAGCACGGTGATCCTGGTCGCGCTGCTGGTCGCGCTGATCCCGACCACGATCGGCGCGCTGCTGTCCGCGATCGGCATCGCCGGGATGGACCGGCTGGTGCAGCGGAACGTGCTCGCGATGTCCGGCCGCGCGGTCGAGGCGGCCGGCGACGTGAACACGCTGCTGCTGGACAAGACAGGCACCATCACGATCGGCAACCGGCAGGCCACCGAGTTCCTGCCAGTCGGCGGCGTCACGGCGGCCGAGCTCGCGGATGCCGCCCAGCTGTCCAGCATGGCCGACTTCACTCCGGAGGGCCGCTCGATCGTGGTGCTCGCCAGGGACTCCTACGGCCTGCGCCAGGGCGCCGAGGCCGACCAGGGCGGTCACGGCGAGCTGCCCGGCGCCGAGGGCGAGCTGCGCGGCGCCGAGTTCGTCGAGTTCACCGCGCAGACCCGGATGAGCGGGGTGGACCTGGCGGACGGCCGCGAGGTCCGCAAGGGCGCGGCGGCGTCGGTGATGCAGTGGATCCGCGACAACGGCGGCACGCCGCCTGCGGACCTCGGGGCGATGGTGGACGGCATCTCGGGGGTCGGCGGCACCCCGCTCGTCGTCGCCGAGCGGGCCAGCGGCACGGCCAGGGCGCTCGGGGTGATCAACCTCAAGGACATCGTCAAGGAGGGCATCGCCGAGCGGTTCGCCGAGATGCGCACGATGGGCATCCGCACCGTCATGATCACCGGCGACAACCCGCTGACCGCCAAGGCGATCGCCGAGGAGTCCGGCGTGGACGACTTCCTCGCCGAGGCCACGCCGGAAGACAAGATGGCACTGATCAAGAAGGAGCAGCAGGGCGGCAAGCTGGTCGCGATGACCGGGGACGGCACCAACGACGCCCCGGCGCTCGCCCAGGCCGACGTCGGGGTGGCCATGAACACCGGCACCTCGGCCGCCAAGGAGGCCGGGAACATGGTGGACCTGGACTCCAACCCGACCAAGCTCATCGAGATCGTGGAGATCGGCAAGCAGCTGCTCATCACCCGCGGCGCGCTGACCACCTTCTCGATCGCCAACGACGTGGCGAAGTACTTCGCCATCATCCCGGCCATGTTCGAGGGGGTGATCCCCGGCCTGCGGCAGCTCAACATCCTGCACCTGCATAGCCCGCAGTCCGCGATCACCTCGGCGATCATCTTCAACGCGCTGATCATCGTCGCGCTGATCCCGCTAGCGCTGCGCGGCGTCAAGTACCGGCCGGCCTCGGCGTCGTCGCTGCTCCGCAGGAACCTGTGGATCTACGGCGTCGGCGGGCTGATCGTCCCGTTCGTCGGGATCAAGGCCATCGACCTCATCATCCAGTACATTCCCGGATTCCGGTGATTGACATGAATCGTCTTCCCAGCATCGTCCGGCAGCACATCGCCGCGCTGCGCGGCCTGCTCCTGTTCACCGTGATCTGCGGGATCATCTACCCGCTGGTCGTGCTCGGCATCGGCCAGGTCGCGTTCCACCACCAGGTCAACGGCTCACTGGTCAGCTACAAGGGACGGGTCGTCGGCTCCAGCCTGCTCTGCCAGGAGTTCACCGGCGCCAAGGGCAACCCGCTGCCGCAATACTTCCAGCCGCGGCCGTCCGACGCGATCCTGGCGGGCGCCAAGGACGACTACGGCTGCGATCCGCGGTATTCCTCCGCGTCCAATCTGGGCCCGGACAACCCGGCCCTGGTGCAGCAGATCCGGCAGCGCCAGCGGCAGATCGCGGCGTTCGACCACGTCCGGATCTCCCGGATCCCGGCCAACGCCGTGACGGCGTCGGGCTCCGGCCTTGACCCGGACATCTCCCCGCAGAACGCCGCCATCCAGGTGGACCGCGTGGCAGCGGCCCGGCACGTCAGCCCGGCGGCGATCAGGGCGCTGGTCCGCCAGTACACCCAGGGCCGCGTGCTCGGCTTCCTCGGCGAGCCGCGGGTGGACGTGCTCACGCTGAACATCGCGCTCGACGAGAAGTTCCCCAGCTAGCGGCTACCGGTCGCGGCCGGCACACTGGTGGGACACGCGCACCGCGGCTGACAGGAATCTGATGATTTACACAGGCCAGCAGGGCCAGCCAGAGCAGCAGAGTCAGCACAGCCAGCGCGGCCAGCCAATCCAGCCGGGCCATCAGGGCCTGCAGAGCCAGCCGGGCCAGCCCGGCCTGCCAGGCGCCAGGCCGCGGGGGCAGCTGAGGATCTACCTCGGCTCCGCCGCCGGGGTCGGCAAGACGTTCGCCATGCTCGGCGAGGGTCACCGCAGGCGGGAGCGCGGCGCCGACGTGGTGGTGGCGTTCGTGGAGACGCACGGCAGGCAGCACACCGCCGACCAGCTGGCAGGCCTGGAGGTCGTGCCGCGGGCGCGACTGGCCTACCGCGGCACCTCCTTCGAGGAGATGGACATCGACGGCGTGCTCGCGCGGGCGCCGGAAATCGCGCTGGTCGACGAGTTCGCGCACAGCAACGTGCCCGGATCCCGGAACGAGAAGCGCTGGCAGGACGTCGAGGAACTGCTCGAGGCCGGCATCGAGGTCATCTCCACGGTCAACATCCAGCACCTGGAGTCGCTCAACGACGTGGTCGAGAAGATCACCGGCGTGCCGCAGCGGGAGACCATCCCCGACCAGGTCGTCCGCGCGGCCGACCAGGTCGAGCTCGTCGACATGACCCCCGAGGCGCTGCGGCGCCGGATGGCGCACGGGAACATCTACCCGGCGGAGAAGATCGACGCCGCGCTCAGCCACTACTTCCGGGCCGGGAACCTGGACGCGCTGCGCGAGCTCGCGCTGCTCTGGCTGGCCGACAAGGTCGACGAGGGCCTGCAGCGGTACCGCGCGGCGCACGGCATCCACGACACCTGGGAGGCGCGGGAGCGGGTGGTCGTCGCGCTCACCGGCGGCCCCGAGGGCGAGACGCTGATCCGGCGCGCCGCCAGGATCGCGGCCCGGTCGACCGGCGGTGACCTGCTGGCCGTCCACGTGACCAGGTCCGACGGCCTGACCGGCGCCGACCCGGCGGCGCTCGCCGGGCAGCGCAGGCTGGCCGAGTCACTGGGCGGCAGCTACCACCAGGTCGTCGGGGAGAACGTGCCGGAGGCCCTGCTGACCTTCGCCCGGGCGGAGAACGCGACCCAGCTGGTGCTCGGCGTCAGCCGCCGTACCTGGCTGTCGGCGCTGCTCACCGGGCCCGGTGTCAGCAACCGGACGGTCCGCGGCTCGGGCGACATCGACGTGCACATGGTCACGCACGCGCAGATGGGCCGCGGCCGGGGGTTGCCGAAGACAGGCGGCGGGCTTACCTGGCAGCGCAGGGCGGCCGGCTACGCGCTGGCCGTCGTGCTCGCGCCGCTGCTCACCCTGTTCCTCGCCAGCCTCCGGCACGAGTTCAACCTCACCACCGACGTGCTGGCGTTCCTCGTCGCCGTCATCGCGGTCGCGCTGGTCGGCGGGTTCGTGCCCGCGGTGCTCGAGGCCATCGCCGGATCGCTGCTGCTCAACTTCTACTTCACCCCGCCGCTGCACAAGTTCACCATCGCCCAGACGAACAACGTGCTGGCGCTGGCGGTCTTCGTGGCGGTCGGGCTGGTGGTCAGCTCGATCGTGGACGACGCCGCCCGGCGAACCAAGCAGGCGGCCAGGGCGAGCGCGGAGTCGGAACTGCTCGTCACCACGGCCGGCAGCGTGCTGCGCGGCCAGCAGGCGCTGGCCGCGGTGCTCGACCGGGTGCGGGAGGCGTTCGGGATGGAATCGGTGACGCTGCTCGAGCGGGTCCGCGGGCCGGCCGACTCGCCGCGCCGGCCGACGCCCGAGTGGGCCGCGGTGGCGAGTTCCGGCGAGCCCGTGCTGGCCCGGCCCGAGGACGCGGACGTGGACGTGGAGGTCACCGACGCGCTGACGCTCGCGCTGCGCGGGCGCGCGCTCCCCGCGACCGACCGCAGGGTGCTCGGCGCCTTCGCCGCCTACGCGGCCGCCGCGCTTGAGCAGCAGCGGCTAGCGGCCGCGGCGGAGGCCGCTCGGCCCATCGCGGAGGCGGACAGGATGCGGACCGCGCTGCTCGCCGCGGTCAGCCATGACCTGCGCAGCCCGCTCGCCTCGGCCAAGGCGGCCGTCACCAGCCTGCGCTCGCGCGACATCGAGTGGGCCGCCGAGGACCACGACGAGCTGCTCGCCACCGCCGACGAGTCGATCGACAAGCTCTCCCACCTGGTCGACAACCTGCTGGACATGAGCAGGCTGCAGGCCGGCGCGCTGTCGGTCTTCCCCCGCCCGGCCGGCCTGGAGGAGATCGTCGCCCGCTCGCTCGACGACCTCGGCCCGGACAGCAGGGACGTGGCCGTGGAGATCCCGGACTCGCTGCCCGAGGTGCGGGTCGACCCGGCCATCCTGGAGCGCGTCATCGTGAACCTGACCAGCAACGCGCTGCGGTACTCCCCGCCCGGCTCGCCGCCGCTGCTCACCGCGAGCGCGCTGGCCGGCCGGGTCGAGCTGCGCGTGATCGACCGGGGGCCCGGGATACCCGCGGCGGACCGGGACGCGATGTTCCGGCCGTTCCAGCGGCTGGGCGACACCGACAACACCACCGGCGTCGGGCTCGGCCTCGCGCTCGCCCGCGGGCTGACCGAGGCGATGGGCGGCACGCTGGACCCGGACGAGACGCCGGGCGGCGGCCTGACCATGACGCTGTCGCTGCCCGCGGCCGCGGTCCCGCCCGGGCCGCCGGTCCCGCTGCCCGCCCCGGACGCGCCGCCCG
>JBEKFH010000295.1:0-5968 GCA_050013415.1 Streptosporangiaceae bacterium | reverse complement strand
AAGAACGTCGAGCGTGTGCGCGAGCTGCAGCGATCCCGGGCTGTCGTGATGGACGACGCGGCAGCCCGGCTACGCCGCATCGAGCAGGATCTGCACGACGGAGCCCAGGCCCAGATGGTCGCTGTCGTCATGAAGCTGGGGCTCGCTCGGGACCATCTCAGCACCACGGCCGCCAGGACCGGGGGCGCTAGCTACGACCGGGCCGTGGAGCTGGTCGACGCCGCCCGCCGCGCAGCGATGGAGGCGATCACCGAACTGCGTGACCTGGCCCGGGGCATCCATCCGCCGGCCCTAGACGAAGGCCTCGGTGCCGCCCTCGCCGGCCTCGCGGCACGCAGCGGCCTGGCGGTCGAACTGGTCGTCGACCTGCCCGAGCGCCCGTCCCCTGCCATCGAGACGATGGCTTACTTCTGCGCCGCAGAACTGCTCACGAACGCGGCGAAGCACAGCGGTGCCCAGCGCGCCAAGCTGGAGGTGGGCCACCAGCCCGGCCTCGTGACGATGCGAGTCAGCGACGACGGCGCAGGCGGCGCCCGGCTTGAGCCCGGCGGAGGCCTGGCCGGCCTCGCAGAGCGGGTCAAGACCGTTGATGGCAGGCTGCAGGTCGAAAGTCCGGCCGGGGGCCCCACGGTCGTCACCGCCGAACTGCCATCGCACGTCTGACCCGATAGGAGCAGCCTCGAATGCGGATCGTCATCGCCGAAGACTCCGCCGTCATCCGGGCCGGGCTGGTCGAGATCCTGGCCGACCGGGGACACCAGACGGTGGCCGCCGTAGGCGATGCCGAGGCCCTGCGAGCGGCCGTGGACGAGCACGAGCCGGATGCTGCCGTCGTGGACGTGCGAATGCCGCCCGGCTACACCGACGAGGGTATCCGGGCGGCTATCGCCATCCGCCGTGACCACCCCGGTACCGGAGTACTGGTCTTCTCCCAGTACATCGAGACCCGCCACGCCGCCGAGCTGCTTGGAGCGGCATCTGGCCGCGGTGCCGCCGGCATCGGATACCTGCTCAAGGACCGCGTCGGCGATGTCGGCGAGTTCGTCGACGCGCTGAGCCGGGTAGCGGCCGGCGGCACCGCCCTCGACCCCGAGGTAATCACGCAGCTCCTAGGAGCCACCCGGCGCACCGATGACCTCGATGCTCTCACCCCCAGAGAGCACGACGTCCTGTCCCTGATGGCCGAAGGCAGGTCGAACGGCGCCATCGCCGGCACCCTTGTGATCTCGGAGCGGGCGGTCGAGAAGCACGTCGCCAACATCTTCGCCAAACTCGGTTTGGCCCCCTCAGACGCTGACCACCGGCGGGTGCTCGCCGTCCTCCGCTACCTGGAGTCCTGACCCGGGGTGTGCTCCCACGGGACTGTAATGTCAAATTGACAGACCCAGGCCCGGCCGAAGTCCCCGGCACCCACCGGAGTAGCGGTGTTCCCCAACGACATCACCCTCCGGCCGCTGGCCGAACGCGACCACAACGTCGGGCACTAGGCCGAGTTCACCTGCGGCGGCCACTTGCCGCCCTGGAAGCACCCGACCTGCTGACCGGCGACGTGCGGGAGTTCTTTCGCCAGTTCCGCTGACACCACAGGTAACCGGCTGGGGCGGGCCGCGTCACAGCCCGCCCCAGCCGGGACTGCCGGACTCGTGGTTCACGCCACGGCTGGGGCCGCTCCCGGCAGGACGTTCTCCCCAGGCGGGCTGCTCCGGCGCAGCGACACCGGCGGCTGGAGCAGCTGACGGCGCAGGTCCTGGAGCAGCCGCAGGCCATCGCTGGTCATGGTGAACCCGCGCCAGCCGACCGGCGCGCGGTCCAAGACGGCCCATGCGAGGGTGAGGCAACTGGTCTCGCCGGGGAGCCGGCCGATGACCGTGACCCGGCGCCGGGTCTCGCCAAAGGTGCGCTCATCGATGTGGCCACGGATACGGCCGGTAGGCGATACTCGTGTCGGCACGGGCGTGGGTCCTTTCCTTCGATGAGTTGGTAGCTCTTGAAGGGGAACCTACGCCCGTCGTCTTATTTACACCGGATCTTGGACGCGACCAAGTATTTAGTGAGCAACTGCTAATGCGGCAAGGGATTCGGCCCGGGACTGGCCGGAGTCGAAGGTGCCAGGTCGGCTGCGAGCCGCGAAACTATTCGCGGTGCTGCGTGGCCATCACCGAAGGGACTGACCGCCTGAGCCATTGCCGCGTATTCGTCTGAGTTGTCAAGGAGCCGGGCAGCTGCCTGGTACACGGCGTCGGCGCTGGTGCCGACCAGGCGGGCGGCGCCCGCCGCGATGGCTTCGGGGCGCTCGGTGGTCTCGCGCAGCACAAGGACGGGCTTGCCCAGGCTGGGCGCTTCCTCCTGGACGCCGCCGGAGTCGGTGAGCACGAGGTCGGCGCTGGCGAGACTGCCGGTGAATTCGAGGTAGCCGAGCGGGTCGGTGAGCGTCACGTTCGGCGCATCACGCAGCACCGGGACGATGGCGTCGCGGACAGCAGAACTCTTGTGCAGGGGAAGCAGGACCTCGACATCGCCGCGCGCCGCGAGTTCCCTGATCGCGACCGCCAGGCCACGCATCGTCTCCCCCTGGTTCTCCCGGCGGTGCAAGGTCACCAGGACGCGACGAAGTCCGGTACGGAACCTGGAACTACCCAGGCCGCTGTCGAGCACCCAGCGCAGGTTGTCGATCCCGGTGTTCCCGGTGACGGCGACCGACGCGGCGTCGATGCCCTCCCTGCGCAGATTCGAGGCAGCGCCTTGGGTGGGGGCGAAGTGCCAGCGGGTCATCTGCGCGACGAGGCGGCGGTTCAGCTCTTCGGGAAACGGGCTGTCGAGGCATCCGGACCGCAGGCCCGCCTCCACATGCGCCACCGGGACTCCCGCATAGAACGCCGCCAGCGCACCGCACAAGCAGGTCGTGGTGTCGCCCTGCACAACCACCGCAGCGGGTTTCTCGGCCCGGATTATCTCACTGAGGCCGCTGACGGCCAGACTGGTGAGCGACGACAGGGCCTGCCGGTCACGCATCAGCCCCAGCTGGTAGTCGGGAACCAGGTGCATAGCGTCGAGCATCTGCTCCAGCATCTCCTTGTGCTGGCCGGTGGAGCAGACGACGGGCGCGAACAGGGGGCTGGCCTGGAGCGCACGGACCACAGGCGCAAGCTTGACGGCCTCGGGCCTGGTGCCGAAGATGACCAGTAGCCGGACTTGGGCTACCGCGCCGGCAGCAGGGCGCTCGGTGGCCGCGCCGGGAGTGCTCACGAGTCCGGCGGCTTCGCGGTCATGACTGGCGTACGGCTCCGGCCGGCATCTGAACGGCGATCTCCGCAGATACCCGGGGAGTCTTTGCCCAGCCGCCACGTCCGGCCGCCATGCGTGTCCACGCCCATAGCTGGGAGAGCACGAACAGATAGGCATAGGCCCCGAATAGCGCCCCGACTGCCGGCAGCTCCCACCACCGTAGCGGGGTAGCGGCTCGAGTCTGATAGACGACGACGAAGACGGCCAGCGGGCCGGCCGACATCAGGAGTTGCACGGCGTTGTGCAGGTAGGGGTTAGTGATGACGGCCAGGGAGTTGTTGACGGGCATCAGCGCACCCGTCCAGCCAAGGACGCTGATCACCAGCCCCGCGAACACCGCAAGGAAAAAAACGATCAGCATCAGGTACGCGGATAGGTCGAGTTTGGCTCGCCACGCCAGCCGCCGGCTTCCCCAGATGGACGGCAGGTGACGCCAGCATTGGTAGTGGCCCTGGATCCAGCGGGTGCGCTGGCGCAGCAGCGGCCAGATGCGGGTCAGCCCTTGCTGGGCGACAAACGTATCCGGGCAGTAACGGATATCCCAGCCGGCCTCTGCCAGCGAAAGCGACAGGTCGAGGTCCTCGGTCAGACACGCCGTCCACGGGTCGCGGCGAAGGCCTTGCAACGCAGAAAGCCGAGTGAACTGACCGTTTCCGCCCAAGCCAACTGATCCCAGGCTGTTCCGGGAGTCCTGCACCAACGCCGAGAAGCCGACGAACTCAAAGTCCTGCATCCGGGTCAGCAGGTTGGCAGTGGCGTTGGCGATCCGTACGCCGATCTGGACGCCGCCTACGTTGGCATTCCGCCGACCCGAGAAGTACGGCGCGACCTTCGCAAGTGCGTCCCCCTCAAGCTGGCCGTCGGCGTCCATCACCGCGACCACCACTTCGTCAGCGTTGCGCCCGCGCAATCGCGGATCGCGCTCTGCCACCATCGTGCACAGCAGCGCGAAGGCGTGGTTGAGCACCGCGCCCTTACCCTGGCCGGCCACTTCCGGGCTTCGCTTGATGACCTGCACGCGCCCGAGCCGGGTGAACGCCGACGCGACCACGGCGGTGGCGTCGGTCGAGCCGTCGTCCATCACCAGCGTCAGCCGATCTGGGTAGTCCAGCGCTTCCAGCGTGTTCAGCGTCTGACCGATCACCGCCTCCTCGTTACGGGCCGGGATCACGAACACCATGAACGGCTGACGCCCGACATCAGCGATGCGTGGGTGCGGCCTGCCCCGCCGGCGGACGGCCATCACCCCAAAGAGCAGTGCGTAATATCCGACGATCAAGAACGTGATCCAGCTCAGCCAGGTGAGGTTGACGACAGGCATGCGAGCATCAGCCTTTCACTGCCGTTGGTGACTGCATCAGGTGCGCGCCAGGACGCGGGCGCCGCGGTGCACGCGGGGCGCCGCGGCGCCCCGCGTGCCTGGCTCAGCGGCCTGGCTCAGTAGTTGAAGAGGGGCAGGAAGAACACCGAGCCGCGACGCAGCAGCTCCGCGCTCACTTTGTAGGCCCGGCCGTGCCGCACCCGGATCCTTACCTTCCCTTGATAATGCGTGCCATGGAGTTCCCTGGTGACTTTCACGTGCACAATCCTGCGGTGCGGGCCAAGCACCACCCGGTAAAGCCCGTCCGGCCTGGTGCGCACCTTGTGCAGAATGCGCACGTCGCCATGGACGACCCGGTACACCTCCACCTGCGCGCTCCCGACAGCGTTGTGGGCTCCGTCCGTCACGCTGCCGTAGACGACGATGTCGTGGCCCTGGATGGAATAGCTGCTCAGGTTGAACGAGACAGCGGTGGACCCCCCTGACCCAGTCACGAACAGGGCGATCACCGCAATAATCATCAGCGATGCCGTCGCCAGGAGAGTGTTCCGTGCGGGCCGGTCCAAGAAACGCGCACGCCTTCTGGTGGCCGGACTTGCCGAGCCAGGCGGTGCGATAGCGATGGTCATATGATCCCCCGGATAGTTTGCTTGCCCCATTCACGGCATGCGCCCTTTGACGAACACCATAACTTAGCCGTGACTGACGCACAACGGGAGGCTTATCGGTGTTCTGCTCAATTACAATAGAAATGAGAGACTTAATCGAATTATTTCAATGTGTATTACATATGTCCGGGTATATTAGATCTAATAGAACTCCGTAACGCTGCGCGGAATACGACTATAATGGGTTCTAATAGTACTTGCTCGATTAGCTTTTAATTCTTGAGGCCGGCCACATTCTGCGCGCGGGCGTACTCCTGGCCGCGCGCGGGCACGCGGGTGCCGCCGGCGACAGCTTGCCGGCGCTGGTCAGATGAAGTAGTGGCCCTGTTCGATGTCCTCGATGAGGCCGGGGTGGGTGGGCTTCCAGCCCAGGAGTTCCCGGGTGATGGCGCTGGAGGCGGGCATGTCGGTGCTGAGCAGGTGCACGAGCATGCCCTCGTACTCCGCGGCGGGCAGGGACCTGGCCGGCAGGTTCAGGTGCCGGCCGATGGCCTCGGCGATCTCGCGGACGGGCACGCCTTCGTTACCGACAGCGTTAAGCACTGCGCCAGCGGGCGCCTGCTCGGCAGCCAGCCGGTAGAGAACCGCGGCGTCCTTCACGTGAACAGCGGGCCAGCGGCTGGTCCCGTCGCCGATGTAGCCGGAGACACCCCTGGCCCGGGCCATGGCGATGAGCTGGGGGATGAATCCGTGA
>JBEKFH010000294.1:0-5989 GCA_050013415.1 Streptosporangiaceae bacterium | reverse complement strand
CCTGGCCCCGCCCCTCTTGCCATCTGGGCCCGTCGCTCCTTCCCTGTGGCCCCCTGGCCTCCGCCCCTTGCCTCTCTCGCCCCAATCAACCCTTTAGACACTCTCGACCCCACTTATCGACTTCCCTCAAAGACTTATACCGGATTTTATGAAATTGAATCGGATATTAGAGAGTATTTTGCTCAAAGAATCCGGTATAAGAAGCCTAAGCCCTTTTTGCGTGCATCCAAAACTGGGCGCCGTCCCGGGTCAGGCGGCGGTATGCCGCGCCGCGTGGCTGGCCGAGCGCGCCGCGTGGCTGGCTGAGCGCGCGGTCGCGGGGGGCTATCCGGGGCGCAGCGGCCCCGGGCTGGCGGGCGCCGCGGGATCCTGGCCAACCGCGCTGCCTGCCGTCTTCGCCCATGCGGCAACCTGGGCGCGCGACGAGAACCCGAGCTTGGCCAGAATGTTCGCGACGTGCCGCGCGACCGTGGCCACGCTGATGACGAGCTCATCGGCGATGGCCTTGTTGCGCCTGCCCGCGACGATCAGCGCCACGATCTGCCGTTCACGCTGGGTCAGCCCGGCCGGAAGCGGCGCGGCCTCCCGGACACCCGCAGCGACGGGCAGTGCTGCCGCCGTAACCGGCCCGGACGCCGCTTCGGCCGGCGACAGCGCCGACCCGGCCGCATCCGGAGCTGACCCGGATTCGTCCGGGGCCGCCCCGGACTCGTCCAGTGCCAGCGCGACAGCGTCCTCGCTGGTCATGCCTGATCCGAGTGCCCACAGCCGCTGGATGGCAGGTCCCCCGAGATCGCGAGCCGCGGCCAGGTACTGCTCGGTCTTTGCCCCGGAAAGGGGCGGCAGATGCGCCGCCTTACGGAGGGTCGCAGCGGCCGCCACCAGTTGCACGGCCCGGTCCGGGCGGCCCTCGAGCGCGGCGAGTGCGGCGAACGCCTCCATGCCGCGGGCCACGCTGATCCGCGAGCCAGTGGACTGGCTCAGCCGGAGGCTCTCGGCGAGATGCCGCCGGGCTGGCCCCAGCGCCCGCTGATCCAGCGCCAACCGGGCGAGGCCCGCCAGGCAGCGCGCGATTTCCGGCCTGGAATCGATCTCCCGCAGGATCGCCAGCGCCTCCAGGTAACGCTCGCCCGCGCTGCCGGGGTCGGCACGTAACCGGGCGAGATCGCCCAGGCCGAGCAGCGCGCGCGCAGCGCCCCATTGCTGATCGATCGCGCGCATCACGCCGATCGACGCGTCCGCGAACTCCTGAGCCTCCCGGAGACTGCCGCATCGGCCCGCCACCGCGGCCCGGCTGCCGAGGGCGTATCCCTCGTTCCATCCGTCGCCGGACTCCCGTGCGAGCGACAGCGCCTCCTCGGCGCGCAGCGCCGCCTCGTCCGTGTGCCCGGTGTGCAGGGCCACCTCGGCCAGCAGATTGAGCGCGGAGGCGATCCAGAACTCGCTGCCCGCGGCACGGCACAGCGCCAGGCCCTGCTCCGCCCATCGCCGTGCGCCGGCCGGATCGGTGGCAAGGGCAAGCTGCGCGCGGCCGACAAGGGCCGGGCCCCTGACGCCAGCCGCCAGCCCGGGCGCGTCGATGGCCAGGAACGTGTCGAACCATTCGGCGCCCTCAGCAAAGGATCCCCGCACGATCCAGCACGGCCGGATGGCGGTGCACATCCGCAGGCCCGTCTCTGCGTCGCGATCCGTCAGGCAGCGGCTCAGGACTTGCAGGGCGTTGCCGGCATCGACGTCGTACCGGCGGAAGACGTCGACCCTGGCCGACCACGGCGCGGCGATGATACCCATGCCGACGGCCATCGCATGCTCCACCTCACGCAGCGAGTAATCGCGCAGCCTGCGATGCCGCAGGCCGGACTCGCCGGACTCGGCGAGCCGCTCCGCCGCGTACTCGCGGATGGTGTCAAGCAACCGGTACCTGGCCTGGCCGAGCGCCTCCGGCTCGACGACCACCAGTGACTTGTCCACCAGCGCGGCGATCAGGCCGAGCACGTCACCGGCTGGCAGCTCATCATCGGCGCAGACTTCCTCGGCCATGTCGAGCGACCAGCCGGCGAAGACCGACAGCCTCCGCAGCATCAGCCGCTCCTGGCTGGTGAGCAGGTCGTAGCTCCAGTCGATGGTGGCGCGGAGGGTCCGCTGCCGCGGCGGCGCCGTTCTGCCTGCCGCAGTCAGCAGCTCGAAGCTGTCCGCCAGCCGGGCGGCGATCTGCGCCACCGACAGCACACGGACCCAGGCGGCCGCGAGCTCGATGGCCAGCGGCACGCCATCAAGCGCGCGGCACAGGGTCACGACGGCAGCAACGTCACCAGGCCGGATGGCGAATCCGGGAAGGGCCGTGGCGGCACGGTCGACGAACAGCCGGACCGCCTCGTAGCCGGACAGTTCCCCGGGGGTGGCGAGGCCGCGGGGCGGCACCGAGAGCGGCGGCACCTGGTAAACAACCTCGGCAGCCACGCGCAGCGGCTCGCGGCTGGTGGCGATGACCCGGAGTCCCGGTGAGCTGGCCAGCAGCTGCTGGCAGAGTCGCGCGGCCGCGTCGATCACATGCTCGCAGTTGTCCAGCGCCAGCAGCAGCCGCCGCGGGGCGAGCGCGGCGGCCAGTGTTTCCAGTATCGGCGTGCCGCGCTCCTCCACCACGCCGAGCGCGGCCGCGACGCGGGAAACCACACGATCAGGCTGCTGCAAGTCACCGAGCTCGACGAACCACACGCCGTCGGGAAACTCGCCGCTCAGTGTCGCGAGCATGCGGACAGCCAGCCGCGATTTGCCGATTCCGCCGGTGCCGCACAGCGTCAGCGCGCGTGCGGTCCGCACGAACTCAGGCAGCTCGAAGAGCTCGCGCTCGCGGCCAACGAAGCTGGTGGGCTCTTCGCGGGCGGCGCGCTGATCTGAATGTGCTGTCACCGCTCAAGAATCCCCGTCTCGTCCGGCAGCGGCCCGGGCAATGTCCAGTGCGCGGCACGCCAGTCCCGGCCCGGACGGATCCCAGCTGCGGTAACTGTCTTCGCGCTGTGCGCTGTCATCATCTCGCCGCCCGGCGTCCGCCGCTCCCCTAGCTCTAATGTAACGATCTGGTATCGGCGGGTTCCGTACCCATCCATTCAGGCCGGCCGTGCCGAAGTACGGCCATGGCGGTTAATCCTCTCTGCCTCTTCGATACACAGGGTAGTCAGCCGAGCATGATGAGACACCCCCTGTCCCACGTGCTCACCGCAGGGGCGCGCGGCATCCGCCGCCGCTCCGGAAGGGAAACTCATGCCTGGTCTGAATGACACGAGCCCGCCCGCAGGCCATTCCGCGGATGATCACGGCGCGGAGCACCGCCTGTCGCGGCGCTCGGTGCTGGGCGTCGCCGCGGGCGCCGGGGTCGCGGGAGTCGCCGCGAGCACGCTCATCGGCTCCGCCATCCCCGCATTCGCCGCCTCGGCCCGGCCGGACGCGCACGACACGAAGGCCGCGACGAAGACGGCGGACGCGGACACCTCGGAGCAGATCGTCGTGCATGTGCGCGACGCCAGGGCCGGGGAGATCGACGTGTTCCGCGGCACCAGCCACATCCGCGTGCAGGACAGGGAACTGGCCGCGCGCCTGGTTCGCGCGAGCCGCTGACAGCCCGCCCCGGGCGTCCTGCGACCCTCCCCCAACGCGTCCTGCCACTCTCAGCACAACGCGTCCTGCCACTCTCCGAACACCATAGTGAGGTTAATTAATGTCTTCGCATCGCGAGGCGCCGGAGATCTCGAAGGATCCGGTTGCCGACAGCACGGACGTCTACGCGTTCGTCAGCCCGGACCAGCCGGACAAGGTCACCCTGATCGCCAACTACATCCCGCTGCAGGAGCCGGCCGGCGGCCCGAACTTCTATGAGTTCGGCGACGACGTGCTCTATGAGATCCACATCGACAACAACGGGGACGGCGTAGCCGACATCTCCTACCAGTTCGAATTCGAGACGATACTGACCACTCCGGGCAGCTTCCTGTACAACACCGGCCCGATCGGATCGCTCAGTGACCCCAACTGGAACAGCAAGCAGTTCTACAAGGTCACCCGGGTGGACGGGTGGGGCTCGCACATCCTGTGCAGCAAGGCGGCCTGCCCGCCGTGCAACGTCGGCGTGCTGTCCACGCCCGACTACGAGGCGAAGCTCGGGGGCCCCGCGGTTCACTCGCTGAGCAACGGCATCTGTGTCTTCGCCGGGCAGCGCGCGGAGGAGTTCTACGTCGACCTGGGCTCGATCTTCGACCTGGGCAACCTTCGCCCGCTCGAGGAGTACAACGTCTACGCGAAGGCCGCCGGGCTCAAGAGCGCGCCCGGGGTGAACGCCACCAACCGCCTGAACGTGCACTCGATCGCGATCCAGGTGCCGATCTCCCAGCTGACGGTGTCGGGGCACCCGACGATCGGCGTGTGGACGAGCGCGAGCCGCCGGCGCGCGCAGGTGAAGGGCGACGGGAAGACCGCCGGGTTCGTCACCGGTCCCTTCACCCAGGTGTCCCGGCTGGGCAATCCGCTGATCAACGAAGTCATCATCCCGCTGGGCCAGAAGGACTACTGGAACATGCAGCAGCCGGCCCACGACAAGCAGTTCGCGTCGTATGTCGCGCACCCGGAGCTGGCCGGTCTGCTGCCCGTCCTCTACCCGGGCGCGTTCCCCCATCTCGCCGCGCTCGTCAAGGCCGGGACGGCCCGCGCCGACCTGGAGGCGATCCTGCTCACCGGCATCCCGTCCGGCCTGATCAAGGGCTTCACGAACTACACCGGCTCGGTGCAGGCCGACATGCTGCGGCTCAACACGACGATTCCGCCCACGCCCGCCAGCTCTAAGAAGTTCAGCACCCTCGGGCTGATCGGCGGCGACCCCGCCGGATTCCCGAACGGGCGCCGGGTGGTCGATGACGTGGTCACCATCGAGCTGCGGGCCATCGCCGGAGTGGTATACCCGCTGGTCGATCCGAGTTACAAGGTCGATGCGGTGGTCGCGGACGTCACCGACGGCCTGACCGGCACCAGTGTCACCGACGGGCCGCTGACGCAATTCCCCTACCTGGGCGTGCCCTACAACGGTTACGACGACCCGTCCTGACCAGGGCGGGATAGGCGAAACGGGGGCGCCGGCCAGCGACGACTTTCGCGCTGGCCGGCGCCCTCGCGCTGGCCGGCGCCCTTTCGGCTGCTCGCCTTGCCGCGCCCGCTCGTTCCTGGTCCGCGTTCAGCCCGTCTCCCATACGCCAGCTCACAGTCCGCAGCGAAAGGCAGGAGTGCAGCGATGACCGAATATGTTCCCGGGCCGTCAAAGGCCGGCAGCGTGGTGCTCAATGTCGGCCCCGGCGTCGGAGCCCTGGTCCTGAATACCCCGGCTGATATGGACGGCGACGAGATAGAGATCAGCCCCGATGGCAACCCGGCCGCCCGGCGCACGCACTCGCAGGTGCGGGAGCGCCGCGCTGGCGGCAGCGTCCGGTATGCCGCGGTCTACCCGGGACTCGCCGCCGGTGACTACACCATCTGGCGTGACGCCAGCACCCCGGCGGGCAGCGTGACGATTGACGGCGGCGCGGTCACTAGCTACGACTGGCACTAGCCACGACTGGCACTAGCCACGACTGGCCGGCCGGGACCTGATCTCCCGCGCGGACGCCTCGGTGGCGAGGTCCGCCTCCGCGAGGATCGCCTCCTCCGGCAGCCCGGGGGCATCGCTGACGGCGCTGATGGCATCGTCGCGCTGCGCTGAGTGGCCAGTCTGGGCCTCGTCGGTGTCGGCCGCGTCCAGCGCTCCCCTGACCGTCGACAGCATCAGCGCCCCCGCCAGAACCGTCGCGGCGCCGATGAGAAACGGAACGTGGGCGTTGTAGTGCTCGACTAGCTTCGCCGCGGCGTAGGGAGCCAGCCCGCCGCCGATGAAGCGGACGAAGCCGTAGGTGGCGGACGCGACATTGCGCGGCACCTTGCTGATGCTCATCACGGCGGTGGTCACGAGCGT
>JBEKFH010000293.1:0-6029 GCA_050013415.1 Streptosporangiaceae bacterium | reverse complement strand
GAGGCCCATCAGGAACGGGGAGTAGCCCAGTACGGTGAAGAAGCCCCAGTTGTAGAGCAGCCCGGTGATGCTGGTCCTGGCCAGGTTCCGGTCCCGCAGCGCCAGGATGGGCTCGCGCAGCGACGACTGCTGAGCCGGCCGCGGGGTGGCAGGCACCCAGGCAACGGTCGCCACGAGCGCGATCAGCATCAGCACGGAAACCCCGAAGAACGGGCCCCGCCAGCTGATGTTGCCCAGCAGCCCGCCGAGCACCGGGCCGGACGCGATGCCTATGCCGAGCGCGGTCTCGTACAGCACAATCGCCCCGCCGAAGCCGCCGCTGGCCGAGCCGACGATGACCGCCAGCGAGGTGGCGATGAACAGCGCATTGCCGAGCCCCCAGCCGGCCCGGAAGCCGACGATCCCCGTGATACCGCCGCTCGACCCGGCGAGCGCAGCGAACACAACGATCAGCACGAGGCCGGTGATCAGGGTGCGCTTGGCGCCGATCCGGCTCGATACCCAGCCGGTGACCAGCATCGCTACCGCAGTGACCACCAGGTAGCTGGTGAAAAGCAGCTCGACCTGGCTAGGGCTCGCATGCAGTTTGGAGGCAAGGGCCGGCAGGATCGGGTCAACAAGGCCGATGCCCATGAACGAGATCACGCAGGCGAATCCGACGGCATAGACCGCCCGCGGCTGCCGGAATGGGCTCGGCGCCCTGGCGCCCGCCGGGTGAGTCATCTCAGCCTTCCGTGTCGTTGTCGCTGATGGGACGGGCCGCGAGCGCCTGCAGCGCGGGGGCCGCCTGGGCGAGAGCGCGCCGCATGGCCGGCGCCAGCTCGCCGATGTGGGCCGCGAGGGCACGGGCGCGCTGGCGGCGGATCGCCAGCAGGTAGTCATGCCCGGCCGGAGTAATCGCGACCAGCGCGGCCCGGCCGTCGCCGGGATCGGGCTGACGCCGCACCAGGCCCGCGGCGGCCAGCCGGTCCACGATGCCCGTCATGCCCGGCTGGGTGATGCGCTCGTGACTGACTAGGTAAGAGATCCGCTGCGGGCCGCTGCGGTCCACGGTGTCGAGCGTCGACAGGGCTACCGCGTTCCACTCGGCAGGCCGGATCGCCCGGCGGAGCCAGCTCATCGCCCGTTCAAGCGTCTCGGCCACCTCCGCCAGGTCTCCAGCCGGGGCGTGAGTTCCCGGCAACTGAACCCTGTCGCGCTGCATACGAGCATTTATATCACACAACTATATAACGCAGCTTTGTAGTTGCGAGATCAAGCTTGCCGTTGACGCTGGGGAGTTAACGCTGGGGAGTGGAGGCTGGGGATAAGCGGGACCGGGCACCGATGCCGCTAGGGCATCGCCATCAGGCAGCCATCCCAGTAAGCCTCGATCCTCGGGCGGCGCCGGCCGTGCATGCCTATCTCCAGGGTGCCGGGCTGTCCGCCGCCCGCGGTGCGGAAGTGGACCTGCACGCCTGCTGCGGCGACGATGCTGAACCCGGACAAGCCAGCCGGCGGCTCCGTCGCGGCATGCATCCATGCCGGGCTGCCCGCGCAGCACATCCGCGGATGCGCCGCCCAGACCCAGATGCGGCCACCGCGCTGGCCGATGAACTCGGCCGCCTCGCTGCTGACCTCGACGACCATGTCCTCACGATACGGCCGCGAGGGCCGCGCAGCGACCTGCGGCACCGCGCCCGATATCACGGTGTCACTGCGCCGCCGCGTCCGCGTGCAGCTCAGCGAGTCTCCTGGCGGTCTTCGCGATCTCGGCCCGTAGCTCCGCGGGGTGCAGTACCTCGATCTCAGCACCGAGTGCGAGCACGTCGGGCACGGCCGACCCGGCCGAGCCGATCCGCAGCGACACCTCGACCCAGTCCTCGCGCCCCCGCCCGGGAACGGCGTCACCCCGGATCCGGACATACTCAGGCCGGCCAAGGAGCGTCGCCAGCCTCCGGCCACGTGGCGAGTGCCGGGCCCGCGCGCGCCCGGAGGCACCGCCGGGCGCCGCTGCACCGCCGGGCGCCGCTGCACCGCCGGGCGCCGCTGCACCGCCGGGCGCCGGGCGATCCCGCCACGGACCAGCTGATGGGAGATCGCTGCTGAATCCGTCCAGCAGCTCGAACCGCCCTGGCATCCCCGGACGCATCGCGACGCGCGGGAACGCCGCACCATGAACGAGGGAGCAGCATGATGAGAGCCGATGCCGCCGGATCGGGGACCGCCGACGATCCCTGGATCCTGACCACGCCACCGGGCAAGTCCGAGTACCAGGCGTGGCGCGACGAGAAGCAGGACACGCCCGCGCTCGTCGTCCAGGTCGGCGCGACCCAGCTGAGCTACCAGCTTCGCTGCATCGAGGATCTGCGCGCCATGCTGCTCCAGCACGGTGACTGGATGCCGCTCGGCAACGCCGACGAGCAGAAGGAGGCACGGGACGGCACCGTCGAGGCATGGGCCCGGTCATCCGACAATCCGGTCGGCGGCTGGTACGGCATGAAGAAGGGACTGCGCGGCAGGTTCGGCAACTACGTTCCGCCGGTCCTGGAGGCACTGGGCCTCGCCGAGGTCGAGCATGCCGCCCGCAACAACAGGATGCGCGCGATCTGACCCGGGTCGCGGCAGACAGCCGCCAGCGATCCGCCACCCCGGAGCCCAAGCCGATCCGTACCATCAGAATGACGCAGGCCAACCGGGGGTCACGATGACAGCCAGATTCTCGCCAGCCAGCCTGACGTCGGCGGCCCGCGGCAAGGGACCGCAGGCGCACGGCAAGGGATCGTCGGCCGATGGCGACGGACCGGCGCCTGGCGGCGTGCCGATCTCGCGGCGGGCGGTGCTCGGCGCGGGCGGCGCGGCCGCGGCCGCAGCGCTCCCCGCGGCCTTCGGGCGGGCGGGCGCGGCAGCCGGCTCCGGCCACCGTCCGCGCGTCGTGATCATCGGGTCGGGCCTGGCCGGCCTCGGCTGCGCTTACCGGCTGTGGCGCCGGCACGGCATCCGCAGCGAGATCTACGAGTACAACCCCGACCGGCCCGGCGGCCGGGTCTTCACCCTGCGCGGCTTCTTCGACGCCGGCCAGTACGCCGAGCAGCACGGCGAGTTCATCTCCAGCGAGCACACGGCCATGCGGCGGCTCGCTGCGAGCTTCGGCCTGACGCTGGACAACGTCAACAGGTATCCCCCGCATACCCATCCGCGCGATCAGCGGATGCGGTTTGGCGGCCGCTTCTGGCCGCAGGCGGCGCTGAACCGCGAATGGCAGGACTGGGCGTTCGAGCTGTTCTTCGACGCGGCCAACAGGAAGGCGCCCTGGCCGACCCTGCTGGATCACTACACCACGTGGGGGTGGCGCTGGGACCACACGCCGGCCACGCAGTGGATCGAGGAGAACATCCCCGGCGGCCTGCGGTCTGACTTCGGCCGCCTGTGCGTCTCCGTGCTGCTGGACGAGTACGGCGGTCCGGCCGAGCAGCAGTCCGCGCTGAACCTGATCTACCTGCTCGGCCTGTACGACAGCTCGCCGAGCGGCATCCAGCCCAGGCGCTCGCCCCAGCTCTCCGGTACCGACGAGAAGTGGCATGTCCGGGGCGGCAACGACCAGCTCGTCGCCGGCCTCGTCCGGCGACTGCCGGCCGGGTCGGTCCGCCTAGGCGAGCGGCTCGTCGCGCTGCGCGCACGCGGCCACGGGCGCTACACCTGCACCTTGTCCGGCGGCCACGCCACGCACGAGGTGAACGCGGATCACGTCGTGCTCGCGCTGCCGTTCACCAGGCTCCGCGAGGTCGAACTGCGCGGCATCGAACTGCCGCCGCGCCAGCTACAGGCGATCCGCAGCGAGCCGCTTGGCTCGAACTCGAAGATCCAGCTGCAGTTCTCCAGCCGGGCGTGGAACGCCGACGGCTGGACCGGCAACATGTACACCGACCAGATCGTCCAGGGCGGCTGGGAAACCACGATCGACCAGCGCGGCACGCCCGGCATCCTGATCGCGCTGCCGGGCGGCGCCGTCGGCGCGGACATCGGCCAGCGATACCGGCTGACCTCGTACTACGGCCCGGCGCCGGCCGCCATGGCGGCGGACTACCTTGACTGCTTCGAGGTCAACTTCCCCGGCGCCAGCGCCGCGTTCAACGGCAAGGCGTACTACGCATGGTCCTCCGGCGACCCGCACGTCGGCGGCGCTTACTCCTACCTCAAGGTGGGCCAGTACACCGATTTCAACGGAATCCAGGGCCTGCAGAACGGGAACCTGCACTTCGCGGGCGAGCACACGTCGGTGAACTTCCAGGGTTACATGGAAGGCGCGCTGCGCAGCGGCTACCGGTGCGCGGACGAGATCGCGCCGGCCACTTGACCGCCAGATAGTATGCGCGCATACTATCTGGCATGATCACCATCGCAGAGGCGGAGACCTCCTGCAGTGCTCCCCCGTCAGCCTTCTTCGCCCGCTGGGCGGACATAGCCACGTGGCCGGAGTGGAACACCGACACCGAATGGGCCCGCCTGGACGGCCCGTTCGCCACCGGGTCGACCGGCGTGCTGAAGCCCCGGGGCGGCCCCCGGGTGAAATTCGTCATCGGCTCGCTCGTTCCTGACCGGGAGTTCACCGACGTCTCAATGCTGGCGGGCGCCCGGCTGACGTTCCGGCATGCCGTCGAGGTCAGCCAGCAAGGCGGCAGCCGGGTCAGGGTCACGGTGACCCTGAGCGGCCCGCTCGGCTGGTTCTGGAAGATCGTCCTCGGCAAGGGCCTGCGGACCAGCATGCAGCCGGACCTCGACCGGCTGGCCGCCGCGGCCCTGGCCGACGCCGCCGCGCCCGCGTGACGAGCGAGGACCAGCTCGCGACGTCGTTCGCCAGCGCGGACGACAGCACCGGCCTGCTGCTGTGGCAGGTGACCAACCGCTGGCAGGCGGCGCAGCGCGCGGCGCTCAGGCCGTTCGGCCTGACGCACGTCCAGTTCGTCCTGCTGGCCTCGCTGACCTGGCTGGCGGCCGAGGGGCCGGTTACGCAGCGCCAGCTCGCGGACCACGCGGCCACCGACCCGATGATGACCTCGCAGGTACTACGTGCACTGGAAGAACGGGGCCTAGTGCGGCGATTGCCTTATCCAGGTGACCGCCGGGCCCTGGCTCTCACGGTGACCAGCGGCGGCCGGGCCCTGGCCAACCGGGCGGTTGCCGCCGCGGAGACCTGCGACAAGACCTTCTTCGCGGCACTGGGCAGCGACGCCGCCGTCTTTACCCGGGCCCTGGACCGGCTCAGGCGCGCGACCCGGTAGCCCGGATGCAGCCGTCGTTACCCGGGGGCTGGACCGGCTCAGGCGCGCGACCCGGTAGCCCGCCCGGCGCGTCGCATTTCCCTTGATCCGGTTTGTCCCGGCGTTCTACGGCAAGCTGTGCCCCATGAACCCGCGACTCCCGCCAGGCCGACGCGGCCATGCCGTGCTGATCGCGGCGGCTGCGGCCGCCGTGGTTGCCGTGGTCGCGGTCAGCGCCGCCCTGGCGGGATCCGGCGGCCCGCCGCGAGACGGCGGCGGTCCCGCCACTGGCAGCATCCCGGCCGCCGGCGGCGGGCCGGCCACCGGCACGATGACGCGCGCGGTCTCCGTGGTCACCGGGCCGGCCGACACGGTCGAGCTGCAGGCGACCCAGGGGCAGCTGACGATCGTCGGCTCGGGTGCTTCGAGCACGATCATCGATGCAACGCACACCGATCGCGCGTTTGCGGTTCACACGGGTGCGAGTCTTGCGATCTCCCGTGTGACGGTCCAGAACGGCTCGCAGCCGAACGCGGTGCCGAGCAGCAACTCGGTAGGTGCCGGTGATGGCGGGGCGTTCTACAACGACGGCAGCCTGTCGGTGGACTCGAGCGCGCTCACCAACAACTCGGCGACCGACGGCGGCGTTGTGTTCTCGGACGTGGACGCGAGCGCGACCTCGATCACGAATTCGACGGTCACGGGCAACACCACCTCCGCGTATGGCGGCGCCGTGTACGCCATCTCGGGGAGCGTCACGTTTACCGGCGACTCGGTCACGCACAACAG
>JBEKFH010000292.1:0-6031 GCA_050013415.1 Streptosporangiaceae bacterium | reverse complement strand
GCTCAACCCGGCCATGGCGCCGGGCCTGACCCTCGGCGGCACGTTCTGCGCCGAGGACGGCTACCTGTCCCCGCCGCGCAACGTGACCGCCTACGCGGTGGCGCTCGCCACCAGCGGGGTGCAGGTGCGCGAGCACGTCACCTTCACCGGCCTCGCCGCCGCCGGCGGCAGCGTCACCGGAGTGCGCACCAGCGCGGGCCCGGTCTCCGCCCCGATCGTGGTGCTGACCGGCGGCCCCGAGCTCGCCGACGTCGCCGCGCGGGCCGGCCTCCGGGTACCCGCCTCCGGCGTCCGGCACCAGGTCGCGGTGACTCAGGCCCACCCCGATCTCGCCCCCGGCCGGCTGCCGATGGTCTTCGACCTGTCCGCCGGGCTGTACTGGCGCCCGGAGGAAGGCGGCATGCTGTTCGGCATGAGCAACCCCGCCGAGCCGCCCGGCGAGGCCGCCAGCATCGACGAGTCCTACCTGGCGCTGATGCGCCGGCGGCTCGCCGAGCTCGTCCCGGTCACCGCCGGGCTCGGGCTGCGCAAGGTCTGGGCGGCCACCATTGACTACACCCCCGACCATCTCCCCATCATCGGCCCGGCCGCCGGCACCGACCAGATTTTTAACGGGGCCGTCGTGGCCAGCGCCGGCGGAGCGGGCATGATGTGGGGGCCGGCGGTAGCCCGCGCCGCCGCCGATGTTGCGCTGACCGGCAGCTCGGACGTGGTGGACACCAGGGAGCTCGGCCTGGACCGGTTCGACGACGAGGGCCGCAGCCGCCTGGCGGCGGACCCGATCGCGCTGCCGTTTCCCGCTCGCGCCGTGCAGGCCCCGGGGAAGCTCACGATCTCCTGACGTGCCCGTACTAACCAGATGACCGTGCTCACCGAGAGGATGCCTGCCGATGACTGACACCACCGCCGCGACGCCGTTCCTGGCCGATGCCGCCGCCGCCGAACTGGAGGACTGGGGGCCGCTGGAGGAGGCGACCGGCGAGCCGATGCAGACCGCCGGCTACACCCTCTGGCAGGACGGCGAGCAGGAAGCCGGCGTCTGGGAATGCACCCCCGGGCCGTCCTACTGGAAGCTGGAGACGCACGAGTTCGTGCACATCGTGGCCGGCCGGATGACGGTTACCCCGGACGGTGGCGAGGCCCGCGAGATCGGCCCGGGCCAGACCGCCGTCTTCCCGCGCGGCTGGGCGGGCACCTGGCAGATCCACGAGAAGATCCGCAAGGTCTACGTGATCTTCTAGCGCTCGGCCGGGCGATCAGTGCTCGCACCGCCAAAGGCGTCGCTGGGACTTCACTGCAGTAACAACGACAGTAAAGTCCCAACCACGCTGTTGATTGGACTGCTCCTGGCGTGAGGGGGCAAGTGCTCCTGGCCCGCGGGACGGTGCCCCTGGCCCGAGAGCCGGGGTGCTGCGGGCGAGAAGGGAAACGTGGCGTATGACGGGCAGCCGGGACGTGGTGATCGTCGGCGGGGGGCACAACGGGCTGGTCGCGGCCGCGTACCTGGCCAGGAACGGGCTCGACGCGCTGGTCTGCGAGCGGCGCGACGTGATCGGCGGCGCGGCGGTCAGCGAGCACCCGTTCGGGCCGGACTTCACGGTCACGTCGCTGTCCTACGTGGTCTCCCTGCTGCCTCCCGATCTGGTCCGGGATCTGCGCCTGGCCAGCCATGGATACCACGTTTACCCGCAAGGCCCTTATTTCGCGCCGCGCGCGGACGGGCGGTACCTCCAGCTGCCGCACGACCCGGCGGCGCGGCGCGCCGAGATCGGGAAGTTCTCCGCGCGGGACGCCGTCGCCTATGACGGCTACGAGGCCCACCTGGCCAGCATCGGCGCTGTGCTGGGGCCGATGCTGGACGAGATCCCGCCGCGGCTCGGCTCGCGGCGGCCGGCCGACCTGTGGCGCCAGGGCTTGCTGCTCCGGCACCTGCGCAAGCTCGACACCAGGGGCGCGGTCGACGTCACCCGGCTGCTGACCGGCAGCATCGCCGACCTGGTCGAGCGCTACTTCGAGAGCGACGCGATGCGCGGCGTGCTCGCAGTGTCCGGCGTGATCGGCACCTGGGCCGGCCCGCGGTCGGCCGGGACCGCCTACGTGATGCTGCACCACCACATCGGCGACACCGGCGGCCAGGCGGGCGCCTGGGGGTTCCCGCGCGGCGGGATGGGCGGAGTCAGCGCCGCGCTGGGTGCCGCGGCCCGGTCCTTCGGCGCCGAGATCCGCACCGGCGCCGAGGTCGCCAGCATCCGGACCAGGTCCGGCCAGGTGACCGGGGTGACGCTGGCCAGCGGCGAGGAGATAGACGCCGGCACGGTCGTCACCACGGCGCACCCGCAGATCTCGTTCCTGCGGCTGCTCGACCCGGCGGTGCTGCCCGGCGACTTCGTCGCCGATATCCGCGGCTGGCAGACCCGCAGCGGCACGGTAAAGATCAACCTCGCGCTGGACAGCCTGCCGGTCTTCGCCAGCCATCCGGCACCGGATCCGCAGATCCACGGCGGCACGATCGTGCTGGCAGAGAGCCTGGACGACGTCGAGGACGCGTTCCAGCAGGCGGTCTCCGGCAGCCCGTCGTCGGCGCCCTTCGCCGACATCTGCATCCCGAGCGTCTTCGACGACTCGCTTGCCCCGGCCGGCCAGCACGTCATGTCGATGTTCACCCAGTGGGTGCCGCACGGCTACGCCGACAAGCCGGATGACGCTGCGCTCGCCGCCTACGCGGACCGGGTGATCGCCCGGATGGAAGCCGTCGCGCCCGGATTCACCGGCTCGGTGCTGCACCGGCAGGTGATCGGCCCGCATCAGATGCAGCAGGAGTACGGGCTGATCGGCGGAAACATCTTCCACGGCGAGCTGAGCCTCGGCCAGATGTTTCATGCCAGGCCCGCGGCCGGCTACGCCGACCTGCGCACCCCGGTCCGCGGTCTCTACCAGGCCGGATCGGCCACCCACGGAGGCGGCGGGGTCACCGGGATCCCCGGCCGCAACGTCGTCCGCCAGATCATGGCCGACCGCCGGGCCGCCCGCTGGCACCGCCGGGAACGGGGGTAGCCGAGCCCGCCGATCAGGTGGCCTTTCCCGGCCCGCCATGGCACCGCCGGGAACGGGGGTAGCCGACTGGAAGGGGCACAGTCAGCGCGGCGGCGGAAGGCTCCGTGGCCCGGGTAGCATGCCGGGCTTCGTGGCGCTAGCCTGAGTCCTGCTAGCCGCTCCCGCGCCGCAGGCGGCTAGCGGCGCCGGGGCGTCGCCGAATCGGACATCAGGAGCTTTTTGTTCGTTTGCGCAATTTAGCAAGCTACAATGTCGTAGTCCCACGCATACGGGATGTTCTCACCTGCACCATCCGCCCCCCCGCCGAAGGAATCTCATGCGTCGATTGTTCCCTGCGGCATTGCTTGCCGCGGTCTCGAGTGCCGCTCTCGTCCTGCTCGGCGTGGCGCCGGCGGGCGCCGCCGTGCCGTTGCCGGGCCTGGTGTCCACGACACCGGTGGCCTGGACGCCGAACATCTTCGCCGGCACCACGACGACGTCGGTGTGCGATCAGTGGTTCGGCTCCGGGGGCTGCACTGACGCCACGGTGTACAGCACGGCGATCGTGGACGGGTATGTGGTGGTCGCCGGGGCGTTCACGCAGGCGTGCCAGCCGGGACCGTCCTCGACGGGGCACTGCAAGGCGGGGACGACGGTGACCCGGGACGACATTTTCGCCTACCAGCTGGGCACCGGGGTGATCGACCCTAACTTCGCGCCGGCGCTGAACCAGGGCCCGGCGTACAGCGTGGTCGCGGGCCCGAACAATACGGTGTATGTGGGCGGGGCGTTCACGACCGTGAACGGGGCTGCGCACCGGGGCCTGGTGCAGCTGAACGTGACGCCGGGCACCGCCGCGACGGACGGCACGGTGGTCACGGCGTTCAAGGGAACGGTCAGCGGCTACGTCCGGGTGATGGCGCTGAACGGGAACGCGCTCTACGTCGGCGGCCAGTTCACCACGGTGGACAGCACCAAGGAGGACGGGGACGCGCGGCTGAACGCGACGACCGGCGCGGTCGACACCACGTTCAGCATGTCGATCAGCGTGACCCCCGACGCAGGGCAGGCGCTGAAGGTGGAGGCGATGGCGCTCACCCCGAACGGTCAGGAACTGGCGATCGGCGGGCCGTTCCTGGACGTCGCGGGGCAGTCCCGGCCGCGGGTCGCGCTGATCGACACCGGCGCCGGACTGGGCACGACCGCGACGCTGGCGAACTGGGCGGCGCCGATCCTGGCGAACAACTGCTCGAACGAGCATGACGACGTCCGCGGCATCGACTTCTCCCCGGACGGGTCGTACATCGTGGTCGCCACCACCGGCTATGAGTCGTCGCCGGCCACCTCGGCCAGCATCTGCGATGCGGTCGCCAGGTTCTCCGCCACCGCGACCGGCACGGGCGTGACCCCGACCTGGATCAACTACTCCGGCGGTGACTCGTACTACTCGGTCCAGATCGCCGGCCCGGTGATCTACGTGGGCGGTCACAACCGGTTTGACAACAACGAGTGCGCCACCAACGGCTTCTGCGAGCCGAACGCGGTGCTGGTGATGGGCATGTCCGCGATCGACGCGAATACCGGGCTGGCGATCCCGTGGTTCCAGCCGGAGACCGAGCGCGGGAACGGCATCATGTCGCTGACCACGTTCCCCGCCGGGGAGTACACCGGATCGAACGGCGGGCTGCTGATGGGCAACAACGTCAACACCAACGCCGGTGTCTACCACAGCTTCAACGTCCTGTTCCCGCTGACTGCCATATCCCCCGCGTCGCCCACGTTCGGGTCCATCCCCTCGGGCATCTTCAGCCAGGGCGACCTCGGCGGGCACGACGAGGGCCAGGGCGGTGACGGCGTCGCCGCGATGTGCGTGGACGACGCCGGCGACAGTTCCACCCCCGGCAGCAGCGTGCAGTTCTCCACCTGCACCAACGCCCCGGAGCAGAACTGGACCGTCGAGTCAGACGGCAACATCGAGGTCAACGGCCTGTGCCTGGACACCGTCGGTGAGGGGACCGCCAGCGGCACCAAGCTCGACGTGAACACCTGCAATTCCTCGGCTACCCAGGTCTGGACCCAGGGAACCGGGAACACCCTGCTCAACAAGGCAGCCAACCTGTGCATGGACGATCCCGGCGCCACGACCACCGACAACACCCAGCTGCAGATCTGGACCTGCAACGGCGGCGTCAACCAGGTCTGGCCGCTGCCCGGGGCTCCGGCGCCGGCCTCGCTTGTCCCGTCCGGGCCGCTGGCGTCGCAGTATGTGCAGTCCTCCTACCAGGTCGCCTGCCTGACGAACAGCGGCAGCAGCAGCACCCCGGGCGCCGCCGCCGAGCTGTCGACCTGCGTCGGCGGCGCCGGCCAGATCTCGACCATCGAGCCCAACGGCAACGTCGAGATCCAGGGCCTGTGCCTGGACACCGCGGGCGAGTCGACCGCCAACTACGCCCAGGCCGTGCTGAACACCTGCGGCACGTCCGCCACCCAGGTCTGGACGCCGGGAAGCAACTACACGCTGGTCAACAAGGGCTCCGGGCTCTGCCTGACCACCGCATCGAACGCCAACAAGGCGCTGCTCTACATCACCGGCTGCTTCAACACCATCGCGGAGACCTGGCGGCTGCCCACGATGTAGCCGCCGTCCGCAGCTGAAATTTCTCCGTCCCCCCCGCCGAAGGAATCTCATGCGTCGACTGTTCTGCGTTTCGTTGCTTGCAGCGGTCTCGAGTGCTGCCCTGGTGCTGCTGGGGGTGGCGCCGGCAGGTGCGGCGGTGCCGCTGCCGGGGCTGGTGTCCACGACCCCGGTGACCTGGACGCCGAACGTGTCCGCCGGGACGACGTCCGGCCCGGTCTGCGATACGTGGTTCGGGTCGGGCGGCTGCGGCGACGCGACGGTGTACAGCACGGCGGTGGTGGACGGGTATGTGGTGGTCGCCGGGGCGTTCACGCAGGCGTGCCAGCCGGGGTCGTCCTCGTCGGGGCACTGCAAGGCGGG
>JBEKFH010000291.1:0-6059 GCA_050013415.1 Streptosporangiaceae bacterium | reverse complement strand
CTTTGGCAAGTCGCCGGTTCAAGATTTTCTGGAGCCGAACTGTCAGGTCTCAGCTGACCTGGCCGATTCTCGGGAATGTGGCCAATCGGGTGGCCAAGTCTCATCTGATGTGGCCAGTATGTTTAGGTGACCTTTGGATTACTTGATGTAGCTGGCGGCTTTCAGGCGGCTTACGTGACGGCGGACGGGCTCGAGCGGCGTGTCGGGCTGGGAGAGCTGGCGGGGGTGCGGCTGGAGGATGGCCGCCCGGTCCGCTCGTTTCCGTCGTATCGCGGGCAGCGGAATTACCCGGGCTGGTACTGGTCGGCGACGATGGGCCGCCGGGTGGGGTTCGAGTCGTGGGTCGAGCGGGATCATTTAGTCGCGCTGGACTTCGATCCGGCGGTGACTGCCGTGGTCTCGCAGCCGTTCTGGCTGTTGTGGCCGGATGGGGCGAAGACGCGCAGGCATGCGCCTGATTTTTTCGTCCGGGTGGCCGGGGGCGCGGCGCTGGTGGTTGACTCGCGCCCGCTGGACCGGATCGGTGAGCAGGATCGTGAGGCGTTCGCGGCGGCTGAGGACGCGTGCGCCCGGCTGGGCTGGCGTTATGCGGTATGGGGTTCGGTGGATCCGGTGCTGGCGGCCAACCGGCGGTGGCTGGCCGGGTACCGGCATCCCCGGTGTCACGACGAAGCGGTCGCCGGCCGTCTGCGGGAGGTGTTCGCCTGGCCGGGCGCGCTGATCGAGGGGGCTGAGCAGGCTGGTGATCCCCTGGCCACGCTGCCGGTGCTGTTTCATCTGATGTGGCGTCATCAGCTGATCGCGGATCTGTCGCTGGTGCTGAGTCACCGCAGCGTCGTGCGGGTGCCTGTCCCGGTGATGGAAGCGGGCCGGGATGGCTGAGCGGAACGGGGTGCTCCGGGTCGGTGACCGGGTGCTGTTCGGCGGTGCTGAACAGCAGGTGGTGGCGTTGTCGGGCAACGCGGTGCGGCTGCTGGCGGCCTCGGGCGAGACCACCGTGGTGGCGTTGCCGTTCTTGCTGGCCGCGGCGGATTTCGCCGTCGTGGGCCCGGGCCCGGGGCCGGGCCTGGCGCCGCGGCTGCCGCCGCACGAGCTGCTTGAGGCACTGCCGGAGCAGGTCGTCCGGGCGGCCCGTGACTGGGAACGGCACCTGGTCGAGGTGGAGACCGGGCTGCCGCCCGGAGCGGCGGAGGGCGCGAGGGCGCGGCCGGAGTATGACCCGGCTCGTTCCCTGGCCGAGCGGGAGCAGGCCAAGGCGGAGGAGCTGACCGCGTCGGGGGTGAAGGCAAGCGCCCGCACGGTGCGGCGGATGCGTCACCGCTACCGGGATCAGGGTCTGTGGGGGCTGGTCGACGCCCGGCACGCGGCGCGGGCCAGGCCGACCGGGAACGTGGATCCGCGGGTGGTGGCGGCAGCGGCGGCGGTGATCGACGCGCAGGCCGCCACGTCGACGGGAACCCGGTCACGGGTGATCAGGCAGATCAGGCAGAAGCTGGAGGCCGAGCACGGGCCGGGTGAGGTGCCGGTGCCCTCGCGGGCGACGTTCTACCGGCTGCTGGAGGTCCTGTCGGCCGGGCGGCACACGTTCGGGTCGGCCGTGACCCGCCGTCAGACGGCGGGCCGGCCGGGCGGGGTGTTCACCGCGACCATCGCGGCCCGGCCGGGTGAGCAGGTCCAGATAGACGGCACCCCGCTGGACGTGATGGCGGTGATGGACGACGGGGTGACCGGCCGCCCCGAACTGGTCGCCGCGGTCGATGTCGCGACCCGCACCATCTGCGCCGCGGTGCTGCGGCCGGTCGGCGCCAAGGCGGTGGACGCGGCGCTGCTGCTGGCCCGGATGATGGTGCCCGAGCCAATGCGGCCGGGCTGGGACCAGGCCCTGGCGATGTCGGCGTCCCGGATTCCCCACCAGCGGCTGGTCAGCATCGACACCCGGCTTGAGCTGGCCGCTGCCAAGCCCGTCATCATCCCGGACACGGTCGTGATCGATCACGGGAAGGTGTTCTTGTCCGAGGTGTTCCTGCGGGCCGCCGACACCCTCGGGCTGTCGGTGCAGCCGGCCCATGAGCAGACCGGATCGGATAAGGCGGTCATGGAGCGGACTTTCGGGTCCATCAACACGCTGTTCTGCCAGCACGTGGCCGGCTACACCGGCCGGGACGTCACCCGGCGCGGCACCGACGTCGATGACCGGGCCGTCTGGTCGCTGGCGGACCTGCAGGAACTGCTGGATGAATGGATTATCGCCGGGTGGCAGTCTCGTCCGCACGAGGGCCTGCGGCACCCGTTCACCCCCGACCGGGCGGCCTCGCCGAACGAGGCGTACGCGGCGCTGGTCGCCGCCGCGGGTTACGTCCCGGTCGCGCTGACCGGGGAAGACTACATCGAGTTGCTCCCCGCGCAATGGCGCGGCATCGGCGACGGCGGGATCCGGATCGACTACCGCACCTACAACTGCGCCGACCTGGCCCCTTACCGGCGCCTGTCGTCCGGGCTGGCCGCCCGGGACGGCCGGTGGGAAGTCCACTACGACCCTTACGACCTGACCCGGATCTGGGTACGCAACCACCACCACGGCGGGTGGATCACGGTGCCGTGGACCCACCTGGCGATGGTGACCCAGCCGTTCGCCGACTTCACCTGGCGGCACGCCCGCAAGATCGCCGCCCAGCGGGGTGTCGATGACGCCAACGAGACAGCGGTCGCCCTGGTGCTGGCCGGGCTGCTGCGCCAGGCCGGGCAGGGACCGGACACCCAGCGGATGCTGGCCCGCACGCGGGCCGCGTCCGCCCTGCCGGGCCTGCGGCCAGCGCTGCCCGGGCCGGAGCCCGCCGGCGAGCTGGAGCCCGCGCGGGAATCCGGGGCAGCCGGACCCGGCTTCCCGCAGGACCCCGAACCGCCGCAGACGCCCGGGATGGTGACCGGGTTCGGGCTGTTCGACCCGTTCGACGACGATCACGGCGGTCAGCGGTGACCGGCAGCGGTGACCTGCGGCACCCGCTGAGCACCAGGGAAGGCTGGGCGGCGTTCGCGTCCCGGGCACGCCCCGAACCGCCCCGCCTGCTGCCCGGCACCGATCTGGAACGCCTGACCGCGGTCGAGCGGGAGATCTACGACGAGGGCCGCCAGGACCACCACAGTGAGCTGCTGCTGGTCGCCACGCCGGACATCCGGCAGATCACTACGACCGGCTCCAAGCTCATCATCAACAACCGGGGCAAGCAGCTCGGCCGCCGCGGGCTGATCGTGTCCGGCCCCAGCGGCACCGGCAAGTCCACATCGATCACCCAGCTCGGCAAGAAACACCAGATCGAGACCGAACGGCGGCATCCAGGCCTGACCGGGCGGATCCCGGTCGTTTACATCATCGTCCCGCCCGCCGCGACCCCCAAGACGCTGGCCATCGAGCTCGCCGCGTTCCTCGGGCTGCCGGTCAGCAGCCGCGACAGCCAGCACGCCATCACCCAGGCCGTTGCCGGGGTGCTGCGCAAGGTCGGCTGCAGCCTGGTCCTGGTCGACGAGGTGCACCGTCTGGACCTGCGGACCCGCAGCGGCGCCGAGGCCTCGGACCAGCTGAAGTACTTCTTCGATTCCATCAGCGCCACCTTCGTCTATGCCGGGCTCGACCTGGAAGAAAACGGCATGTTCTCCGGCATGCGCGGCCGGCAGATCGCCGGCCGGTTCATCAGCGTCCGCACCTGCGCGTTCGGGCACGCCACCGCCGCCCAGCGCACCGACTGGGCCAAGCTGATCGCGACCATGGAGCAGACGCTGCGGCTGCACCACCACAAGCCCGGCACCCTCATCGAGATGGCGCCCTACCTGCACCAGCGGACCGGCGGCATGATCGGCAGCCTGGACCAGCTGATCCACGAGGCCGCCAACGACGCGATCAGCGACGGTACCGAGAAGATCACCAGGAAACACCTGGACGCCGTCATCCTCGATACCGCCGCCCAGGAGCAATACCACGTCCCGGCCCCCCGCCGCCCCGCCGCCGCGAGCCGCAGGGCCAGCTCATGAAGCTGTGGCAGCTGCCCGCCCGCGCCCTGCCGGTCACCCTGCGGCCCCTCGGCGGGGAAACCGTCATCTCCTACTCCCGAAGGCTCGCCGAGGCCAACGACCTGCCCCCGACCGCCATCATGCGAGCGCTCGGCCAGGTCATCCCCGGCAGCGGGCACCACCTGCTCAACCACGACGCCTGGCTCAACGACCAGGCCATAACCCGCCTCGAGGCGCTCTCCGCGCTGCCCCGGCACCGGCTGGCCACAGCGCTGCCCGCCCTGCGCTGGGGACCGCCCCGCTGGTTCCCGCCGCTACCCGAAGACAGTCCCGCCCTGCGCTGCTACCGCCCGTGGCCGGCCGCCCGCCCGGCCTGCCGGCTCTGCGCGCTGCACGCCGGCGGGGGCACCGGGGCCCTGGTCCGGCCGCAGGCATCACCACTGCTTTGCCGCCCTCACCTGCGCTGGCTCGGGGGCGCCGGCGAAACCGCACAGACCGACATCTCCGCCGCCCCCGAGATCCTCACCGCGCACCGCCGCTACCAGCAGCTCCTGGCCAAGAGCAGCGGCGGCGACCGGGAATGGACCGCCGTCAGCATCGGCGCGGCCTGGGGGATCACAATGCACTGGGCCGGGGAACCACACCGGCGGCCCCGGCTCCGCAGCCGCTGGCAGGACCGGGCCGGCAGGCTCGGCCTCACCGGCCCGCCCAGCCAGCCCGCCGTCACCTTCCCCGAGACAGTCGCCCTCGCCCAGGTCCTCGCCGACCTGGACTGGCGCCGCCACGTCGCCATGGTCCCCGAATGGCAGCTCGACCGCTTCTACCAGCGCATCGCCCGCCGGCTCGGCGAACCCTCCTGCCGGGAGCCAGCCCGCAGCGACCCGATCGTCACCTGGACCACCAGGCACCGCAGCCGGTTCGCCCCGACCCGTAACAGCTTCTGGATCGAGCACGAACGCTCCCGGGCTCTCTCCACCCCATTCCCCGAAAAAAGCCACTTCAGATGAGACAGTCACACAGCCAGCCGTCTCACGAGAACTGGCCAACCCGCAGGTCAGAACGCGACCAGTGGCCAACCCTAATGAGAAATGACAGACCGTGGTGGCAGCGCCGGGTCAGCCCCGGAACAGGCCGCGGTGGCAGCGCCGGGTCAGCCCCGGAACAGGCCCGGCGTCCCGGGGGGCGATCGGCTGAACGCGTCGGCTCGCACGCGTCGGCCTGCTCCCCCGGCCCGGACCGGCCCGATGTTCCATCGGTCCGGTTCAGTGCGGCCCGATGCTCCATAGGGTCGGCGGCTGCGCACCACACTGCTCACACAGGCCGCAGTGGCCCCTGCAGGTCCTAGCTTCGCCGCCGGAGGCCGCCGCGGCTTGCCGTCGTGCTTCCCGGCTGTGACACGCGGGACAGGCCTGACCCCTGGGGCAGACGGGACTGTGGGGAGGAGGCGAACGCACACTGGCGCTCGCTACCGCGCAGACGCGTCAGGGGCAGATGGGCAGGACGTACTCGCGGCGGATGCTGTTGCCGAGGCGGGAGATGTCCGCGCCGTACACATGCATGGAGATGGCCACGTCGTCACCGGTGTTGCGGACGCGGTGGATGTCGCCGGGCGGCGCGAAGCCGGACACGGTCCCGGCCGGGTTCAGGTTCCGTGCGGCGAGCTTAAGGGCGCTTCCGTCGCCGGACAGCGCGAAGATCTCTTCGTACTCACGTCCCTGCAGCACGCCGGTTACGCACCAGGCCACATGGTCATGAACCACCGTCTGCTGGCCGGGCAGCCAGACCATCGCGGAGACCGAGAACGAGCCGTCCGGCTCGGCGTAAAGCAGGTGGCTCTGATAGCAGGCCGGGTCCCCGCGCCGCAGTGACAAGGAAAGGAGGACGGCCGGGTCGGGCAGGTTGGTGCGCAGGGCGCCGACCACGCGATCGGCGGTCTGCTGCCAGTCATGCCCGCGACGGACTTCGGCGCGGACCGCCCGCACGAGGCGGTCCGGACATGTCCCCGCTGGCACCGCCCGATCGGCTTTGCTACTCAGTGCGGCTTTATCCGTGCT
>JBEKFH010000290.1:0-6075 GCA_050013415.1 Streptosporangiaceae bacterium | reverse complement strand
CGGACCAGGTAGGCCTTGACCCGCTCGATCGGGTCCTTCAGCTTCCAGGACTCAAGCTCGGCCGCCAGCCGGTACCTGGTCGGATCGTCGGTCGTGGTGTGCGCGCCCATCCGGTAGGTAAAGGCCTCGATCAGCGTCGGGCCCTGGCCTTCGCGCGCGGCCTGCATCGCCTTCCGCGTGACCGCCAGGCACGCGAGCACGTCATTGCCGTCCACCCGGATACCGGGGAAGCCGAAGCCGTATGCCCGCTGATACAGCGGCACCCTGCTCTGGCGCTCCAGCGGCTCGGAGATCGCCCACTGGTTGTTCTGGCAGAAGAACACCACCGGCGCGTTGGTCACCGACGCCCAGATGAACGCCTCGTTCACGTCGCCCTGGCTGGTCGCGCCGTCGCCGAAGTAGGCGATGGCCGCCTCGCCGTCCTCCCCGACGGCGCCGTCTCGCTGGATGCCCATCGCGTAGCCGGTCGCGTGCAGCGCCTGGACGCCGATGACGATCGTGTACAGGTGCAGGCCGTGCGCCTTCGGATCCCAGCCCCCGTGGCTCACCCCGCGGAAGAGCTCAAGCAGCCTCGCCGGATCCAGCCCGCGGCACCAGGCGACGCCGTGCTCACGGTAGGTGGGGAAGGCCATGTCGCGGGGGCCAAGCGCCCGGGCCGAGCCCACCTGGGCGGCCTCCTGGCCGAGCAGCGATGCCCAGATGCCGAGCTCGCCCTGGCGCTGCAACGCGATCGCCTCGAAGTCGATCCTGCGGACCAGCACCAGATCCCGGTACAGGGCCTGGACCTCCGCGGCGGACACCTCCAGCGGGTAGTCCGGATGCCCGACCCGCTCGCCTTCGGGGGTGAGGAGCTGAATAGGTACCGCTGAGCCGGCCCGCCCGTCCAGGCCGAGCGGATCCGGCCCGGCGGCGACCGCGCCCTTAGCATTGACGGCCACGTGCCACTCCTTGAAAACCCAGGGCCGGTCGCGGAGATCACCGTTGACCGGCCGGTCGCCCGTCCCCGGTGTGACAGTACCCGCCGCGGGCGCCGGTCAGTGAACTGGTTCGCCGCGCGGCGGTCGCTCACGCCGCGTCAGGTGGGTCGCGTACGGTGCGTCAGGTGGGTCACGTACGCTGCGTCAGGTGGCCAGAGTCGTCGTCGACGTGATGCTCAAGCCGGAGATCCATGACCCGCAGGGCGAGGCGATCGCGAGCGCCTGCCGGCGGCTGGGATTCGGGCAGATCCTCGGTGTCCGGCAGGGCAAGAGGTTCGAGGTCGAAATCCGCGGCCCGGCGGACGACGCGGCGGTGACGCAGATCGCGGAGCTGGCGGCTGAGTTGCTGGCCAACCCGGTGATCGAGGAATTCGAGGTTCGCGCGCCGTAAATTCTTCCCGGCATCGCGCGCCCCGCCATAAACGCCGGCCGCGCACCGGAAACGCCGGCCGCGCAACGGATACGCGCACCGGATGCGGGCCATGCGCGCGGGCGCGAACGCGCTGGCCGGGGCAGGAATCCGCACTGTTCGTCCAGTAATCACCTGAGTTCATGATTACCGCGGTCCGCCGCGGGAAATCTTCACAATGAGAACGACGGGATTGGTGCGGACGGGGAGTAGAGATACGGATGCGTACTCGGGTTATTCGTGCCGGGGAGGCGACCGTGGACGTCAAGTTCTGCCTGATGTTCCCTCGCGAGACGCTTAGCGTCCCGGTGACGCGGCGCGTGCTCGGCGACACGCTGGGCAGGCTCGGTGTTGACGATGACAGCATCGGCGATCTGCTGCTCGCCGTGACGGAGGCGTGCACGAACGTCCTGCAGCACGGCGGGCCCGGCCATCGTTACGAGGTGGTGGCCAGCATCGGCCCGGGCGGCTGCCTGGTCGAGGTGCTGGACGGCGGTCTCGGCTTTGATCCCGGCGGGCTGGCCGCGCCCCGGGCGCCGGCCCGGTCACCGGGCCAGCCGCAGGACCGGCAGCAGCGGCACGCTCGCTTCCGCCGCGGGCCGCTCGCCGTGACCGCGAGCCGCGGCTGGCCGCCGGGCGCCGGGCTCGCCGCGCCGTGGCCGCCGTCAGCGGCCCGCGGCCGTTTCTCCCGCGCCAGGCGCGGCCGCGGCGACGGCAGCCGCGGCCTGGCCGACCAGGCCATCGCCCGGCTGCCCGAGTCAGGCCGCGGCCTGGCCATCATGCGTGCCTGCGTGGACGACGTGACACTGAGCAGTGACCCGGGCCGGGGCACGGTCGTGTCGCTGCACAAGCGCATCGAGTGGCGCGGGGACGGCCCGCTGGCGGATCAGCCGGCCAGCAGGCTCCGGGACGCCGGCTGAGCAGGTAGCCTGCCTGCATGCCGTGCCCGCGAGGACGCCTGTGACGGCGCGGGTGGGAGTGATCACCTTCCCCGGATCGCTGGATGACCGGGACGCCGCGCGCGCGGTCCGGCGGGCTGGCGGCGAGGCCGTACCGCTCTGGCACGCCGATCGTGACCTGCGCGGCGTCGATGCGGTGATCCTGCCCGGCGGCTTCTCCTACGGCGATTACCTGCGCTGCGGGGCGATCGCCAGGTTCGCCCCGGTGATGGCCGAACTGGTGCCGGCCGCCCGGGCCGGCCTGCCCGTGCTCGGGATCTGCAACGGCTTCCAGATCCTGTGCGAGGCGCACCTGCTGCCGGGCGCCCTCACCCGTAACGGCGGCCTCCGCTTCGTCAGCAAGGACGTGCGGCTCCGGATCGAGAGCACCTCGACGCCGTGGACCCGGCAGTACTCGGCCGGCCAGGAGATCACCGCGGTGCTGAAGAGCGGCGAGGGCGCCTACGTGGCCAGCCCGGCGCTGCTGGCCGAGCTCCGCGCGAGCGGGCGGGTGGTCGCCCGGTACGCCGGCCAGAACCCGAACGGCTCGGCCGGCGGCATCGCCGGCGTCCGCAGCGAGGCGGGCAATGTGGTCGGGCTGATGCCGCATCCCGAGCACGCCATCGATGAACTGACCGGGCCGAGCGCGGATGGCCTCGGCTTCTTCGCCTCGGTCCTGCTCGCCGTGGCGGGCACGTGACGGCCCAGGACCGCGTGACGCCCCAGGACACTGTGACGCCCCAGGACACCGTCGCCCGGGCGGCGGCCTCGCCGCAGCGGCCGCAGCCGCACGCGGAGCTCGGGCTGACCGCCGGCGAGTACGCCCGGATCCGGGAGATCCTCGGCCGGCGGCCCACCGACGCGGAGCTGGCGATCTACTCGGTGATGTGGAGCGAGCACTGCTCCTACAAGTCGTCCAAGGCGCACCTGCGCCAGTTCGCCGAGAAGGCACCGCCCAGCAGCGCGCTGCTGGCCGGCATCGGCCATAACGCCGGCGTCGTGGACATCGGCCAGGGCTACGCGGTCACCTTCAAGATCGAGTCGCACAACCACCCGTCCTACGTGGAGCCGTTCCAGGGCGCGGCGACCGGCGTGGGCGGGATCGTCCGCGACATCCTGGCGATGGGCGCCCGGCCGGTCGCGGTGCTGGACTCGCTCAGGTTCGGCCCGGCGGACGCGCCGGACACCAGGCGGGTGCTGCCGGGAGTGGTCGGCGGCATCTCGTTCTACGCCAACTGCCTGGGCCTGCCCAACATCGGCGGCGAACTGGCCTTCGACCCGTGCTATGCCGGGAATCCGCTGGTGAACGCGCTCTGCGTGGGCGTGATGCGGCATGGCGATCTCAAGGTCGCGGCGGCCAGCGGGCCGGGAAACAAGGTGATCCTGCTCGGCTCGATGACCGGGCCGGACGGCATCGGCGGCGCGTCAGTTCTGGCCAGCGCCTCCTTCGGCGGCACTGGCGAGGCAGCGAAACGGCCGAGCGTCCAGGTCGGCGATCCGTTCATGGAGAAGCTGCTGGTCGAGTGCTGCCTGGAGCTGTACGCGGCCGGGCTGGTCGTCGGCATCCAGGACCTGGGCGCGGCCGGCGTCTCCTGCGCCACCACCGAGCTGGCCGCGGGCGGCGGCGTCGGCATGCGGGTGACCCTCGACGCGGTTCCGCTGCGCGACGCCGCGCTCGGGCCCGCCGAGATCCTGATGAGCGAATCGCAGGAGCGCATGATGGCGATCGCCGAGCCGGCCGGCGTCGGGCGCTTCCTGGAGATCTGCGCCCGCTGGGACGTGCCCGCCACGGTGATCGGCGAGGTCACCGGCACCGGCAGGCTGGAGATGACCTGGCGGGGCGAGCAGATCGTGGACATCCCGCCCGGCAGCGCCGCCGACGAAGGGCCGGTCTACCACCGCGCCCTGCGGCGGCCGGCCAGCCAGTCCGGGCTGGCCGCCGACGACCCGTCCGCGCTGCCGCGCCCGGCCGGCGGAGCCGGGCTGCGGGCCGCGCTGCTCGCGCTGCTCGCCGCGCCCGACGGGGCCGACAAGGCATGGGTCACCGAGCAGTACGACCGCCACGTGCGCGGGGACACCGTGCTGGCCGCGCCGCAGGACGCCGGGCTGATCAGGATCGACGAGCGGACCGGCCTGGGGGTCGCGCTGGCGACCGACGGCAACAGCCGGTTCGCGCTGCTCGACCCGTACGCCGGTGCCCAGCTCGCGCTCGCCGAGGCGTACCGGAATGTCGCCGCCACCGGCGCGCGGCCGCTCGCGGTGACCAACTGCATGAACTTCGGGTCGCCGGAGGATCCGGAGGTCATGTGGCAGTTCGCCGAGGCCGTCCGCGGGCTCGCCGACGCCTGCGCGGCCCTCGGCGTGCCGGTGACCGGCGGCAACGTGAGCTTCTACAACCAGACGGGCGAAGGCGCGATCCGGCCGACCCCGGTCATCGGGGTGCTCGGCGTGCACGATGACGTGCGGCGGCGGCTGTCGATCGGCTTCCGCCAGGCCGGCGCGAGCGTGCAGCTGCTCGGCCGCACCGCGGCGGAGTTCGGCGGCTCGCTGTGGGCCAGCGTGGTGCACGGGCACGTCGGCGGGCGGCCGCCCGCGGCCGACCTGGACGCCGAGCGGCGGCTCGCGGAGGTGCTCGCCGCCGGTGCCGCGGCCGGCCTGCTGTCGGCAGCGCACGACCTGTCCGACGGCGGGCTCGCCGTCGCCCTCGCCGAATGCTGCCTGGGCGGCCCGGCAGGCTGCCAGGTCAGCCTGCCGGGTGAGCCGTTCACCTGGCTGTTCAGCGAATCGGCCGCGCGGGCCGTGGTGGCCGTGCGGCCCGGCTCCGAGGCCGCGTTCGCGGAGCTGTGCGCGGCCCGCGGGGTGCCCGCCGCCGTGATCGGCGTCACCGGCGGCGGGCACCTGGAAATCAGCGGCGGAGGGCGCCTGGACGACGGCGGGGGGCGCCTGGACCACGGCGGGGGGCGCCTGGACGCCGGCGGCTTCAGCATCCCGCTGGATGAGCTCGCCATCGCGCACCGCGAGGCCCTGCCGGCCATCTTCGGCTGACGGCGCGATGCGCCGCCGCCGGCTACCTTCCGCGGCCGGCTACCTTCGCAGCGATGCCCACCCGACGCCAGGATCCCGGCCGGCTGCTGACCGCGCTCAACGAGCAGCGGGCCGAGCTTGGCGCCGCCGCCTGGGCCGGGCCGCTGACAGCCGGGGCACTCGGGGACGGCTGCGTCGCCGCCGTGGCCGCGGCGCTTGACTCCGGCGTGGCGCCGCAGCGCGCCGCGCTGCGGGAGGCCGCCGTGCGCCTGCTCGACCTGCTCGCGGCCCGCGCGCCGGGCCGTGCGGTCGAGGTGCGCATCCCGCCGTACGCGGCAGTTCAGTGCGTGGCGGGCCCCAGCCATACCCGCGGCACCCCGCCGAACGTGGTGGAAACCGACGCCGCGACCTGGGTCAGGCTGGCGACGGGCCGGCTGCCCTGGTCGAGCGCCGTCGCTGATGGCCTGGTCCGGGCCAGCGGGCCGCGCGCCGACCTGGCCGCCTACCTGCCGTTGCCGCCCGGTGACGCGGGATAGCCGCGGCGTGTCGGCGGCCAGCCGGGCAGCATCCGAAGGCGGGAGTCTGGCCAATCGGCGCCCGTTAGTCAATAGACTTGCCAGGTGATCAAGCCCGATGGCCGGCTGACGGCTGAGCTGGATCCGGGAGAGCAGCCGCGGGACGCCTGCGGCGTCTTCGGCGTCTGGGCACCCGGCGAGGAAGTCGCCAA
>JBEKFH010000289.1:0-6090 GCA_050013415.1 Streptosporangiaceae bacterium | reverse complement strand
GCGTCGCAGAAATAGAACTCCGAGTGCGTGCTCTGCCAGAGCAGGAAGCCGCCGAGCCGCTGCTCGCCCGAGGTCCTGATCACCAGGTCCGGGTCGGGCTGGCCGGCGGTGTACAGGTGCTCGGCGATGTGCTCGACGTCCAGGATCTCGGCCAGTTCCTCGATCGTGGTGCCCTTGGTCGCGTGCATCTGCAGCAGCGACCGCACCGCGTCCGCGATCTCGTGACGGCCGCCATAGCCGACCGCCACGTTGACGAGGAGGCCGGTGCGGCTGGCCGTCGCCGCACCCGCGTCCTTCAGCGCGCGGGCCGTTTCCGCAGGCAGCAGGTCGAGCGCGCCCATCGGGTTGAGATGCCAGTTCTGCGTGGCGAGCTCGCGAACCGTGTCCTCGATGATCCGCAGCAGCGGGTCAAGCTCACTCGGCGGGCGGCTCAGGTTGTCGGTGGACAGCAGCCAGAGGGTGACGACCTCGACGCCGCTCTCCTGGCACCACTGGAGCAGCTCGAAGATCTTGTCAGCGCCCTTCTGGTGCCCGTCGCTGACGTCGGTGAAGCCGGCCGATCTCGCCCACCGGCGGTTACCGTCGCACATCACCCCGACGTGCCGGGGGATCGCCTCCGGTGACAGCGACGACTCGAGCCGGCGCTCGTACAGCCGGTAGGCGAGATCGCGAAGTCCCATCGGGCACCATCCCCCTCGCTGCCGCAGCCAGCCCGGCGTTCTGGCCGCCGGCGGCTACCGGGCAGGCCAGCACCAGCGCCGCAGGCCGGCCAGCGTGCTGCCGGCCTGTTCCCCTAGCACCGTATCCAAGAATGTCACTGACTGGGCTGAGGTGGGCGCGGCGCGCGGCGATCACGCGGCGGGGGGTCAGCGAATCGACTTGGTGATCGCCTCGTCCAGCCCGGCGAAGGAGCCGAGATACGCCCTGCGCTCCTGCTTGAGCCTGACGACCAGCGCGTCGTACTCAGCGCCGCGGCCCTGGCGCTCGTACATCAGGCGCGGCTGGAGGATCTCGGCGTCGTCGACGCCCGGCAGGGACGCGGCGACCTCGTAGCCGAAGTCCGGGTCGGTGACCCACTCGATCGTGCCGGACACGATGGCCTGGACGATCGCCGAGGAGTAGGGGATCGTCACCTTCTTCGAGCCCGGCTGCCCGTCACCGCCGCCGACGCGGCCCGTGTTGAGCACGAAGACCTTCATCTCGTGGCTGTCGAGCAGCTCCAGCATCCGGTTGCCCATGTCGGCCATGTCGCGGGGGAAGAACGGGTTCGTGCCGGGCACCCGCAGGAACTTGCCCTCCTCGTCCTTCCCGCCGGCCGAGGTCCCCGTGGTCTCGCCGAGCATGAAGTACGCCGCCGCCTGGGCCCGGTCGAGCCGCGCCACCGCCGGCACGATGTTCTCGTTCTTGTTCAGGATCAGCAGGAACTCGGCCGGCGGGACCTCGTTGCCCGGCCAGGGGTCGACGTAGGAGAACGGCCAGGTGGTCCTGCCGTTCTTGGTATAGGAGGTGTCGAAGAAGTCCACCTTGCCGCCGGCGTCGACCGAGACATTCTCCAGGTAGGCATCCGGCATGGTGGTCGCGTGATAGATCAGCGGCTCGAACTCCGGGTTGAGCCCGAAGGTCTTCGCGAAGCACCCGTTCTCGGTGGTGTAGACCCGGCCGCCCGGCATGAGCGCGATGAAGTCGTCCTGGGCGGGCTTGCTGCCGAGCTGCGTGGTGAACGTGGTGGTGGTCTTACCGGTGCCGGAGAGCCCGACGATAAGGACGGCGGTGGGTGCCCCGGGCCTCGGGATGACCTTGCAGCCCGCGTGCAGCGCGAGCCCGCCCCGGTTGTAGACGATGTTGTTCCACATCCGCAGGCCTCCCTTCTTGGACTCACCGAAGTAGTCCGAGTTGAGCACCCGGGTGATGCCGGCGCTGAGGTCGACGGCGATGACCCGGTCGTCCGGGTAGCCGGGCGCCGGCAGGCTTGGCGTGTAGATCACCGTGGTGTCCGGCGCCCAGGTCCCGGGGTCGTAGTCCTCGCCGACCGGGTAGTAGAGCTGCTTCTGCATGCCCGCCACGTTGGCGTTCGCCGTCTCCATGACCAGCCGTGCCCTGGTGCGGAACGCGGGGTCTGATCCGATGTAGCCGTCCACGACGACCACGTCGGTGCCGGCGATGAAGCGGTCCTGGGCCGCGGCGAGGCGGTCGTACTCCGCGCGGGTGATGGTCTGCTTCGTGGCGTTGGTCGAGTCATCGACGATGAACGTGGACCGGCTGCTGCGGGAATCCACCCGGGCCTTGACGACGACGTTGCCGAACTCCGTGACCTGGCTATTCGGCATCCTCTCGGTCAGCTCGCGGAGCCGCTCGGTGGTGGGATTCCACTCCGCCGACGCGGCATTCACCTCATGCACCACTACGTCCTCCTCCGGGCGCCCATCCGGTCGCTTCGCTCCGGGATGCCGCCGTGACGCAGGGCAAACCCGCCCTGTCCTCACGGGATTGGGGGAGTGTACCCCGACAAGGGGGCATCAAATGCCCTCGGCACCCGGGTCGTCCGGCGTGGGCGCCCGGTCAGGACCTCGGTCCGCCGGACCGCACCTGCTCGACCGTGCGCAGCGCCTCCCGCAGGTCCGTCAGCCAGGTGTCCTCGTGCTCCCCGACCAGGCGAACGCACCAGGCCAGCGCGTCGCTGCGGCTGCGCGCCACCCCTGCGTCGACCAGCGTGTCAAGGACGAGGCGCTCGGGCTGGCGCAGCCGGGTCATCACCGGCACGGAGAATGTGGTGAACATCACCGTCGTTCCGCCGCAGGTAACGCCCCAGGAGACCTTCCGGCCGAAGCTGTGCTCGGCCTCGCGGGCGATCTCCATCCGCTGCTGCCTGGTCTCCTCGCGGAACCTGCGGCTGCGGCCATCGGCGGCGGCCGCGCGCTCGGCATCCGGCGAGTCAGCCGCGAGCTCGGGGTCGGCCAGCGCCCCGGTCACCGTGATCTCTTCGCGGTCGATCCTGATCTCGGGTGCGCTGACGAACCAGTCGCCGGGCAGGCGGCCGGTGAACCAGCCGCGAAGCTTCTCCACGGGCGATGCGCCCGTGCCTTCCTTCTGTGTACTCATGTAATTATAATTACATGAGTGATGGCCCAGTGCAAGCCCGTGGCCCAGTGCAAGCTCCGGCAGCGCTGACCTCTGGATGTGCTCAGCTGAGGGGGACACGGCAAAGCCAGCCAGCGCGCGGCTCAGCGGCCTACGCGCCTCATGCCCCCGCGCGGCTCAGCTGGGGGTGACGGCCGCCACCGCGGCGGCAAGCCTCGGATAAACGCGCACCGCGCCCGCGAAGCCGCCGGTGACGATCGCCGGCACGACCTCGACATCGAGGCCGGGCTCCGGGGCCTGCAGCATCATGCCGTCGCCCAGGTAGATGGCGACGTGCGAGATGTACGTCGGGGCCGTGGGATCGGTGTGGTAGAAGAGCAGGTCGCCTGGCTGCAGCTGGGACACCGGCACCCGCGGCCCGGTCAGCGCCTGGTCAACGGCCACCCGCGGCATCAGCACGCCCGCCTGCGCGAGCGACCATTTCACCAGCCCGGAGCAGTCGAACGTCCGCGGTCCGGCCGCGCCCCAGACGTAGGGCATGCCGAGCCTGCTCTCGGCTGCCCGCAGGAAGCTGAGGGTCTGCGCCCGGGTCAGCCCGGGCCCGTCGGCCGCTACCGATCCGGGTGCGCCCGCCGCTCCTGCGGCGACCGCGGCGGCGCCAGCACCCGTCACCTGGGTCACCAGCGGCTCGGTCACTACGTGCCGCGAGCGCGGCACCAGCTTCCTGATCTCGCGGACGAGCCTGCTCAGCCGCGCGTGCGGCGCGCTCACCACGATGGCGTTGCCGGCCGGCAGGCCGAGCGAGCGGGCTACAGAGTGGGAGACGACCGCGTTTATGCCCGGAATCCCGACCGTGCCGAACCCGCCCACCCGCAGCTGCTCCGAACGCCGGCCGGTCACGGTCACCGAACCGCCGAGCGGCAGCTTGTCCAGCCGCCCCATCGTGTACGAGACCGCCACCAGCCCGCCGGCCACGTTGCGCCAGAGCGGAGTCGACGCGGCGGTCGGCCGCGCGGCGAAGCCGCGGAACGCCGATGGGTCGACGCCGAGCATCGCCACGTACTTGCCGTTGACCTGGATCCTCGCCGCGTCGATCGACTGCGCGGCGACTACGCCCGGCAGCTTGCGCACCAGCGCGGCGTCCGCGCGCGGCAGCGAGGAAGGCGCGATCACGAGCACGTCGGCCGGCAGCAGCCGGCCCAGCGGCGCGACGGCGGGCGCCTGGGAACCGGGGGACAGGCGGGCGACCGGAACTGCCACAGATGCCAAACGGGCATAGCGGGGCAGCTGCAGCCCGCCAGCGCCGTCACCCTGCTCGGCGTGAGGGTAGACAGCCGTGAGCACCGCGCGCACGGGGCTGGCTGAGCCCGCGCGGCTGACCGAGCCCGCGGCGCCGGGCGAGCTCCCCGGCCAGCTGACCGCCGTCACCGCCAGCGCCAGCGCCGCCGTCAGGGCCAGCACTGTCGTCCGGGCCAGCACTGTCGTCCGGGCCAGCACTGTCGTCGCCGCGAAGCGCAGGCGTCGTGCCAGTTCGCGCACTGCTCTCCCTCGGTATGAGGCATTCTCGGCCCGCACTTGCCCCGGCCCGCCGGTCTGGGGCACTCTCGCCCCGGACAGCTGGCCCCGGCGCGGCAGCCAGCCCGTTACGAGCCAGTCCCGCGCGGTACATACCCGGGATGCCCGGATATCACGCGGCCGTTCCCCGCTGACGTCGCGAGCCTGCCCATCCACGTCGCGAGCCGTCCCGTGCCCCCCGCGAACGCGCCGACCAGCGAAAATAATAATCCTACTCGGTCCCCGGAAACATTATCCTATCAAGGAGCCGGAAATGAGCGGATACGGGAGCTAACCGGCGGCGGGACGCAGTGATGCCGGGGCGGCGAGGACCGAGCGTAGCTGGGCAGGCTCGGTAACGGGTGCACGGCAGGTGAAATCCCGGCATACATAGGCGGCCGGCGCGCCGCCGACCAGGCCCCGGCCGTCCAGCAGCGGAACCTGCCGGACCCCGGCCTCCAGCGCACCAGTTCCCCGCGGCGCACCAGCGCCCCGCGGCGCACCAGCGGACTCCGCCGAGCCACCGGTCCCGCCAGCCCCACCGCCCGAGCCCTCAGGCCAGTCAGTCCCACCCGCGCCGGCGGCGGGCGGCCCTACCGCGATCACCGCGCCCGGGGGCGCAGCGAGCAGCGCGGTCCGGTGCAGCTCCGCCGTGCGCTCATCACCGGGCGGCCCGACGATCGCGATCTCGGCCGGGCCGCTAAGCAATGCCTCGGCCACGGCCAGCCCGGAGCCGGCCGCCCGCGGGTACCGCGCCGCGATCGCCGGGAGCACGCCGAGCGCGGCCGCGGCGGCCTCCCGGTGGCGCGCCGACCCGGTGAGCGCGGAGTAGCTGAGCAGCGCGCCGGCCACCGCGAAGGTGCCGGACGGGCTGGGGCCGTCGGCCGGATCGGACGGGCGGTACAGCAGCGGCTCGCCGTCGTCCGCCGTGTCGTAGAGACCCCCGGACGGATCACCGAACCGGTCCAGGGCCGTCCCCAGCAGCTGCCCGGCGAGCTCGACCCACCGAGCTTCGCCGGTGACGCCGCACAGCGTGATGAACCCGTCCGCCACGCAGGCGTAGTCCTCCAGCACGCCAGCGCTGGGACCGGCCACGCCGTCCCGGGAAGTCCTCGCGATCCGCCCGGCGGCCAGGTGGGTTCCGGCCAGCAGGCCGGCCGCGTCCCGGGCCGCGGCGATGAACTCGGGACGGCCGAGCAGCAACCCCGTCTCGGCGAGCGCGGCGATGGCCAGGCCATTCCAGGCGGCCACCACCTTGTCGTCCCTGGCCGGCCTAACCCGCCCGGCCCGTGCCGTGAGCAGCGCATCGGTTACCCGGGCGAGGCGCCCGGAGTCCGCCGGATCGGCGCGGAGCTGGAGCACCGAGCTGCCATGCTCGAAGGTTCCCGCCTCGGTGACGCCGAACGTTTCCGCAGCGAACCTCCCGTCGTCGGGCCCGAGCACCGCCCGCAGCTGCCC
>JBEKFH010000288.1:0-6226 GCA_050013415.1 Streptosporangiaceae bacterium | reverse complement strand
TCCGGTCTGATCCTGCTTTGTCCTGTCTGACCCTGCGTTGCCGGGTCAGACCCTGCGCAGCAGCATGACGACCAGGACGATGATCACGATGGCGACGACCGTTCCCAGACCGATGTACATGGCTGACTCCTCTCTGCCGTATCGGTGATGTCTGCCGTATCGGTGATGCGGCGGGCTGCGGGGGATCCTGCAGCCATGCGCGCTCCGTCAGGCGTGCTCCGCGCTGGTCACGTGCCGAGCAGGTCCAGGATGTCGTCGGCGTGCTCTTCCTCTTCCGCGAGAATGTCCTCGATGAGCCGCCGCGTGGTGACGTCGTCGTCGGCGAGCCACCGGACGATCTCCTGGTAGGTGGTAATGACGATGCGCTCGGCGAGGAGGTTCTCCTTGAGCATTCCCGGCAGGTCGTCATCGGCGAATGTCGCGTAGCTGGTATGCGCCCGCTTGGCGATCGTGGCGGGATCGAAGTCCGGGTCGCCGCCGAGCTGGCTGATCCGCTCGGCGACCCGCATGGCGTGCTGGCGCTCCTCCTCGGCATGCTCGGTGAACTCGCCCGACACCTGCGCCCGGTTGATCCCGGTCGCTGATATGGCGTGCCGGCTGTAGCGCATCCAGCACACGATCTCGGTGGCGAGCACCTCGTTGAGTACGGCAATCACGTCGCTGGTGTCCTTGCCGTAGGACCCGGTGACCGGGCCCTGCTCCATCTTCTGCCGCGCACGGTCCCGTATCGCGGCGACGTCGACGCTGAAACTGCTATCGGCCATAGCGTGCGGTGTCCTTTCTCGCGCTTGGGAACTCGCACTACCCGGCGCCGCCGGCTTCATGCACGGCGCGCCCAGGTTTGACGCCCGCGCTGGTTTGACGCCCGCAGCCGGGCACCGGCTGCACCGGTACTGGCGCAGTTGCCCATCGGGGAATGGCTGTCGGCCGCCGTATTTGACGCCCGTCCGGGCAACGCGGAAGCGAGCCGGCAGCTTGCGGCGTTCGGGCTGGCCGCCTCCGCACCCGCTGCCCTGGCCGGAGTTGCCGACTGGTCGGAGCAGCATTGGCAGCAGGTGCGGGCCGGCGTCGTGCACGCCGCTGCCAACCCTGGCTGCGGTCGCGTACTATGCGGGGTCGCTGGCCGTCCGCACGCCGCGTGCCCGGCGCGCTCCGCTTCGCCGGGCTGGCCGCTGTCGGGTCAGCGGCCAGTTCGGAGGCCACATCTCCCTTCCGGCTGGTCGGCGGCGCGAACCACGCGGAGCCAGTCCCGCACCTGATCGGGGCCCAGCTGGGACGACCTGATGGGCGCGGCTGATCTCCCTGATGCCCGCCCGGTGCGGAAGGTGCTCGGCGAGGTGACGATGGCCGTCGGCCAGAGGGAGACGGGCATGCCGCCGTTGCGTCACAGCGGCACATCGGCCGCCATCCGAGGGGGTTCCGCGCGGTCTCTGATGCGGGTTTCATCAGCGTGGTTGGGACTTCACTGCGGATACAGCAACAGGGGAGTCCCAGCCACGCTGTTGGCCTGGCCCCGGCGAGCTGCTTCGCGCCTGACGCGAGTTGCTGCATCATGCCTGACGTGGGTTGCTAACGATCAGTGATTCTCCGGAGGCTGCCTGATCAGCTGGACCTGCCATCTCCCCCGGACGGCGCGGTCTGGGCGGGTCCGGGCTGGGCAGGTGCCGGCTCGGCGGGCTGGGAGGGCTCGGCGGGCTGGGAGGGCTCGGCGGGCTGGGAGGGCTCGGCGGGCGGCGCTATCTCCCCGGGCGTCCGGGGCGTCGACGCCGCCGCCTTGCTACCGGGCGGCCGGTCGTTGAAGGAGACGCTCACCTGCTGCTCACGTCGCCGCTGATTCTGCAGCGCCTGGAGTGCCATCGCCGCGCGGTCGGCCTCGGTCAGCGGCGGCGGCATGATCGAGCGCGGCCACAGCCGCCGCTCGAGCACGACGTTGACCTCGGCCGAGTAGACCGTCAGCTGAACGGCGAGGTACAGCCACGCGACCAGGGCGAGCACGGTCGCGAACACGCCGTAGACGGAATAACTGTGCAGGTAGTGGTGGACGAGATAGGTGCCGGCGACCTGCAGCAGCGTCCATATCGCCCCGCCCACGACAGCGCCAGGGACGAGGGCACGGCTCGGGATGCTCTTAGGGGTAAGGACGCGGAAGCTGACGAAATAGAACCCGACGTTCACGAGGACAGCGAGCACATAGGTGAGGACGTCGACCACCACGACAGCGTCATGGCCGAAGGCGACGACGACGGCGTGATGGCCGAAGGTGTCCAGGCCGGTGAGAAGCGTGGTGACGATCACGCCTGACCCGAGCACGCCGAGGAACGCCAGGGAGCGCCCGAGCCGCTGCAGGTAGCCGAGGCGGGCTGGCCCGGGCAGGTTCCATATCTGCTCCATGGTGAACAGCCCCGCTTGAGCGAGCCCGGTCGCGCCCCAGATCAGCCCGAGCACTCCGACGATGAGGCCGAGCTGGCTAGAGTGCCTGATTCTCCCCAGATTTCCGGTCAGCTGATCGCCGATTGCCGGGATTTGCTTGGCGGCGGCGTTCAGCACGTCGTGGCGCAGCGACGGGTCACCGGCCGCGAGCAGCCCGACGATCGCCACCAGGACGAGCAGCAGGGGGAAGACCGCGACGAAGGCGGAGTGCGCGAGGCTCGCGGCCAGGGTGCCCGCGTTGTCGTCGCCGTATTTCTTCACGACGCCGAAGACGAACGCGGACGCCTTATGGCGCTGCTGCGCCTTGTCTACGCGCCGGATCACGCGCTCGACGGGATTCATCGGTAAAGTGCCTCCTTCCCGGCTAGCTGGGCCGTGGCCGCAACCCGTCGCTCCCGGGCCGCAGGCCGTCGCGCCCGGGCGGCTCGCCGGTCCTCAGGACCAGCACGGTCATGTCGTCGCGCAATTCGCCACCGCAGAAGTCCAGTGCCGCCTGCTGCATGCGCGCGGCCACCTCGGCGGCAGGCTTCCCGGCCAGTGCGGCGAGCTCGTCGGTCAGCCGGTCCTCGAACGAGGCCGGCCGCGAGCCGCGGGCGTCGGCCAGGCCGTCGGTGTAGAAGAACAGCGTGTCGCCCGTGGACAGCTCAAGCTCCTGCGCGCGGGTGCCTGGATCCGGGAAGATCCCGAGCGGCAGGCCGCCGCCATCCATCGTCTGTACACGACCGTCCGGCCTCAGCAGCACCGGCAGCGGGTGCCCGGCGCTGCTGAGCGTGACGCGCAGTGCGCGATCCCGCCACTGCAGGTGCGCGGCGCCCGCCGTGACGAACCGGCCGCCGAACTCCTCGGCCAGCATGATCTCGTTGACCATCCGCAGGACCTCGGCCGGATCGGCGCACCAGTGCGCGGCCACCCGGATGGCGTGCCGCGCGGCAGCGGTCACCGCCGCCGCCCCCTCGCCCTTGCCCGCGACATCGCCGATCGCCAGGCCCCAGCCGCCAGGGCTGCGGTACACGCTGTAGAAATCCCCGCCTGGCCCGGGACTGGCGGCGGCGTCCTGGTGCGCAGCCGCGATCTCGATCCCCGGTATCCCCGGCAGCCGCGGCGGCCGCAGGCCCGCCCGCAGCGCGTCCGCGATGTCAGATCGCTGCCGGAGCAGGCGGTCCACCCTGATCGCGAGGGCGAGGTGCTCCCCGATTTCCTCGACCAGGCCAACGTCCCCGGTGCCGAAGTAGCCCCCAGCGGCCACCCTGGCCAGAGTGAGGGCGCCGTAGGAGCGCTCGCCGTCCGACAGCGGGACGCTCAGCACGGACGTCGCGCCAAGCCGGGCGAGGAACGGCACGCCGTCGGCTCCAGTGCCCAGGAGGCGGGTGTCTTCGGCGTGCGCGATCAGCAGCGAGGTACCGGAGTCGTGAACCTGCCTCGGCGCTGAACCCTGGGGCGGGTCGGCGTCCGCCAGTGACCGGGCCAGCTCGGCCGACCGCTCATCCTGGGGGCCGATGGCGAACTGCCGCCGCAGCTGGCCGCCGCGCTCTACGTCGACGATGACCCAGGCAGCGAGCTGGCCGGCCAGCAGTCTCGCGCAGCGCTGCAGCATGACGGACTCGCTGACGGTGGCGTTCTCCAGCACCAGCCTGGTCGCGGCGCCGAGCAAATCGAGCCGGCTGGCGGCCATCCGGACAGCAGCCACCGCCAGGTGATCCTGGGCCGCCGGGTGATCCTGGCCCGCCAGGTGCTCCTGGCCCGCGTCCGCGGGCTGGCTGGCTGCCTTCCCCGTATCGTCATCGCCAGCGGCGGCCAGCCGGCGGCCCGCCGGGGCCTGGTCATGGCGGGCGGACGGGGCAGGCAGGCCGATGCGGGCAGTCCCGGCTCCCGGCGCACGGCCGCCGACCGCGGGCGCCCGCCCGCGACGGGTCGCCACGACGATCAGATGGCCGGGCCCGCCCGGCAGGTTAACCGGGCTGATATCAAGCACGGCGGGCACCGGTCCGGCGGCGCCGAGCAGGTCGCACGGGATCTGGCGGCCTTCGCCGGTTCGGTGGGCGGCGGCGAGGTGGGTCTGCGCGGCCGCGCGGGCGGGCAGGCCCACCAAGGCGCCGAAGTGCTTTCCCGTCGCGTATCCGGGCGCGAAGCCGAGCAGGTCGCCGGCCCTCCGGTTGGCTCGCCGCACGGTGTCATCGTGATCGAGCAGGAACATCGGGACAGGCGCCTGCTGGAAGATCGCCTGGAGCAGTCGCCGGTCCGTGTCCAGCCCGGCGGCGACGCGGCTGGGCGCTGAGTCAGCTGGCGCCGCGTCCCGAAGGGAGCTGAGCGCGTCGATCGCCCCATCCAGCTCGGCAAACGCTGCCTCCAGCACCTGCGGCAGCTCCGCCCCCGGCAGCGCCGCGGCCAGCCGCAGCTGCCCGCGGCGCTCGGTCAGCCCGGAGATCTCGCTCTCCAGCCCCGGGCGGCCAGGGGTATACGGCATCGGCCAGGTCCTATCTCGTCGAGTCCTGCCTATCAGCGTGCACTAACCCGTACCGCTAACCCAGGCCCGCAAACACCCGCGGCAAGCGCTGGATCGCGCCGTTCAGCGATTTAGGTGTCGCCCGGTCTCATCCACGCCGATCGCTGGACCAGCGCGGATAGCCGCGTACCTCATGATTATGACCGCCCGGCGATCATGATTGCCGGGCTTGGCAAGGAGGGCGACGGCACGCTGGCCGCTCTCAGCCTGCTGCCCCGCCAGCCTGCTGCCGCGTTGACCAGGGCACCGCGCCGCTGGCCGGGGAATCACCCGCCGGGCCGGCGAGGCGCTCAGCGGCCAGGCTGGCGGCTGGCGGGACAGGGTCCGCGCCGAGCGCCTGCTCCACGCTCTCGTAGCAGGGCAGCTGGTCGGCGAGCCCGGTGATCCACAGCACCTTGGTGTGCCGGTAGCGCGGGCCCGCCAGGGCCAGCGTCCCGCCGGAGGCCGCGAGCTTTTTCCAGTGCCCGACGATGACGGCCAGCGAGCTGCTGTCCATGAAATCGACCGCCGCGAGGTCGATGATGACCCGGTTACGCTCCTGGCGGGCGCAGGCCAGGCAGTCATCGAGCTGGCCGCTCGTGACGATATCAAGATCGCCGCGGGCCGTGACCAGCACGCTGTCCCCGCGAACCTCCGACGACAGCCGGAGTGCCTCCAACCTGCCTCCCGGGAGACGGGCCCGCCTCCCGCGCCACGGCCGGGGAGGGGGCGGCCATACCCGGCTATCGTATGCCCGCCGGATGCCATCCGCGAGGCATGATCTCGCCATCGCGGGCACGACGCGTCTCGCGGCCGCGCCAGCGTGATCGCGTGATCGACGCGCCCGCCGCGGCGAGCGCCGCCGCGATCAGCCCGTCCGCGAGGCCGGCCCGGCGCAGCGGCCGGTCGGCGATGGCGAGCGCCAGTATGGAGGCGGCGTGGGCAACGTCGGCCTGCGCGCCGACGGTGAGCACCACGGAGTTGGGCGCCGCCGCGGTCACGGCTGCCTGGATGAGGTGACGGGCGCCGAGCAGCCGGGTGACCCGGCGGCCCCGTGGGCCGGGCGGCTGGGCACCGGACAGCCGGATCGTCGCGCCGGGAGCCAGCAGCAGGATGACGCCGTAGGCGCCGCGCAGCACCGGGAACGCCACCAGTCGCGGGCTTCTCACCTGGCCCTGGCCAGCCTCGCCGCGAGCACGCCGCCAAGGATCGCCGAGCCCGCTGCGGTACTCGTGACGAGGCCGGCGTGCTGCGACATCCAGAGCTGCGCGCTGCGGTCGTGGGATCGGGCGTCGAAGACGCCGCGAGCGCCGT
>JBEKFH010000287.1:0-6229 GCA_050013415.1 Streptosporangiaceae bacterium | reverse complement strand
GCCGGGGCCGGGTTCTTCTCCGGCTTCTCGGCGATGACCGCCTCGGTGGTGAGGAACAGCCCTGCGATGGACGCAGCGTTCTGCAGAGCGGAACGCGTCACCTTCGCCGGGTCGATGATGCCGGCCTTGAACATGTCGACATACTCGCCGTTCGCGGCGTTGAGCCCGTGACCGGGAGCCAGTGACCGAACCTTCTCGGTCACCACGCCGCCCTCAAGGCCGGCGTTGATCGCGATCTGCTTCAGCGGCTCCTCCAGCGCACGGCGCACGATGGTCGCGCCGGTCGCCTCGTCGCCCGAGAGGTCGAGCTTCTTGAACGCGTTCGCGCCTGCCTGGAGCAGGGCCACGCCGCCGCCGGCGACGATGCCCTCCTCGACTGCGGCCTTGGCGTTGCGCACCGCGTCCTCGATGCGGTGCTTGCGCTCCTTGAGTTCCACCTCGGTCGCCGCGCCAGCCTTGATGACGGCGACGCCGCCGGCCAGCTTGGCGAGCCGCTCCTGGAGCTTCTCGCGGTCATAGTCCGAATCGGTGTTCTCGATCTCGGCGCGGATCTGGTTGACCCGGCCCGAAATCTGCTCCGCGTCGCCCGCGCCGTCCACGATGGTCGTCTCGTCCTTGGTGACGACCACCTTGCGGGCCTGGCCGAGCAGGTCGACATCCGCGCTTTCCAGCTTGAGGCCGACTTCCTCGCTGATGACCTGGCCGCCGGTGAGGATGGCGATGTCACCGAGCATGGCCTTGCGCCGGTCACCGAACCCGGGCGCCTTCACCGCGACGGACTTGAACAGGCCGCGGATCTTGTTCACGACCAGGGTCGCGAGCGCCTCGCCCTCGACGTCCTCGGCAATGATGACGAGCGGCTTGCCCGCCTGCACCACCTTGTCAAGGAGCGGGAGCAGGTCCTTGTTCGCCGAGACCTTGGAGTTGACGATCAGGATGTACGGGTCGTCGAGGACGGCCTCCATCCGCTCCGGGTCAGTGGCGAAGTAATGCGAGATGTAGCCCTTGTCGAAGCGCATGCCCTCGGTGAGCTCAAGCTCGAGGCCGAAGGTGTTGCTCTCCTCGACGGTGATGACGCCTTCCTTGCCGACCTTGTCCATCGCCTCGGCGATCATCTCGCCAATAGCAGTGTCCCCGGCCGAGATGGAGGCGGTCGAAGCGATCTGCTCCTTGGTCTCCACGTCCTTGGCGAGCTTGGACAGTTCCTCGCTCACCCGCTCGACGGCCGCCTCGATGCCCCGCTTGAGGGACATCGGGTTGGCGCCGGCTGCCACGTTACGCAGGCCCTCGCGGACCAGCGCCTGGGCGAGCACTGTCGCCGTGGTGGTGCCGTCGCCTGCGACGTCGTCTGTCTTCTTCGCTACTTCCTTAACCAGCTCCGCGCCGATCTTCTCCCACGGGTCCTCGAGCTCGATCTCCTTGGCGATGGACACGCCATCGTTGGTGATCGTGGGGGCTCCCCACTTCTTCTCGAGCACCACGTTCCGGCCCTTCGGGCCGAGGGTTACTTTCACTGCGTCGGCGAGCTGGTTCATGCCGCGCTCGAGGCCGCGCCTTGCTTCCTCATTGAACGCGATCATCTTCGCTGCCATAGGCTCCAGTCCTCCCGGAACTTCGTGCCATGCATGCCGATCGGGCAGACGCCCGCGACGGACGGCCTCACCGGCGGACAGACCCTTCCCGCCGCCGAATCGGCCTCATCGCCCGATCACGCGATTGCGTTGTCACTCTCACCCCGAGAGTGCCAACGCCCTGTTTAGCACTCTCGGGGTGAGAGTGCAAACTGACGGGGTCATAACGCAACAGGCCGGACGGCCCGCGCCCTGCCGGGCGCCGGCCATCCGGCCTGCTCACAGTGGCTTACTGTCCCGGAAGCCTAGACAGTGCGGACCGAAGTTGCCTGCGGTCCGCGATCGCCCTGCTCGATGTCGAACTCGACTCGCTGCCCTTCCTCGAGGCTGCGGTAGCCATCCGCCTGGATGGCGGAGAAGTGAACGAACACGTCCCTGCCACCGTCTACCGCGATGAAGCCGTAGCCCTTGTCCGCGTTGAACCACTTGACGGTGCCCTGAGCCATTACTCAACTCCCTAACTGTGCTCGGGCCTTCGGGCCCCGCCCTTGCGACCGCGGAGCCCGTCGATCGCGACACAGGCCAAACGGCTGGGCAAGCCTGGGCTTGCCCCTTTCGCAGTACCGGCAGCGACCGGAGATGACTTTACCTCCTGTGGTGCGCCTGGTGACCAGCTAGCCCCGAATTCGCCCGAGCCGGGTAGTGCGAGCACGGCTGGGCGAGGAGAGCCGGGCCGTGCGGCCACGGCTGGGCGGGAGGGCCGGGCAGTGCTGGACGGGCAGGGTCAGCCGCCAGCCACGGCCGGGATCACCGACACCTGCACGCCGGCCGGCACCGGTGTATCAAGACCCTGGGCAAGCCGCACGTCCTCGTCTCCTACGTAGACGTTGACGAACCGCCGCAGCTTGCCCGTGTCGTCCAGGATCCTGGCCGCGATGCCCGGATAGGAGTCGTCCAGCCCGGCGAGTACCTGGCGCAGCGTACCGGCCGGCGCCGGCACTTCGGCCACGCCGCCGGTGTAGGAGCGCAGGATGGTGGGGATGCGGACGGACACGCTCATGCAGCGGCTGCCTTTCCTGACGTAGACGACCCGGGCTGCCCTGACCGGGACGACCCGGGCTGCCCTGACCGGGACGACCCGGGCTGCCCTGACCGGGACGACTCGAACTCGGCGAACGCGGCCAGCGTGGCGCGGATCGGCGGATCCGAGGGCGCGGCGGAGGCCACCGCGTCGAGCGTCTTCAGCCCGTCGCCGGAGTTGATGATCACGGTCTCCGCGCCGGGGTCCAGCTGCCCGGATGCCAGCAGCTGGCGCAGCACGGCCAGCGTGGTGCCGACCGCGGTCTCGCCGAAGATCCCCTCGGTCCTGGCCAGCAGCCGGATACCGTCGACGATCTCGGCGTCGGTGACGTCGGCCACCGCGCCGCCAGTCCTGCGGACCACGTCGAGCACATAGGGCCCGTCCGCCGGGTTGCCGATCGCGAGCGACTTGGCGATCGTGTCCGGGCGGACCGGCTGCACCACGTCATGACCGGCCCGGAACGCGGCGGCCACCGGCGAGCAGCCGGTCGCCTGCGCGCCGAACACGGCCGGCGCCGGCCCGTCGACCAGGCCGAGCTCAGACAGCTCGCGGAACGCCTTGTCAATCTTGACAAGCTGCGCGCCGGACGCGACGGGCACCACGACCTGCCCGGGCAGCCGCCACCCGAGCTGCTCGGCGATCTCGTATCCGATGGTCTTGGATCCCTCGGCGTAGTACGGCCGGACGTTGACGTTGACAAATGCCCAGTCCGGATGCTCGTCGGCAAGCTCCGACGCCAGCCGGTTCACGTCGTCATAGCTGCCCTGGACGGTCACCAGCGTGCCGCCGTAGACGGCGGTGCCGATAATCTTCTGCGGCTCCAGGTCGCCGGGCACGAGCACCACCGACCGGATCCCGGCCCTGGCCGCGGCCGCGGCGACCGCGTTGGCCAGGTTCCCGGTCGACGGGCAGGCGAGCACCTTGAAGCCCATCTCGATGGACGCGGCGAGCGCGACGGCGACCACGCGGTCCTTGAACGAATGGGTGGGGTTGCCGCGCTCGTCCTTCACCCACAGCGAGCGCATTCCCAGCTCGCTGGCCAGGTTGCCCGCGTGGACCAGCCGGGTGCAGCCGGGCTCGGTGTTGCGTGTCTGGCCGACGTCGGACGGCACCGGAAGCAGGCTCTTGTACCGCCAGATGTTCTGCGGCCCGGCCTCGATCAGCTCCCTGGTGAGATGCGGAAGGTCATAACTGACCTCCAGCGGCCCGAAGCACTCCGAGCACGCGTGCTGCGCGCCGAGCTCGCAGGTGTGCCCGCACTCACGGCAGGCGAGGCCGCAGGCATAGCCGAACCGGGACGGAGCTGGCGATGAGGGGATAGTGGATGACGATGACGAGATCGCAGATGACGGGGCTTGAGTTGCGGTGATGCTCACGGCGAGGCCTTTCTCCTCATCTTTCCCAGTGGCCGACGGGCCACGGGCCGGAGTTAGCACCTGTCACGGGGGCCTCGCCTGGATAAGCTCCGGCGGCCTGCCCTAACCGGGCACAGCCGCGCGAGCAGGGCGCGGGCACGTCTCACCGTGATGGTTGCCGGGGCTTCGCAGGGCCGATCCCTCCACCCCTCTGGATGAGCGTTATTCAGTTGTACGAAACACTCTAGCCCGAGATTGGACGACGCGCCCGCCCGGCCCAGCCCGCAACGCCCGCCCGGCCCAGCCCGCAACGCCCGAGCGGCCTCGCAGCGGCCCGGCCGGGACAGCTAACCTTGAGATCACATGAGCGCGCGATCAGCAGGCGGGCGGGTACTCATCGCCTCGAACCGGGGGCCGCTGTCGTTCACGCTCGGTGACGACGGCCAGCTGACCGCGCGGCGCGGCGGCGGCGGCCTGGTGTCCGGCCTGTCCTCGGTGGCCGCCGAGGCCGACCTGCTCTGGGTCTGCGCCGCGCTCGACGACGCCGACCGGGCCGCCGCCCGCAACGCACCCGGCGGCCGGCTGGACCTAGACGGCACGCCGGGCGGGTCCGGGGTTCAGCTGCTCGACATCCCGCGAGCCACCTTCGAGGCTGCCTACAACTCGGTGGCCAACTCGACCCTCTGGTTCGTCAGCCACCTGCTCTACGACACGCCGAACCAGCCGTCGTTCGGCGCCGCCTTCCGCCGCGACTGGGAGTCCTTCCGCGCCTACAACGCCGCGTTTGCCGGGGCGCTGGCCGACGCCGCAGGCCCCCGGGGGGGCAGCGGCACGGCAGGCGCAGCCGGCCCGCCGGTGCGCGCCATCGTGCAGGACTACCACCTGGCGCTGGTCCCCCGCATGCTCGCTGAGCTGCGGCCCGGCATCAGGATCGCGCATTTCTCGCACACCCCCTGGGCGCCGCCAGAGTACTACCGGATACTCCCCGCCGCCGTCGGCCGCGAGCTGCTGGAGGGCATGCTCGGCGCGGACCAGGCGGGATTCCTCAGCCAGCGCTGGGCTGATGCGTTCCTCGACTGCTGCGCCGAGATCCTCGGCGCTGCGGTGGACCGCGCCGCGCAGAGCGTGAGCTACCGCGGCCACCGCACCGGCGTCGCCGTGTACCCGCTCGGCGTCGACGCCGACGAGCTGACCGCCCGGGCGGCCGAGCCTGACGTCGAGGACAGGCTCGCGGCACTGGCCGCGGCGACCCGCGGCACCAGGGTCATCGCCCGGGTCGACCGGACTGAGCTGTCCAAGAACATCGGCCGAGGCCTGGCCGCCTACCGCGAGCTGCTGATCGCCCGCCCGCAGTGGCGGGGCCGGGTGACCCATGTCGCGCTCGCGTACCCGTCCAGGACCGGGCTGCCGGTTTACCGCGCGTACACCGAGAGCGTGCAGCGGCTGGCCAGCGAGATCAACGAGGAGTTCGGCACCCCGGGCTGGCAGCCGCTGATGCTGGAGATCCTCGACGACTACGCCAGGTCGCTTGCCGCCTACCGGATTGCCGACGTGCTGCTGGTCAACCCGATCAGGGATGGCATGAACCTGGTCGCCAAGGAGGGCCCGATCGTGTCCGATCGCGGCTGCGCCCTCGTGCTGTCCACGGAAGCGGGCGCGGCCGACGAGCTCGGCTCCGAGGCGATCCTGGTCAACCCGTTCGACGTCACGGCTACCGCCGAGGCACTGCACGAAGCGCTGGTCATGGCAGATTCTGAACGGATCCGGCGGTGTGCTGCGCTGGCAAAGGCCGGCGCCGCCATGCCGCCGCGGCTCTGGTTCGCCCAGCAGCTAGCCGCCCTCGGCCCCTAGCTCACCCCGGCGAAGGCCACGGCGAGCGAGCTCAGCAGGGCGGCGACACCGTCGGGGCCGGGGACCATCAGGTCGGCCTCGGCGGCCAGCCCGGTGACCTCGGCGGAGCCGCTGCACACCGTGAGACCGGGTATCCCGGCGGCTCGCAGCTCGCGAACGGCGCGGAAGGCCGGCCCGTCGCCGAGGTCGTCGCCGCAGAAGAGAGCGGACCCAGGGCTCCGTTCCGCTGCCAGGTCTTTCAGCGCAGCGCCCTTGTCCGCGCCGGCCGGGCGCAGCTCGATCACGAACCTGCCAGGTTCCACCACGAGGCCGGTCCGCCCGGCCAGGCTGGCCAGCGGGCCGCGCAGCGTTTCCAGCGCCTCGGCGGGCCG
>JBEKFH010000286.1:0-6259 GCA_050013415.1 Streptosporangiaceae bacterium | reverse complement strand
CCCGGCCGGGGCTGCGGCGCCGGCCAGGCCCGCCGCGACGGCCACGACCGCGACGGATACCCCGGCCGACCTCACGAGCCCGCGGTGCGCCCGGCCAGACCGTCCTGCACGCGTCATCTTCATGGCCCGGCCTTCCCGCCCCGCGGAACATTCCGGCGGCATTTTGGGCGAGTGTAACTCTCAATGGCCCGGTTGGAACAGATGGCCGAGGATGCGAAGAAGCTGGCCTCGCCCGCTAGAAGGTGGCCTCGATCAAGGTCTTCGAAGTGGCCGCGGGCGCGTCGCTGCCCGCCGCCGCGCAGCTGCCCGGAGCCGTGCAGGACACGCCGCGCAGGGTGTTGTACGAGCTGCTCGGGTCGGGGCTGGTCGTGGCCGGCCAGGAACCGCCGCTCAGCGTCTCGATCAGGGTGTCGGTCACTCCCCCGCTGGTGTCGTCGCCCACCGCCACGCAACTCTTCGAGCCGGCACAGGACACGTCGTTGAGCTGATCAGAGGTACTGCCCGGGTTGGAGCTGTCGGCCAGCTGCCAGGAGCCCCCGTTCCAGGATTCGATGACCGTCGTGGTCAGATCGGCGGTCTGGGCCTGGCCCACCGCCACGCAGTGGGTGCTGCTGACGCACGAGACCCCGGCCAGGAAGTTGTTCTCGCCCGGGCTCGGGGTGCTGGGAACGACCGACCAGGAACTGCCGTTCCAGGACTCCACCAGGGTCAGGTCCTCGCTCACCCCGTCGAACTGGCTGCCGACCGCCACGCAACTGGCCGTGCTGGCGCAGGACACGCCGCCGAACAGGGTGTAGGAGCCGCCCGGGTTCTGGCTGGTGCGCACCGTCCACGAGCTCCCGTTCCAGGACTCGGCCACGGTCTCGGTGTTCGATCCGATGTTGGCGAAGCCCACCGCCATGCAGCTCTTGACGCTGGCGCACGACACGCCGTTGAGCGCGTCGTAGGTGCTGCTGGGGTTGTGGGTGGAGGTCACCGACCAGGCACTTCCGTTCCAGGTCTCGGCCAGGATCTGGACCGCACCCGAACCGGTGCTGTGGTAGCCCACCGCCATGCACCTGGTCGCGCTGGCGCACGACACGCCCATGAGGATGTTGTCCGAGCTGCCCTTGTCGGGGATCTTGGTGAGGGACCAGGATGTCCCGTTCCAGGACTCGGCCAGGGTCTGGTCCACATCCGAGCTGTCGGTGTAGAAGCCCACCGCCATGCACCTGGTCGCGCTGGCACACGACACGTCCGTGAGCGTGCTGGCACCGGAGCCGTTGGGGCTGTGCGCGACCGACCAGGTCACCGTGGCCGCCTGGGCCCGGGCCTGGGCGGACGCCGGGGCCTGGGCGGCCGCCTGGGCCTGGGCGGCCGGCAGCACGGCGGCGGCGAGTGCGCACAGGACGGCGGCGCACGCGGCGAGCCAGCGCGGGAAGGCTCGTGCGGGACGGGCGCCCCGGCGACTCGTCAGCGGCTGGCTGGTCTGCGTGGTCACGTGGGGCATCTGCGACCCTCCGTCCGGGGCATGGCAACGGGCTTGCGGCTGTCGGCCATTGTGCCTTCTGGGGCAGGAGACCGGATTGCAAGCCAAATTTTATCCCGCAGAAGGGTCTTTTTTCAGTAACAGCTGCGGATCCGCATGACAGCCGACTGGGGTCGGGGTTCTCCGCCATCACCCGCACCCCGGCAGCCTGGCGCTCTGGCGCCCGGAGATCACCTACGGCCCCGTTCGCGTGCCTGGTTCTTTCGACTTGCTGACGGCTGCCGGGCGGAAGGCCGAGGGTGAGAGACTGGATTGCGGAGGGCTTGGAGGCACGCATGGTCGAGCCTGGGAGCAAGGATCCCAAGGAATACGGCACCGGCGACGGGGCCGAGTTCGGCGACGGGGCCGAGTTCGGCGTCGAAGAGGTCGAGTTCGACGTCAGCACTCCTGAGTCCGTGATGCAGGACGCGACGAAAAGGGAGTATCAGTACGCCCGACTGGGCCTCGTTGTTGGAGCACTGGTCGTCTTGGCTGGCGTTGTGCTTATTATCCTCGGCTACTCCGGGTCCGTAGACATCGCCTTTCAGTCGGGAACTGACAAGGGCCATCTCGTTACCGGATCACTCGGGGTGGTGATCGCCCTCGCCGGTGTTGCGATCCTCTTTTTTACTCGGCCGAAGGTGAGAACTACCAATCGGCACAGCCACTCAGCGAGGAGAGGTTAAGGAGGATCAGCATGAACGAGCAGGAGTTCCTCAATTGGCTGGAGACCCTCCTGGGGGAACGCAGACTGACTCCCGAGCAGACCGATGATCTCCGTCGGCAGCGAGAACTGTTCGATGCTGAGAGACAGGTGATCGAGGCCGAGTTTCAGGGCCGTGCAGTCGGATACATCGCCGACCAGCAATGGGTTCAGGATTGCGTCCCCGACCTGCTTGATCGTGCGGTCAGGGTCTTCGGAGGGTCTCGGCAGCTATATTTCGAGCCCATTGGCTATACCGCCTTCGGTGAGGGATGAAATGAACCTGGCCAGGTCTTCCGGCAGCTCAAGTCGCCGCCCGTACCAGACCGGGCGAGCGGTCGGGCAGAAGAACGGATCCCAGACCGCAACGCAAGTAGACTGGCTCGTCGACACAGGTTCCGACTATGCCGTCGTGTGGCGCACGATAGGGAACGCTTTCGACGTTGTTCTCGCTGTGGGGGTGACTGCGAGTCCAACGACCGGCGGCGGGGGAATCCAGGTCGTGACCGGCATCACGACTGAGTTTGAGGTTGAGGACAGCTATGGCGTTGCTCACACCAGGCAATCTTCAAAGTACGTCGGCATCAAATCGAACAATGCCAAGAGCAACGTTCTCGGGATGGAACAGCTGGCAGATGTGGGTGCTTCCGTGACATGGGATCCCTCGTCCAACCAGGGCACCATGAGGATCTGAGGCTGCTCACTCCCCGAGCCGGGAGCGCCACGGTCACCGGCCAGCCAGTGCAGTGGGTCGTGGCCCGGCGGCACCGTGCCGTAACCAATGCCCCGTCCGGCGGCAAACGCGCCAGTGTTCCGACGCGGACACCTGCTGGGTGCCACGCCGGAACACCGACACTGCTCCGCGGCGCGAGCGCTTACACCTCTGCCGGGGCGCTCACCTCTGCCGGGGCGCTGTCCCCGGCCAGCGACAAGGCCGGCTGGCGCACCTGGATCACCAGCACGATCACCGCCAGCGCGATCATGTCGAAGATCGCCGCCGTGAGGAACGACCTGCCGACCGCGTCGGCGAGGATCTGGTGCGCTCGCGCGACCGGGCTGGCGGACAAGCCGGCCTGCCGGGCGGCGGCCCGGCTCGCGCTCCCGAAGACCGTCACGAGGATCGCGAGCCCGAGCGACCCGCCCACCTGCTGGCTGACGTTGACCATGCTGGACGCCGCGCCCGAGTCCTCCGGCCGCACCCCGGCCAGCGACGCCAGCGTCAGCGGCACGAAGACGAGCCCCATGCCGGTGCCGAGCAGCAGCATCGGGCCGAGGATCCCCGACAGGTAACTGCTGCCTGGCGAGAGCTGCGCCAGCCAGGTCATCCCGCCGACCACCGGCAGCAGGCCCGCCACCATCAGCGGCTTCGGCCCGAACCGCGGGACCAGCCCCGGCGCGAGCCGGGACACCGCGAACAGGGCCCCCGTCATCGGGACGAAGGCGATGCCAGCCCGCAGCGGGCTGAAGCCGAGCACGTCCTGGATGAACTGGGTGAGGAAGAAGAACATGCCGAACATTCCCGCGACCAGGAGCAGCCGGGCCACGTACGAGGCCGCGCGGCTCCGGTCCGTGAAGAGCCGCAGCGGCGTGATCGGCTGCGGGCTGCGAGCCTCGTTGATCACGAACGCCGTCAGCAGCAGCACGGCGGCCGCGAAGGCCAGCATGGTCCCCCGGTTGCCCCAGCCGGCCGAGGACGCCCGGATGAACCCGTACACCAGGGCGGTCATTCCCGCGGTGGAGGTCACCGCGCCCGCCAGGTCGAACCGGCCCGGCTGGCGCTTGGACTCGGGCAGCAGCCGCGGGGCGGCCAGCAGTACGGCAATGCCGATCGGCACGTTGATGAACAGCACCCAGCGCCAGGAGGCCCACTCGGTGATCATGCCGCCGAGCACCAGGCCGAACGACGAGCCGCCCATCATCACCGCAGTGAAGATGCCCAGCGCCTTGGTGCGCTCGCGGCCCTCCGGGAAGCTGGAAATGATCATGGCCAGGACGGTGGGCGAGGCGATCGCGCCGCCAACGCCCTGCAGCGCGCGGGCCGCCAGCAGCCATCCGGCTGACGGGGCCAGCCCGCCTCCCAGCGAGGCGGCCGTGAAGATCGCGATGCCGGCCATGAACATCCGGCGCCTGCCGAGGATGTCCCCGGCCCTGCCGCCCAGCAGCAGGAGCCCGCCGAAGGTGAGCGAGTACGCGTTCAGGACCCAGGACAGGCCCGAAGCGGAGAAGTCCAGGCCGCGCTCGATCGACGGCAGCGCGACGTTCACGACGGTGAGATCCAGGACGATCATGAGCTGGGCGCAGAGCACCACCGCCAGGGTGATGCCGCGCCGGACGGGCCGCCGCGCTGGCGGCGTGATGGCGGGACGGGTGAACGTTGCTGCGGACAACTGAGTCCTATCTTCCTGCTGTCGAACGGCGCCGCTGATGCGCGCCGAAGATGCCCGGCCTGACGCCGGCCTGGCCCTGGCCGGCATCCCCGGGAGTACGCTAGACTCTGATCTGGAGGATCCCTCCGCTAACTATACGGAGGATCCCTCCGGTTTGCAAACGGAGATGGGACGCCGATGAGGACGCCAGCGGAACCGGCTACCGCGGCTGAGCAGACAAAGCCGGTACGCGGAGTTCAGGGCCCCGGCCCGGCCAGCCCGCCCGGGCCGGAACGCGCCATGCGCGCTGATGCCCGCCGCAACTACGAGCGGCTGCTCAGGGCGGCCGCGGAGGCGTTCACCGAGCACGGCGCCGACGACGTTTCGCTGGAAGAGATCGCCCGGCGGGCCGGCGTCGGGATCGGCACGCTGTACCGCCATTTCCCGACTCGCGCGGCGCTGCTCGAAGCCGTCTACACCGACCAGGTTGCCGGGCTCCGGGCGCTGGCCGACGACCTGCTCGCGACCAAGCCCCCCGCCGAGGCGCTGGCCACCTGGCTGCGCGCCCTGATCGACTTCGGCCGCACCAAGCGATCCCTCTCCGCCGCGCTGCTCGCCACGATGAGCAGGGACTCCGAGCTGATCTCCTCCTGCAGCGCGACGATGCTGAGCGCCATGACCGACGTCCTGACCCGCGCGCAGCAGGACGGCACGGCGCACGCCGATGCCAGCCCCAAGGACCTGCTCCGTATGGGGCACGCGATCAGCATGACTACCGACTGGGCCGCCGACCCGGCCCAGGCCGACCGCCTGCTCGCGCTGCTCATCAACGGCCTGCGCACGAGCTAGCCCGCAGCTGCCCTAGCAGACACAGTCGACGCGCCCGGCCGCCGCGCCATGATCAACCGCCGCTGGGCTACCCCGTCGTCATCATCTGCTGGCGACGACTCCGCAACTACTGGGGTATTCACGTTTGGTCTTGACCTGCGCGAATACGGCCATGTTCTGCGTCCGCCCCCAGGTTAAGCGCGGCCAGCCCACACGCCCGGAGATCCCCCACGCGATTGCGCGGGAGGTTTCCGCGGACGCCTGCCCCGGTCGTAGCCCGCGCGCGAGACCCGCCCCCGCCAGGAGACGATCGCCAGCGGCCACACCAGCACGGCGGCAAGCGGGCCGACGAGCAAGGGCACCTGGATGCCCCCCGGAACGTCGGGCAAGGGGATGATGACAGCGAGACCGGGCAGGAGCCCGGTCGCCACCAGCCCCGCGACCCGCCGGCCCACGGGGACGCGTACGCACGTGACGGCGACCGCGACCGCGATCGCCAGGACGCCCAGCAGGCTGAAGGCAAGATCTCCCGTCGCCAGGCGGATGCCAGGATCTCCCGTCGCCTCGCCGCCCAGCTGGCGGAAGTGACGATCTCCCATCGGCGCGGCCGGGTCCACCAGCTGAACGATCGACGGGAACCCGAAGCCCGCGGACAGGCCCGCGATCATGAGGCAGGCCCGCCGCCACCCCACGATCGCCAGACCCCGCCGCGGGCCGGGGGACAAGGCCAGCGAGCACGCCGCCAGGCTGGCCAGCACGACAGGGACGTCACCGAAGGGCAGGAACTGGAAAAGCCCTCTGGGAAGGACATGGCTCTGCATGGACGCGGTCAGCAGGACCAGCAGGACCAGCAGG
>JBEKFH010000285.1:0-6310 GCA_050013415.1 Streptosporangiaceae bacterium | reverse complement strand
GTGTCCGAGGTCATCATCTGGATGAACGACCGGCGGCGGGCGAACCGCGCGATCTACGCGGGGCTGAGCGATGACGAGGTGGCGCCGCTGGACGACGGTGCCGACATCGGAAGCTCATCAGGCCCGGAGATCTAACCGGGATTGGTGACGCGGGCGGGTGACCCGGGCGGCTGGCCGCTGGCTCGCCGCTGGCTGTCCCGCCTGCTTGCCGGGGCGGCTGATGCGGTGGCTGGCCGTCGGGGCGGCCTACCCTTGATCACATGAGCACCCCGGCAAGCCCCGCGGACCGTTACGCCGCAGTCCGCGGGCGCCGGGCGGACGACGGGCCCGACCTGACCGCGTTCCGGGCGCTCTATGACTTCGACTTCGATGACTTCCAGGTCCGCGCGTGCCGGGCGATGAACGAGGGCCACGGGGTGCTCGTGGCCGCGCCGACCGGATCCGGCAAGACGGTCGCCGGCGAGTACGCCGTGCACCTGGCGCTAGCCGGGGGCCGCAAGTGCTTCTACACCACCCCGATCAAGGCGCTGTCCAACCAGAAGTACGCCGACCTTGCCCGCCGCTATACGGCGGCCAGCGTCGGCCTGCTGACCGGCGACAACAGCATTAACGGCGAGGCTCCCGTGGTGGTGATGACCACCGAGGTGCTGCGGAACATGCTGTACGCGGGATCGCCGACGCTGGCCGGCCTCGGCTACGTGGTGCTCGACGAGGTGCACTACCTCGCCGACCGGTTCCGCGGCGCGGTCTGGGAGGAAGTGATCATCCACCTGGCCGAATCCGTGCGGCTGGTCGCGCTGTCCGCGACCGTCAGCAACGCCGAGGAGTTCGGCGATTGGCTCGGCGAGGTCCGCGGCGGTACCACGGTGATCGTCGATGAGCACCGCCCGGTGCCGCTGTGGCAGCACATGCTCGCGGGCGGCCGGCTCTACGACCTGTTCATCAGCGATCACGACGCGCCAGCCGTAACAGGCGGCCGGGTCGCGCCGAGCGCGCGGGGCGGGCGGGTCGCGCCGGGGGGGCCGGCGACAGGGAACGGCCGGGCCCGGGCGATGGTCAACCCCGAGCTGCTGCGCATCGCGCAGCGCGACGAGTGGGCGGCGCGGAAGGCACCAAGCCGCCCTGACCGCGGCGGGCACCGGCCGGCCAGGTTCAGGATCCCCAGGCGACCTGAGGTCATCGGACTGCTGGACGCCGCCGGGCTGCTCCCGGCGATCACCTTCATCTTCAGCCGGGCCGGCTGTGACGCGGCCGTGCGCCAATGCCTCGACGCAGGCCTCCGGCTGACCACGCCGGAGGAGGCAGCCGAGATCACCGAGCTGGCCGAGCGGCACACCGCCGGCATCCCCGACGAGGACCGGCCCGTCCTCGGCTACCAGGACTGGCTGCGCGGACTCCAGCGCGGCATCGCCGCTCATCATGCCGGGCTGCTGCCCACGTTCAAGCAGGTCGTGGAAGAGCTCTTCACGGCGGGCCTGGTCCGGGCGGTGTTCGCCACGGAGACCCTCGCGCTCGGGATCAACATGCCGGCCAGGACGGTGGTGATCGAGCGCCTGGACAAGTGGAACGGCGAGACGCACGCCAGCCTCACGCCGGGCGAGTACACCCAGCTGACCGGCCGGGCCGGCCGCCGGGGGATCGACGTGGAGGGGCATGCAGTCGTGCTCTGGCAGCCAGGGGATGACCCGGTGGCCGTGGCTGGCCTGGCCGGCACCAGAACCTACCCGCTCAACTCCAGCTTCCAGCCGTCGTACAACATGGCGGTGAACCTGGTCGGCCAGGTCGGCCGCGAGCGGGCGGCGGCGCTCCTCGAGTCGTCGTTCGCGCAGTTCCAGGCGGACCGCGCGGTCGTCGGGATCGCCCGGCAGGCCGCCGTGGTCAGGAAGGCCATGCAGGAGGAAGCCGTCAGCTGCGATCGCGGCGACTTCGCCGAGTACACCGCGATCCGACGCGAGCTGTCGCGGCGCGAGGGCGATCAGGCCCGGCAGCGCTCGGCCGACCGGCGGGCTGAGGCAATCACCTCGCTGCGGCGGCTTCGCCGCGGCGACGTCATCCGGGTACCCAGCGGCCGGCGGGCCGGGATCGCCGTCGTGCTCGACCCGTTCGCGGACGGCAAAGACGATCCGATGCCGCTCGTGCTCACCGCGAATCGCCAGGTCAAGCGGCTCTCGGTGGCCGACTTCCCGGTTCCGGTCGCGGCCATCGATCGGGTCAGGGTACCTGCGTCGTTCAGCGTCCGGTCGGCGAACCACCGCAGGGATCTGGCAGCCACCGTGCGCAACCGGCTGGCGGGCACCGACCTGCGCAAGCCATCCCGCGACCGCGCACCCGGTACTCCAGGTGGTGATGATGGCGAGATAGCCGCGCTGCGGCGCCGGCTGCGCCAGCATCCGTGCCACGACTGCCCGGATCGCGATGAGCACGCCAGGCAGGCTGAGCAGTACCGGCGCCTGGAGCAGCAGGCCGAGTCGCTGGAACGCAGGGTGGCCGGGCGGTCCCACGTCATCGCGCGCACCTTCGGGCAGGTGTGCGCGGTCCTCACCCAGCTCGGCTACCTCGATGGTGACCAGGTGACGGCGGAGGGCAAGCGGCTGGCCAGCCTTTACACCGAGCTCGACCTGCTCGCGTCGGAATGCCTGCGCCGGGGTCTCTGGGACGCCCTGACGCCGGCCGAGCTCGCCGCCTGCGTCTCCGCGCTGACGTTCGAGTCCCGGCGGCCCGATGACGCGAGCCCGCCCCGGCTTCCCGGCGGGCAGGTTCGCGCCGTCATGACGGCCATGACCGGTGTCTGGGGCGAGCTCGACGCCATCGAGCAGGAGCATCGCCTTTCGTTCCTGCGTCAGCCGGACATGGGTTTCGCATGGAATGCTCATGCCTGGGCGCAAGGGCGGCCGCTGGAAACGGTACTGGAGACCGGCCTGACCCCCGGCGACTTCGTCCGGGCCGCCAAGCAGCTCGTTGACCTGCTGGACCAGATCGCCGTCGCCGCCGGGCCCGGGCCGCTCGGCGGGAAGGCGCGGGCCGCCATCGACGCGATGCGCAGGGGAGTGGTCGCGTACTCCTCGGTCGGATAGCGCCATGTCGGTCGGGTAGCACCGTGTCGGTCGGGTAGCACCCGTTACCCCGCGGGCCGTCGCCCCTCCTATGCTGCTCGCATGAGTAGCGTGCCCATCGCGTGCAGCCTGACGGCCTCCGCCGCGCGGTCTCAGGTCGGCGAGTGGCGCGCCGCCATGGCTGTCACTGTCGAGGACGCCGATCGCGGGTCGCCCACCGAGCTCATGCTCCGGCTTCGGTCAGACCTCGCCGGGCTGGGCGACCTCGTGCTGCTGGCGCAGCGCGAGAAGGCATGCTGCCCCTTCTTCGACTTCACACTCCGGGTCAGCGCCACCTCGAGCACCCTGGTGATCTCGGTGCCGCAGGACGCGATCCCGGTCCTGGACGCGTTCGCTGACCTGGCGGCCGCTCGGACGCCGGATGATCTGAGCTAACTCCCGGGTCGCGGTTGCCGCCGGTCGGGTTAGCCGCCGGTCAGTCGGCGGTTGCGGCCGGTCAGTTGCCGCCCGTTCAGGCGGCGCGGGCTGGGGGTCCGTGGCTGTGCAGGACGCGTGTGTTGTCGGGGCTGGTCGCGGTGACGGTGCCGTCGGGATGCAGGGTGATGGCCCAGCCCCAGCGGTGCACGGCGATCAGGTGGTGGAATCTGCAGAGCAAGATCGTATTGATGAGGCTGGTGCGGCCGCCTTTGCTGCGGGGCCGGATGTGATGTACCTGGCACACCGCAGGTGGCTGGGTGCAGCCCGGGAAGCCGCAGCAGCGGTCCCGCTTGATCACCGCGCGCCGTAGGTGGGCCGGGATCTCCTCGGTGGCCTTTCCGATGTCCAGGGGCAGGCTGACGTTGGCGAAAGGCCGGCCAGCGGCAACGTAGTCGCGGCGCAGGAATGCCGCCAGCCCGGCGGGCCCGGACAGCAGGTCGGCGGCGCGGGCGAGCAGCACGTTGCCGAGCCGGGCCAGGGTGTCCGGGCTTATCGGCTGGCGCACCCACTCTGGGCTGTCCGCGGTGACGCCGCCTGCCGTGACGCCGCCTGCCGTGACGCCGCCTGGCGTGATCCGGTGGGCGGCGAGGAATACCTCGGTCAGCTCGGCGAGCACGGCATAGTCGACGTGGCCGCTGACGACCGGGGTGATCGCGGCGTCGCAGGCCGCCGCGTCCGCGCCGGGGCCGCTCAGCCATCCCCTGCCCGAGCCCATGCCCGCCCAGGCAGCCTCGATCCCGGACGACGCGCTCAGGCCACGGAGCTGGCTGAGCGTCATGTGCAGCTGGATGTGGGTCGGCTGACCGGCGCGCTCGGGCAGCATTCCCGATGCGATCATCCTGGTGCAGGCCTCTTCCAGCGCGTCGTGGTCACGCTGCCGCTTGGTGCGCTCGTCCTCGGGACCCGCCTTCTGGCCGAGTGCTTCCAGGACGGCGGCCAGGGCCGCGGTGCACTCCGGGGTCAGGTCGCCATCCACCCGGCCGGCGCCGCGGAAGGTGCGATCCAGCCGCAGGCACCGATCGTCGAATCCGTCGTCATCGCAGTCCCGCGGGCAGGACCTGCGGTGCATCTCCTCAGCCAGCCCCGCCAGGCACGCCAGGTCGGCGCCGCCCGCCGCAGCGCCGAGCAGGATCGCATCGGCGTCGTCGCGCTTGCCTGTGGGCAGCCGGTCAGTCCAGCGGCAGATCTCCCGCGCCCAGGACGCCGAGATCTCCCCGGCGGCCAGCGCCTGGCCGACAGCCGGGTGCGCGGCGATGCGCCGCACCCAGCCGACCGCCCCGGCCGCCGCGCCGGAGGTCACGGCCGTCTGCCAGGTCAGCCACGCATGAGCCGAGCGCTGGCCGTCGTCCTGGCAGCCGTCCCGGGTAATGAACGCGGCGAGGATCCCGGCCCGGGCGGCGGCGTGCTTTGACGCGGCCCGTTCCAGTGCCTTCAGGCAGGACGCCTGCGCTGCCGCCGGCCACGACGCGGCGTTCGCCTCGTTGAGATAATCCAGCGCGCCCTCCAGCGCCTCCAGCGCCTCAGCCGCCGTCCCCGGCGGGGTCGGGACAGCCGGGGCGGTCGCGGGCGGCTGGCCGGTTGCGCACATCCGGATCCCTCCCCTCGCAATGCTGGGTGCCTGCTTCGATTACTAGTTCTAAGTTAGCGCCACCCACTGACAATCCGCCGCCAACCACCAGGGCAGCCACAACTATCTTCCGGAAATTTTTTCAGTACTGATCGTGGTCAGCATGGCTGACGGCTGCGGGCGCGGACCTAACGAGTTGCGGCCGGCAAGCCGGCCCCGGCACCATCCTGTGATGGCTACCGAAGGCGCAGACACCACCGAGACCAGCTTTGAGATCCGCCGCGCCGTGCCCGAGGACTGGGCAACGCTGCGGCGCGTACGGCTGGCGGCGCTCGCCGAGGCGCCGCAGGCGTTCGGCTCAACGTTGGACGGCGAGATTGGCCGTCCGGAGCAGTACTGGCGGGCCCGGATCGCCGCCTCGCCGCAGTTCATCGCGTGGGCCGACGGCGAGCCGGTGGGGATCGCGGCCGGATTCGCCGAGCGGGCCAGCAGCGGCGGCGCCATCAGCAGCGATGGCACCGACGGCAGTGGCGGCCGCAGCGGTGATATCAAGGGCGAGTGCCGGGAGAGCCCGGGTCACGGCGACGGTGCTAGCGGCAGCTGGCACCTCGTCTCGATGTGGGTCAGCCCAGCGGCACGCGGCCGGGGCATCGCCGACGACTTGGTCGCGGCAGTCAGCGGCTGCGCCCGCGCCGACGGCGCACAGCGGCTCACGCTCTGGGTCACGGACGTCAATGCCCGGGCCCAGGCGTTCTACCAGCGGCTGGGCTTCCGCGGCACAGGCAGGCGGCAGCTGGTCAGGCCGGACGAGCCTGATCACTGGGAGCAGGAGCACGTACTGGACCTCAGCTAGCCGGCCGGTTCACGCCTGGCTGGCCCGGCCGGCAAGAACCGGGAGATCGTAGGTACGGCGCACGCTGCTGCCGAGCCTGGTGATATCGGCGCCGTAGACGTGTAGCGAAATGGCGACGTCGTCGCCGCAGTTGCGGACCCGGTGAATGTCGCCGGGCGGCGCGAAACCGCCGACCTGGCCGGCTGTGCTCACGTCACTGCCCACTTCCTCCAGGCTGGTGCCGCCGTCGCGCAGCGCGTAAAGCTCCTCGTACTCGGCGCCCTGCACGACGCCAAAAACGCACCATGTCACGTGGTCATGGATCGGCGTTATCTGACCAGGTCGCCAGACAAGCGCACAGATCGAGAACGAACCGTCGGG
>JBEKFH010000284.1:0-6364 GCA_050013415.1 Streptosporangiaceae bacterium | reverse complement strand
AGGTGGGCGGCGGGCGGCCCCTCGTAGCGGATCAGGCTGTGGTGCACAGCGGTCATCAGCGCCTGCGCCCGGTTCGTCGCGCCGAGCTTCTCGTACAGCCGCGCCACGTAGGTTTTCGCCGTCGAGGTGCTGATGTGCATCACCTGGGCGATCACCGGGATGGTCAGGCCGTCGCGCAGCAGGCGCAGCACCTCCGCCTCCCGGGGGCTGAGTGACAGCCCGTCCTGCAGCGTCCGGCGGCGGCTGAGCGCCACCGCCAGCCCGGACGCCGTGAAGGACGTGGCCGCGACGGCAGCATGCCGGATCGCCGCGAGTGCCTCGTCCACCGGCGCGGTCTTCGAGACGAAGGCCGATACGCCGGCGTCCAGCGCCTGGAACAGCAGGTGATCCTCGTCGCGCGAGGTCAGCATGACGATGCCGAGCTGGGGATGGCGGTCCCGCAGCTCCCTGGCCAGCTTCATGCCGTCACCGTCGGGCAGGGATGCGTCCATGGTCACCACGTCCGGCTGCACCGCCGCGATCAGCCCGGGCGTCCCGGCGGCTGACTCGCTTTCGGCCACGATCTCGATGTCGTCCTGCCGCGCGATCACCTCGCGCAGGCCGTACCGGGTAAGTGTGTGCCCGTCAACGATAAGCAAACGGATTAGCATGCTGGTGTCCCCCCACTACAGCGGCTAAGATTACTAATTCAGTTCGATTATGCTGCACCTGCGTTGCAGAACGTAGGGTCCCGCGACCCTGGTTTGCCGCCGAATGGCCCGGGCCGAAGTACCCGGGTCGCCGATCCCGGTCAGCGGCCGGCGGCCAGCGCCGCTATGAGGGTGCCGCCGAGCAGGAAGGGCCCGAACGGCAGCGCGCCGCGCAGGGTGATCCGCCGAGCTGCCAGCAGCGCCAGGCTGACCACCGCCGACAGCAGGAAGCCCAGGCAGGCCCCGAGGAGCAGGGTGCGCCAGCCCAGCCAGCCCAGCATGAGGCCGGCCAGCACCGCCAGCTTGATGTCGCCGCCGCCGAGCTGGCCGGGGCGCGCCAGCGCCAGCAGCAGGTACGCGGCGGCCAGCACGACGCCGCCCAGCAGCGCGCGGACTAGCGCGCCGCCGTCGTCATCGACCACCGCGGCCGCGGCGAGCAGGATGATCAGCACCGGGATGGCGGGCACGACCAGCCGGTCAGGGAGCCGCTGAACGGAGATGTCGATCGCCGCCAGGGCCACGCCGAGCGTGCCGAGAAAGCCGAGCGCGACGGTGTCGGCCTGGCCGCCGAACCGCCCGAGCAGCAGCGCGAGGACCGCGGCGGTGGCCAGTTCCAGCGCCAGCGGAGTACCAGGGCGGCGGCCGCAGTGAGCGCACCGCACTCCGGGCCAGCGGGGCGCCGGCGCGGCGCAGGACGGGCAGGTGACCCGGTCCGGCGCGCCGCTGGGCACCGACAGCCGGAAGACCGGACCGCGCAGCGCGGCGCCGAGCGGCAGCCCGGCGACGCCGCCAGCGAGGGCCCAGATCAGATTCATGTCACTAACAGTAGGTGCATGACTACATAATCGGACCGCTGTCGCCCTGAAACCGCCTGATCGGCGCTCTTTGTCAGCCGATCGCCCGACATGTAGACCGACAAGCTGAATAACACTGTCCGTTCGGCCGATGTTGCTCAGAGTGACGGGTGACGCAAGCTTCTCTCATAACCGGAACAGCGCCCCTGCTGCCCGGCGGGGCCAGCTCCCGGCCCCACCCCCCCAGAAGGAGTTCCACATGCTCAAGCTCTTCGTCACGATGGCCAACTTCCTCGCCCAGCCGGTCCGCAGGGACGACCGCGGCGCGACGGCCGTCGAGTACGGCCTGATGGTAGCCCTGATCGCCGCGGTGATCGTCACCACGGTCGGCCTGCTCGGCGCCAAGCTCAACACCCTGTTCACCAGCGTCACCGGCTCCATCTGACCCGCCAGGCACGCGCCTAGCCAGCGAACTGGCTGGCTAGGCAATGACGAGATGAGCCAAGACGAGAAGGGCAGAGCCAGTGCAGAGGCGACGGTCGGGTAACGGCGCGCGGGACCGCGGCGCCGCCGCGGTCGAGTTCGCGCTGCTGCTCCCGCTGCTGCTGCTGATCGTCTTCGGCATCATCGACTTCGGACGCGCGCTCAACGCGCAGATCACCCTCACCCAGGCCGCCCGCGAGGGCGCCCGGCTCGAGGCGCTGGACCAGCCGAACGTGGTGAGCCGGACGCAGGCTGCCGCCACCGGGCTGAGCAACGTCAGCGTGAGCGTGGTGACGGCCTGCCCGGTTGGCGCCGGCACGGGCCTGACCAACGCGGTCGTCAAGGTCACCTACACGTTCTCCTTCATCACCCCGGTCGGCAGCATCGCCGAGATGTTCGGCGGCGCCGGCTACGGGGCCCCCATCACGATGACCGCCCAAGGAACCATCCCATGCGAAACCTGATACCACGGCGTGCGCGCCCCGCGGCGCGGCTGCTCGGCCGGCGCGGCCGGGGCGACCGGGGCGCGATCGGCGTCCTGGTCGGGATCCTGATCGGCGGCGGCGTGCTGTTCGGGATGGGCGCCCTGGTGGTCGATGTCGGGCAGCTCTACCAGAATCGCGCCGAGCTGCAGAACGGCGCCGACGCGGGCGCGCTCGCGGTGGCCCAGAGCTGCGCCCAGGGCACCTGCAACCCGAGCGCCGCCAAGTCCTACGCCGACGCCAACGCCAAGAGCGGGATAGCCGGGGTGGAACTGGTGTGCGGATCCGGCAGCCTGGGCGCCTGCCCGGCCAGCACCGGCAAGATCTACGACTGCCCGGCGGCCCCGGCGGCCGGCACCAACTACGTCGATGTGCACACGGAGACCGAGACCGCCAGCGGCTCGTCGCTGCTGCCGCCGGCCTTGTCCCGCACGTTGCTCGGCAACTCCAGCTATCAGGGCAGCACCGTGTACGCCTGCGCCCAGGCGGAATGGGCCGCCCCGGCCAGCGCCACCGTCATCGGCATCACCATCCCCGAATGCGAGTGGGCGAATGTCACCGACAACGGGACGTCCTACGCTCCCTCGTCAGGCCAGTCGTCCGCCTTCGACCAGAAGATCCAGCTCGACGAGGAGCCCTCGACCACCTGCTCCAGCACCCAGGAAGCCGACACCACCACCGACCTGAGCGGCAACTGCACGGTGGCCATCAGCGCCGGCCTTTACAGCGGCTACGTCGGCGATCCCCGGCGGCTGGGCTCGGGGCCGGACTGCTCGGCAGCACTGTCCGCCGCCCAGGCCAGCCACTCCCCGGTGCTTCTTCCGGTGTACAACCTGGTCGACCTCACCGGCGCGCTCTGCGGCGGCAAGGTCAGCGAGCCCTTCATGCTGTCCTGCTGGGTCGCGCCGGGCAGCCCGTGCTACGAGCTGGTGGGCTACGCCGGCTTCGTCGTCACCGGCTACAACTACCCCAACGTCGCCGAGACCTCTCAGTCGGCGGACTACCTGAATCCCGCCAACAGCTGCTCGGGCGGAAGCTTCTGCCTCGACGGCTACTTCACCCGGGCCATCGTCCCCCTTGGCCCGACCCCGTATTCAGCCAGCCGGGGATTCCCCCAGACCGTCAGCTCAGTCAGCCCTGGCGGCGTCAACCTGGGCGCCTCCGTCGTCTGGCTGACCGGCTGATCGTCGTCTAAGGAGAACCGTGAAACGTCGCATTCTGACCATCGGGCTGGCGGTGCTGCTAGCCGTGTTCGGCACGGCGGGCGTGCTCGCCTACGTCCACCAGTCCAACGTCCGCGCGCTGGCGGGGCACAAGGCGGTCAGCGTGCTGGTGGCGGCCAAGGAGATTCCGTCCGGCACGTCCGCCCGCGCGGCTCTCGCGGAAGGTCTGGTGAGCAGTCAGACACTGCCGGCGTCGTCGGTGCCGTCCGACGCGGTCCGCTCGATCACCGCGAGCCTGGCCGCCCTGGTGACGAGCGCGGCCATCGCGCCGGGGCAGCTGCTGCTGCTGCCCATGCTGGTGACGGTCGCGCAGACCACCTCAGGCATGGCAATCCCGGCGGGCATGGAGGCCGTGACCCTGCAGCTCTGCCTCACCGAGACGGTGGCGGACAGCATCCACGCCGGCTCGGAGGTGGCGGTGTACGACACCTACTCCTCCTCCGGCACGCTGACCGCGCAGCCGAACTGCAGCGGGCCGCATCAGCAGCAGGATGCCGGCGCCGTGCATACCCGGATCGTGCTGCCGAAGGTGCTGGTGCTCTCGGTCGGGGAGTCCGCCGCCGGGCAGGCCAGCTCGTCGGCCACCAGCACGGCCTTCAGCCAGAGCAGCTCGGCGCCGTCCGCCCAGGGCACCGTGATGGTCACCTTCGCGGTGTTCCAGGACAACGCCGAGCGGCTGATCCAGCTCAGCGAGGCGGGCCTGCCCTACCTCGCGCTGCTCACCTCGTCATCCCAGACACGGCAGGACAACTCGGTCGTGCCGCAGTTCCCCCCGCTGAGTGGCGCCGCGGCCAACGCCGCGGTTCCCGGCGCTTAGCCGAGAAGAAGGACCATGCCCATCTACTGCGAACCGATTCTGGACCGCGCCGCCAGCGCCGACGAGCTGCTGCTGAGCATCGGCGGCACGATCAGCGCCGCTGACAGCCTGCAGGCGGCAACCGAGCTGCTGGCCAGGGATCCCGCCGAGACGCTGGTGGTGATCGGCCCGGAGGTGGCGACAGGCGACGCGCTCGGGTTCGCCTCGGCGCTGCGGCTGACCCGGCCCGCCGTCGGCGTCATCCTGACCCGCGAGCGGATCGACGTGACCATGCTGACCGACGCGCTGCGCGCCGGGGTGCGGGAGGTCGTCCCCGCGGGCGACCGCAGCGCGCTGCTCACCGCCTGCGATCGCTCCCGTGAGCTGTCGCGGCGGCAGCTCGCCGCGCTCCCCGCGGCGGCAGCCGAGCCCGCGCCGGAGGGGAAGATCATCACCGTGTTCGCCGCCAAGGGCGGCTGCGGCAAGACCACGCTCGCGGTCAACCTGGGCGTGGTGCTCGCCGCCGGCACCGGCAAGCGCGTGTGCGTCGTGGACCTGGACCTCGCGTTCGGCGACGTGGCGATCAGCACGCAGCTTGACCCGGTGCGCACCATTACGGACGCGCTGCCGATGGCCGGGCACCTGGACGTCACCGGCGCGGCGTCGCTGCTGACCAGCTACCGGCCCGGGCTGGACATGCTGCTGGCCCCGGTCGGGCCGGGCGACGTGGAGAATGTCACGCCCGCGCTGGTCGGCGAGCTGCTCACGGTGCTGCGCGAGATCTTCGACTACGTCGTCGTCGACACCCCGCCGCAGCTCAGCGACCACGTGCTCGCTGCCATCGACGCCTCCGCTCACCTCGTGCTGATCACCACCCCGGACGTGCCGGCGCTCAAGAACCTCCGCGTGACGCTGGACGTGCTGGACCTGCTCGCGTATCCGGCGGCACAGCGCTGCGTGGTGCTCAACCGGTCGGACTCGAAGGTCGGGCTGAGCCCGGAAGACGTGGAACGGGTGGTGCGCGGGCCGGTCGCCGCCCGCATCCCGTCCAGCCGCGACGTGCCCGTCTCCATCAACAAGGGCACGCCGATCACGCTGGACAGCCCCAGGCATCCGGTGAGCCAGGCCATCACCAGGTTCGCGCGGCAGTACCTGATCGAAGCGGCTGAGCCTGCGTCCCGGCAGCGCCGGAAGAGCCCGCGGCACCGGTGGCAGCTGAGGAAGGCGGCATGAGCCTGTCCGAGCGGCTCGCTCAGCAGCGGACGCTGCCGCCCGCCGCGACTGCGGCGCAGGGCCCTGGCCCGCAGCACCGGGGCGGGCAGCACCGGCTTTCCGGCCGGCCCGCCCAGCGGCCGCTGGCACCGCAGCAGATGCTGGCGCCCGCGGTGGCCAGGGAACTGCCCGCCGCGCTCCGCCGGGCTGCCCGCAACGCCGACCCGTTCGCCGCGGTCAAGCTCAGCGTCCACGCCGGGCTGCTCGACGTGCTCGGGCCGAAGCTGTACGACGCGCGCCTGGAGCAGCAGGAACTCGAGCTGCAGGTCACGCAGACGCTCCAGGAGGTGCTGCAACGCGACGAGACCCCGCTGACGGTGGCTGACCGGCAGCGGATAGCGCAGGAGGTGGCGGATGAGATCCTCGGCCACGGCCCGCTTGAGCCGTACCTCCGGGATCCCGAGGTCTCCGAGATCATGGTCAACGGCTACGACCAGATCTACATCGAGCGTGGGGGCCGGCTGCACGCGGTGCCGGCGGCCTTCACCGACGAGAGCCACCTGCGCCGGACCATCGACAAGATCGTGGCGCGGGTGGGCCGCCGGGTGGACGAGGCCAGCCCGATGGTCGACGCCCGGCTGCCGGACGGCAGCCGGGTCAACGCCGTCGTGCCGCCGGTGGCGCT
>JBEKFH010000283.1:0-6368 GCA_050013415.1 Streptosporangiaceae bacterium | reverse complement strand
CTCGGCGTCGGTCCCGGCGACGAGGTCATCACGGTCCCCAACACCTACGTCGCCACGGCGTTCGCGATCACGTACACCGGCGCGGTCCCGGTGTTCGCGGACGTGGACCCCAGCACCTACAACATGGACCCCGCGGCGGCCGCCGCGGCCCGCACCGAGCGCACGAAGGCCATCCTGCCCGTGCACATGTACGGGCAGGCCGCCGACATCGACGCGATCCGCCGCGCAGTGCCCGGCCTGCCGGTCCTGGAGGACGCGGCGCACGCGCACGGGGCAACGCTCGGTGACCGCCGGGCGGGCAGCCTCGGCGACGTCGCCGCATTCTCGTTCTACCCGACGAAGCTGCTCGGGGCGCTCGGCGACGGCGGCGCCGTCACCGTTTCCGACCCCGGGATCGAGGGCCGCCTGCGCCAGCTGCGCTATATGGGCCAGCGCGGCCGCAAGCATGATCACGAGATACTCGGCTACCAGGAGCGGCTGGACGAGCTGCAGGCCGCTTTCCTGCGGGTCAAGCTGCGCCACCTGGAGGAACAGATCTCCGGCCGCCGCCGGGTCGCGGCGGCCTACGCCCGGCTGCTGTCCGGTACGCCGCTGACCCTGCCGGCCCATGACGTCACGGGGCGGCACGTGTACTACATGTACACCGTGCTCGCGCCGGATCGCGACGAGCTCGCGGCGCACCTGGCGGCCGGCGGCATCGACACCCAGGTGATCTACCCTCGGCTGGTCCCGCGGCAGGGCGCCTACGCGGCCCGGCCCTGGCGGGCGGGCCCGCTGCCGGTGGCCGAGACCCTGCCCGGCCGGATTCTCTGCCTGCCGATGTTCGCCGAACTGACCGACGGCGAGGTGGAGCGGACGGCCCTGGCCATCCGGCAGTTCTACGGCGTGGCATGAGCGGCCTGGAAACGAGGATGGTGCACAGGTGAGCGTCCGGCTGGCCGTGCTGGGCGGCAGCGCGGTCGCGACCGTCCAGCTGGTCGAGTCCCTGGCTGACTGGCCGGGCGGCGAGGCGCGGCGCCCGGCCAGGCTCGAACTCGTCCTGCACGGGCGATCCGAGCGCCTGGAGCCGGTCGCGGCTGCCTGCCGCCTGCGCGCGGAAGCGCTCGGGCTGCCGGTTAGCGTGCGGGCCGAGCGCGCCCTGCAGGCCGCGCTGGACGGGGCCGGCGTCGTGCTGAACCAGATCAGGGCCGGCGGACTGCAGGCGCGGTCATGGGATGAGTCCTTCCCGCAGGCAGCCGGGATTCCCGGCGAGGAGACGATGGGCCCCGGCGGCCTGGCCTGCGCGGTTCGCACGGTGAGCGCCCTGCGGCCGGTATGGGCGGAGGTCTCCCGGTCAGCCGCGGACGCGCTGATCGTCAACCTGACCAACCCGGCGGGCATCGTCGCGCAGGCGGCGCGCGCGGAATTCGGCCTGGGCATCGTCACGGTGTGCGACTCGCCGCTCGTCCTGCTCGACGCCATCGGCAGGCGCCTGCGCCGTCCGCAGGACCAAGTGCGGGCCCGCTACGCCGGCCTGAACCACGTCGGCTGGTACGTGCCGGAGGCCCCCGGCGAGCTTGACCTGCTGCACGGCCTGGTGGACGGCCTGGATCCCGCCTTGCCCGCGCTTTACGAGGCCGTGCCCGGGCCCTACCTGCGCTACTACGCCCACCCCGACCGGATGCTGGCGGCGCAGCGCGGCCGGCCGACCCGCGCTCAGGAACTGCTCCGGATACAGCGGGAGACGGCCGACTTCTACGTGCGCGGCGCCGTGCCGCCGGCCTGGGAGCGCACGGCGCCTTGGTACTCGCTTGCCGTCGTCCCGCTGCTCGATGCCTGGCTGAACGGATCGGAGCGGGTACTCATCGTCGGACTGCCGAACGGCAGCCGGGTGCCGTGGCTGCCCGGCGACGTGATCGTTGAGGGCCCGGCGCTGGCCGTGGCGGCGGGCAGCATCGAGCCGCTGGCCGTTGCCGGCCTGCCGGACCTGCCGCGCGGGCTGCTTGCCCGGCACGCGGCCTACGAGCGGCTGGCCGCAGCGGCGCTGGCCGGCCAGCCGTCCGTCGCGGGACTGACCCGCGCCCTGCTCGCCAATCCCATGGTGGCCAGCTTCGACCAGGCCAGCGCCCTGGCCGCGGCCATCCTGGCGCCGGCCCCGGCCGCGCGTGCCTGAGGCGCGGGCCGTGGCAGGCGCTTCCAGGACGCCGGTCGCGGCCGACGTCGGCGCCTCCAAGACCCTGGTCGCGGCCGACGTCGGCGCCTCCAAGACCCTGGTCGCCCTGGTCGGCCCCGGGCCAGGGGGGTGGGCCTGGCTGACGCCGCCGCTGCGGTTCGCCACGCCCCGAGATCCGGCGGACGGGGCCAGGCTGATCACCCGCGCGGTCAGGGAACTGGCCGGGGAGCAGCCCTGGCCCGCAGCCGCGGCGGTGGCCATCCCGGGTCCCGTCGACAGCAGTCAGGGGATCGTCGCGCACCTGCCAAACCTGGGCTGGCACGATGTACCGTTCGCGGCGATCCTGTCCGGCCAGCTGGGCGTGCCCGTGATCCTGGATGACGACGCCCGCCTCGGCGGGCTCGGCGAGTGGGCCGCCGGCGCGGGCGCCGGCACCCGCAACATGGGATACGTCACGGTCAGCAGCGGCATCGGGTGCGGGCTGGTGGTGGACGGCGAGCCCTGGGCAGGCGGTCACGGCCTGGCCGGCGAGTTCGGCCACATCGTCGTGGACCCTGCCGGGCCCCGGTGCGGCTGCGGACACCGGGGCTGCGTCGAGGCGTACGCGGGAGGCCTGGCGATGTCACGCGCTGCCCGCCGAGCGTGGCCGGCGGCCAGGCTCGGCGACGGCACCCTGGCGCCCCGCAGCGCCGCGGAGATCTTCCTGCTGGCCCGCCGCGGCGACGAGGCCGCGGCGGCCATCGTCCGGGACGCCACCAGCGCGCTCGCGCTGGGGCTGGCCATGATCGCGGCGGTCTTCGATCCGGAGCTGATCGTGGTCGGCGGGTCCGTCGCGCTCGGGCAGCGGCGGTGGATCCGCTCCGTCACGGCAGCCAGCCGCCACCGGTGCATCGCGCAGACGGGCGCGTCGATGCGCGTGGTCAGCGCGGCACTGGCCGGCCAGTCGGCCCTGGCCGGGGCCGCCGAGGCTGTCGTGCGCTTCGCGGCCAGGGGGTAGCTCCACCCGCCTGGCAAAGGTTGACGTTAGCCAGCAGTTGTCCGACAACAGATGTCTATTGACAGCCGGGAAAATGGGACTTTACGATCTTCCCCAACACGGACGCTTGGTGAGGGAGGGCCGGTCATGCCCGGGACTGCACGTGAGGAGACCGCACCGGCCGCACAGCGCGGCAGGCTCGCCGCGAATGTGCTGGGCCTCTGGGACGGCATGGTCCTGGGGTTCGCGAGCGCCGCGCCGGGCGTGAGCATCGCCGGCGTCCTCGGCGGCCTGGCCGCCGCATCCGGTCACGGCGCCCTGCTGGCGCTTCTGCTCGGCTTCGTGCCCCTGGTGTTCATCGCGTGCAGCTTCTTCCACCTGAATCAGTGGCGCGCTGACGTGGGGATCTCCTACGCGTGGATCGGCCGGGTGCTGCACCCGGTCATCGGCGGTTTCATCGGGATCCTGATCATCATCGCCTTCGTCGTGTCCAACTCCTTCGCCATCATCCCCGCGGCCTCGAACTTCCTGACGGTGTTCTCCAGCAGCGCGTCCACGAACAAGTGGCTGGTCACCATCGTGGGCACGATCTTCCTGATCCTCATCACGGTTGCGGTGGTTTCCGGCATCAGGCTGGCTGCGCGATTCCAGTGGGTCCTGACCACGTTCGAGATGCTCGTCCTGCTGGTCTTCGCCATCTGGGCGCTGCACGACGGCCTGCACGGGCACGCCACCGGCGTCCGCGGCACCGCCGTCCCGTCTGTGTCCTGGTTCAGCCTGTCGGCTGCCGGAGGGTCAACGGGCCTGATCTCCGGGCTGCTGATCTCGGTCTTCTGGTACTCAGGTTGGGAAACGGCCGTGGTGGTCAACGAGGAGACCCGGCGGGCGCGGCGGAACCCGGGCCTGGCGGGAATCGGCAGCCTGATCGCCGTCCTCGTCGTGTCGCTGCTCTTCTCGGCCCTGTTCTTCGCGAAAGTCTCGCCCGGCCATATGAGCGCCAACGCCGCCTGGCTCTCCGACCTGGGCATTCAGCTGGCGGGACGGCCCTGGGGATACCTGCTCGTGCTCGGTATCATGGCCGGCTACCTCGGCGGCATCGAGACCACGATCATCACGTTCGGCAACGTCGGCTACTCGATGGGCCGGGACGGCGTCCTGTGGCGGGCGTTCGGGAAGGTCAGCAGCCGGACCGAGATGCCCTGGCTCGCCATCGTCGTGCTCAGCGTGCCCTCGTTCCTCATGTTCATCGTCCAGGTCTGGACCGGCGGAACCCTGGCCTCGATCATCGCCGACCTGGCCTCCAGCCTCGGTGAGATGTTCGTGGTCTATTACGCCCTCACCGGGATCGCATCAGCCTGGCTGCTACGCGGCGTTGCGCGGACCAAGCCCGTCGTTGCCGTTACCGGCGTGCTGCTCCCGCTGATCGGCGCGGCTGTCCTTATCTGGATCGGATGGAAATCCTGGGGCGAGACCAACACGGCCGTCAAGGTCACGTTCCTCATCGCCATCGTGGCATCGGCGTTGCTCATCCTGATCAGCCGGTTCAGCGGGAACGCAGCGTTCTTCGGCGAGCGTCAGTCCCGGCCGGTCACCGCCGAGGAGCTGGCCGGGGCCGACGGGGCGTAGGGATAGCGGCCCGCGCGGCAGGCAGGCACTCCGGCCATGGACGTCGGTAACGCGGACGCGGAAGTCGTCAGCGTAGACGCGCAGGTCCTCAACGTAGAGGCGCAGGTCATCAACGCGGCCGGCTTCGTCACTAGCCTCGGCGGCGGGCAGGTCAGCCCCGCGGTGGCCGGCGTTATTGCCCGCGCCAGCATGCGCTGCTACGACGTGACCGAGCTGGCCAGGGCCGCCGGAGAGCGGATCGCGCGACTGGCCGGCGCGCCAGCCGCCGCGGTGACGGCGGGCGCGGCCGCGGGACTGGTGCTCGGAGTGGCCGCCTGCATCACGGGCGACGACCCCGCCCGCGCGGACGCCCTGCCGGTGCCGCCGGGCGCCGCCAGCGTCGTGTGCCAGCTGACCCAGGCGAATGCCTATGAGCGAGTCGTCCGGCTGACCGGGGCGCAGTTGCACCGCTGCGGCCTGCCGACCCGGCCGGGCCTCGGGCAGACGCAGGAATGGGAATTGGAGGCCGCGCTGGCATCACCCGGCGTCGTCTGCGTCCTGCACACGGTCATCGACGACCCGGGGGCGATACCGCTCCGCCGCGTCTGCGATATGGCGCGTGTACGAGGGGTGCCGGTTGTCGTCGACGCGGCAGCGCAGCTGCCGCCGACCGGGAACCTCACCCAGTTCCTCGGGGCGGGCGCGGATCTGGTCGTCTTCTCCGGCGGGAAGGCCCTCCGCGGGCCTCAGGCATCGGGCCTCGTCCTCGGGCGGCCTGACCTGATTGCCGTCATCCGGCGGCTGCAGGAGGACACCGACGCCGATCCCGTAGTGTGGGCGGCCCACGGCCGCGGGGCCCTCTGGCAGCAAGGCATCGGCCGGGCCATGAAAGTGGGGCCGGAAACCATCCTCGGCACTGAGGCGGCCCTGGCGGAGTTCCTCAGCAGGGACCACAGCGCAGAGGCCCGCGAGCAGGAGTCGTGGCTGAGCGGCCTGGCCGGCGACCTCGGCTCGTGGACCGTGATTCCCGCGGGCGGGCGGGCGCACTTCTATCCGTCCCTGGTCCGGGCGCTCACGCCCGCCGCCGCCCGCGCAGGCTGGCACGCCCTCGCCGCGTGCACGCCATCGGTGCGGGCCGCGGCGGCAGAGCTGGCGGCAGGAGTCCTCCGGATCCGGCCCGAGGCCGTGCGGATGACGGAACGAGAGCACGTCCGCGCCGCCCTGGAACGGGTCTCCGGGCAGCTCTAGCGGGCCGGGCCGCGGCCGATCTATGGTGGCAAGCACGGCTACGAGGCCGTGCCGATCTCGCCGAAGGCCACGAGCCCGCGCCCCTCCGTTGGGGAAATCAAGGTCCCCGGACCCGCGGCCGCCGGCTGAGCCAGGAGGGCGCATGAAGACCAGGGCCGCCGTACTGCACGGGGTAGGTCAGGATTTCGAGGTGACCGAGCTGGACCTCGACCCGCCGAAGACCGGCGAGGTGCTGATCCGTTACGTGGCCGCGGGCCTGTGCCATTCCGACGAGCACCTGCGGCACGGCGACATCGTGCCGCGCTTCCCGATCGTCGGCGGCCATGAGGGCGCCGGGATCATCGAGGAAGTCGGCCCGGGCGTCACCCGGCTGAAGCCAGGCGATCA
>JBEKFH010000282.1:0-6397 GCA_050013415.1 Streptosporangiaceae bacterium | reverse complement strand
GGCGTCCAGGGCCACCCTGTCGAGATCGAGGCTGACATCGAGAACGGGCTGGTTGCCCTCCTGCTTGTCGGGCTCCCGGACACGGCCCTGCGGGAGGCCAGGGACCGGATCCGCTCGGCCATCGTCAACAGCGGCGAGGCATGGCCGCAGCGGCGGATCACGGTAGGCCTGTCGCCCGCCAGCCTGCCCAAGCGCGGCAGCAGCTTCGACGTCGGCATCGCGGCTGCCATCCTCGGCGCGGCCGGCGTTATTCCCGCGGCGAGCCTGGCGGGCCTGATGTTCATCGGCGAGCTGGGGCTCGACGGCCGGCTCCGCCCCGTCCGGGGCGTCCTCCCGGCGGTGGCTGCGGCCGCGGCGGCGGGGTTCGGGGCCGTGGTCGTACCGGCCGACAACGCGCCGGAGGCCGCTCTCGTCCCTGGCGTCAGGGTCCTCGCCGCAGCCAGCCTGGGCTCGCTGCTGGGCTGGCTGCGCAGCGGCCGCCCGGCGGCAGGATCACCGGGCGCCGTGGTATGGCAGGGCGGCTCGCTGCCGCCGGACGGCAGCCGGGCAGCCGGCCGTCCGGAGGCCGCTGGCCGCCCGGAGGCCGCAGGCCGCGACCTCGCCGAGCTTGTGGGGCAGCCGACCGCCCGGCTGGCCGCCGAGATCTGCGCGGCCGGCGGGCATCACCTGCTGCTGATGGGGCCTCCGGGGGTCGGCAAGACCATGCTGGCGGAGCGCCTTCCGACGATCCTGCCGCGACTGGAGCCCGCTGCGGCCCTCGAGGTCACAGCGATCCACTCCGTCGCGGGCACGCTGCCGCCGGGCGCCCCGCTGATCAGCGAGCCGCCGTTCTGCGCGCCGCACCATACGGCGACGAAGGCCGCGATCGTCGGCGGCGGTAGCGCGAATATCCGGCCTGGTGCTGCCTCGCTGGCACATCACGGCTGCCTGTTCCTCGACGAGGCACCGGAGTTCGCCAGGGACGTGCTTGACGCGCTCCGCCAGCCGCTGGAGTCCGGTGAGGTCGTGGTGGCCCGCGCGGGCCTGACCGCGCGCTTCCCGGCCAGGTTCACGCTGCTGCTCGCGGCCAACCCGTGCCCATGTGCCCGGGCTGCGGCGTCGCCGGCTAGGTCAGCATCCGGGCCGGCGGCCGCCCGCTCGGCGTGCGTCTGCGCGCCCGCGGCCCGCCGCCGGTACCTGGCCCGGCTGTCGGGGCCGTTGCTGGACCGGGTGGATGTGAAAGTCGAGTTCCTGCCGGTCGGCCGCGCCGAGTTGCTGAGCGACCGGCAGTTCACTGAGCCAAGCTCGGTGGTGGCCAAGCGGGTGGAGCTGGCCAGGGCGCGGGCCGCGTTCCGGCTGCGTGACACCCGCTGGCGGCTCAACGCCGAGATTCCCGGCAGCGAGCTGCGGCGCAGCTACCCTCCGGCGCCCGGCGCGCTCGCCCCGCTGGAGCGGGCGATGGATCTCGGCGAGATCAGCGCCAGGGGCGTCGATCGCGTCATCCGGCTGTCCTGGACCGTCGCGGATCTGGCCAGCGTCGCCAGGCCCACGATCGACGAGGTCAGCTATGCGCTGGGACTATGGCTGGGGGCGGCGTGATGACGCCCGTATCGGAGGAGGAGCGGCTGGCCAGGGCCGCGCTCGGCTGCCTGGCAAATCCCGGTGAGCTCGCGCTTGGGGCCCTGCTCCGCCGCCGCCCCGCGACCGCGATCGTCGCCGCGATTGCGGCCGGCCGGCACCCGCTGGCCGATGAGACGGAGCCCGCCGGGCTGTGGGAGCCCGGCGGCCCGACGGGATCTGCCGGTTTGTGGGAGCCCGGCGCGGTGACGGGCTCTGCCGAGCTGGCGCCGGGCGGCAGGGCGGGCCTCGGAAGGGCGGGCCTCGGCGGGGCGGGAGGGCCCGGCGGCGGGGCGGGCCTCGGCGGGCTGCCGGAGTCCGGCCGGTCACGGGGAGCCGCCGCGCCGGGCCGGGGCAGCAGGCACGACCGCGGCGGTATCCCCGGGCTTGACCGCGCGCTGGAGCGGTGGGGCGCGCGGCTCGGCGAGGTGCCGACGGCTGCCCGGTTCGACGAATGGCGCCAGGACGGCCTTCGGCTTATCTGTCCCGGGGACCCCGAGTGGCCAACCCAGCTGGACGCGCTCGGCGACGCCGGCCCGGTCGCGCTCTGGCTGCGGGGAAGCGCCGACCTGCGCTTCGCCTGCCTGCGCTCGGTGTCCATCGTGGGCGCCCGCGCCGCGAGCGCGTACGGCTCGCACGTCGGGTTGGAGATGGCGGCGGCCCTGGCCGAGCGCGGCTGGGCGATCGTTTCCGGCGGCGCGTTCGGGATCGACAGCCGGGCGCACCGCGGTGCCCTGGCCGCCGACGGTGTCACGGTCGCCGTGCTGGCCAGCGGGCTGATCTACGGGTACCCACGAGGGCATTTCGAGTTGTTCGAGGCCATCGCCGCGCAGGGAGTGCTGGTCAGCGAGATGCCGCCGGACCGCAGGCCGACCAGGCCGGGGTTCCTCGTCAGGAACAGGGTGATCGCCGCGCTGAGCCGCGGCACCGTGGTAGTCGAGGCCGCGCTGCGCAGCGGCGCGCTCAGCACGGCCGCCCGCGCTCGCGACCTGTGTCGGCCGCTGATGGCCGTGCCCGGGCCGGTGACCTCGGCCCTGTCGGCCGGCTGCCACGAGATCATCAGGGAGTGGGGCGCGGTCCTGGTGACCGGCGCACGCGACGTCCTCGAGCACGTGTCCCCGGTGGGCGAGGAGCTCGCCGGGCCGCGCCGCGGCCCGGCGGTCCCGCGCGACGACCTGGACCCGGTGACCCGCGCCGTCCTTGAGGCAGTCCCCTCGCGCGGCGGCAGCGGGCCCGCGTCGATCGCGGTATCCGCCGGCGTCAGCCTGGAAATGGCCATCCGGTCCCTGGGATCGCTCGCCGCCGCCGGCTTCGTCGAGCGCACGGCGCAGGGCTGGCGCGCCAGGAAGGACCGATGAACGCGCATCGCATCACCGCGGCTTAGTTGAGCTGGCGCGTTGGCGCCAGCCAACGGCCTCCGTCAGCCGGCCGGCTTGGTTAAGATCGGGGTTGCGATGACCGGAGCGAGGTCTTCATGACGGACATGGCATTCTCGGCCGGGGCGCTCGACGCGAACCGGGCCGGACGGCTCAGCCCGGACCAGCTACGCGACCTGCAGGCAAGTGTCCGGCATCGACGCAGGGGCGTGGTCGGGCACCTTCTGCACAGTGCCGACGCGTTCGCTCTGGATGTGGCCAGCGGCCAGGTCGCGTCGGTCGAAGGGGCGATCACCAAGAAAGTCTGGCAGCCGGCTTACACAGGCGAAGGGATGGCGCCGCCGTCCTATCAGATCTGGGTGGCCGGCCGGCCGGCCGGCAATCAGCAGTTCAAATCCGACACTGAGTTTTACGACTCTGCGCCCGATGGCGGATTCGTGCGTCTCTTCTACCTGCCGCAGAGCAAGTGGGCGGTCAACTTCGAGTGGCTCCCGGACGCGCCGCCGCAGGACCGAAAGCTCGGTGACCGGGCGCAGCAGGCGCTTCTCGACTGGCGCGCCGCCCGCAAGGCCCGCGATGTGGTGGGCGAAGCGGAGGCGCGCGCCGGGATGGTATCGATTCGCCGGGAGGTCGCGAGTTACCTGCCCGAAAACGAGCTCCCTGCACATGAGCAGCTGGCACCGGGCCGGCTCCGCGAGTCAGTCATCGGAAGCTGGGAGAGCCCGTTTCTGAGCGTCAGCATCCGCGCCGATGGCACGCTCACCGCCACAATGGGCGCTGCCGCGCCGCAGGCGGGCCGTTGGTCGGTGGACCCTGGCGGGCGCGTGGTCACCGATGTCATGGGCGCTTCGATGGCCATCGACGCGTCGGTCACAGGCGACGTATTGACGCTCGTCATCAACGGCCAGGCGCTGAACCTCCGGCGATCGCCAGCCTGATACTGAACCTCCGGCGATCGCCAGCCTGATACTGAACCTCCGGCGATCGCCAGCCTGATCTTGTGTGGCGGGGGATGGTGCCAGCCAGGGAGGCAGCGGCATATCCAGCTCGCAGTTGTATGACAGCATCGGAGCCGCTTATACCGTGACGCGGTGCACCGAGCCGCGGATCGCCGGGCGGGTCTGGGCTGCGCTCGGCGATGCGCGGACGGTGGTGAATGCCGGGGCGGGCACCGGCTCCTACGAGCCGCCCGGCCGTGACGTCATCGCGGTGGAACCGTCAGCGGTCATGAGGGCGCAGCGTCCCGCAGGCGCGGCGCCGTGCGTGGCTGGCGTCGCGGAGAGCCTCCCGTTCGAGGACGAGTCGTTCGATGCCGCGATGGCTTTCGCCGCCGTTCATCACTGGCCCGACCCGGTCGCCGGGCTGCGCGAGATGCGGCGGGTGGCCCGCCGCGTGGTGGTGTTCACGCACGACACCAGTGACGCCGGATGGCGTCGCCGGTTCTGGCTTACTCGCGACTACCTGCCGGAGGTCGCTGACCTGCTGGCCGGCAGGCCTTCGGTGACCGGGCTGGCCCGCGTGACCGGAGCCCGCAAGGAGCCGGTGCTCATTCCGCGGGACTGCGCGGATGGGTTCTTCGAGGCCTACTGGCGCCGGCCCGGGGCATACCGGGAGGAGAACGTCCGTCGCGGAATGCCGGTCTGGGCCAGAGTCGGGCCGGACGCCGGGCAGCGGGCAGTCCGCAGCCTCCGTGCGGACCTCGTCTCAGGCCGGCGGGCCCGACGCAACCGCGACCTCGTCGCTCTCGACGCAGCAGAACTCGGCCTTCGCCTGCTCGTAACCTGAACCCTGCCGCAGACTGGGTACAAGTTGCGGCGGCGCGGTTCTCGCTGGCGTGAGGTCGGGCACAAGACCAACCAGATCACCCAGGTCATGCCGCTGCTCGACCCGCCCGATCGGCACGGTCCTGCCCGGCGGCCGGGGGACACTCACCGCCGGCTGATGGTGTCCGGGAGGTGAACGTTACCATCCATATCGCCAGATCAGTCATTCTCCTTGACATATCAAGCGTTCCATACTACTATCACTAACTCATAACTATAGACTTACTATTTCATAACTATAGATTGCTAATCACCAAGTAATCATGACCAAGGTAATTGCCGGACTCATGAGAGCGTACTCCTTAAAGTCATGAAGGAAGTTAACGCCAGACCACCCCAGGCAAGAGGCGCGCACGCTTCCGCCCGGAAGAGCGGGAAGCGAACGGTGCTGCTAGCTGTTGCATTCGTTATCCTCCTTGGCTCAGTCGGAGTGCATTTCCTCTTCCGGAGCAACGCTGCCTCCCTGAGTGCTGCCAGCCGCCTCACGGGTGCCGCAGGAAGATGCTGGGATGACCAGGGCAGCCAGCTTCTCCACCACGATAAGATCCGGCTTTATATATGTAACGTCACGGGCAAGCAGCAGCGAGCCGTCGATGCGGCGAGCGCGAGGATCGTAAAGCCTCATCGGAAGCACAGTCCGACGCCGACCCCGACACCTTCGCCAAGTCAAACTCCAACCCAATCTCAAGCTCCGAGCCAGACGCCTTCTCCTTCCCCGTCTCCTTCGCAATCCTCTACCCCAACTCCCTCGCCGACTCCTTCCCCGCCCTCGGGCGCGGTCATGGGCTTCGATGAGGCAGGAGTATCCGCCGGAATAGGGAATAACTATACTCCAAGCCAGTGGCAGGCTATTAAGAACGCTGGTTTCAGGCTGTTCATCACTGACCCGGTCAACTGGTCATCGGAGTGCTCTGACGGCAATTGCGCTGCGCCGGTTAACACGTGCACCGTCGACGCGGCCGCAGTGGCTCAGATTCAGGACGCGTACAATGCCGGCATCGATTACGCGGTCTATACAAGGAATCCGAATTGCCTGACTGCGGCCATCACGGGGCTGGACGCCACGCTGCAGGCCCATCTCAGCTTCGCCGTTCTTGACATCGAGACCGGGCCCAGCGTGGCCCTCACTCCCGCCTTGGTGAACGGCGTGACAGCGCTGGGCCAGACCCCGGTGATATACAGCTATCAGGGCGCCTGGCAGTCAATAATGGATAACACTAACGCCTATGACCAGTACGCTCTGCAGGACGGTGAAGTAGCGAACTGGAACCTGTCCTTCCCGGCGCTCTATCCAGCCGGCTTTCCTGAGATTGGCACCATGCCGAACCCGTACGGCGGCTGGTCCGGCACTGCCCCTGAGATCGAGCAGGTGCAGGCAAACGCCGAAATTGGCAACATCGACTCCGCGGGCGACGGCGTCGACATCGATGCCGTGAATGCGTCCTGGCTCGACAGTCTGCCCCACCAGAATTAGCCTTGATCATTAACGCGGGCCGGTCAGCGGCCGCGGCGTGCCGCTGAGCGGCCCTGCGGATCACTATCGGCGACCTGCACCGGCAGCCAGCCGGCGGAGCGCGCCGACCAGGAGGTCCGACCTCGCCC
>JBEKFH010000281.1:0-6405 GCA_050013415.1 Streptosporangiaceae bacterium | reverse complement strand
GCCGAAGTCGCGCTGCTCGCGGGCGAGCAGCGCGAGCGCCTGGTCGCGGTTCGCGCCGAGCCGGGGGTAGCCCCGGCTCAGCTGGTCGAGGGCGACGCTGGCCACCTGGCCGAGGTCGAAGGAGGCGGCGCCCGCCTGGATCGCGGTGGCGATCGCCGTGCGGAGCAGCCGGCGCGGAATGTAGCCCCGGCCCTCGTTCGACGGCTCGACGCCCTCGCCGAGTATGAACGCCGACGCCCGCAGGTGGTCGGCGATCAGGCGGACGTCTCGCTGGCTCGCGCTCGTCCCGACGAGCGCGGACTCGACCGCCGCCACGATCGGCGCGAACGGATCCGTCTCGTACACCGAGTCGCGGCCCTGCAGCACCATCGACATGCGTTCCAGGCCGGAGCCGGTGTCCACGCTGGCGAATCGCAGCGGCTCCAGGGAGCCGCCGGGGCGGCGGTTGAACACCATGAAGACGCCGGCGTTCCAGATCTCGATGTAACGGCCTGCGCTGTCGAACTCGCCGCCCGGCCGGTACTGCGGGCCATGCTCGGGCCCGGTGTCGTAGAACACCTCTGTGCACGGCCCGCACGGCCCGGTATCGCCCGCTGACCAGAAGTTGTCCTCGTCGCCGAGGTACACGATGTGGTCGCTGCTGATCCCGGCTCGCTCCCAGGCCGCCGCCGAGACGTCGTCGGGAGGCAGGCCGAGTGCCGGGTTGCCCCGGTACACGGTCACGTAGAGCTGATCAGCGCTGAACCCGAAGCCGTCGGTGAGCAGCTCGAAGGCAAGCTCGATCGCGCGATCCTTGAAGTAGTGCCCGATCGACCAGCTGCCGAGCATCTCGAAGAACGTCAGGTGGTGCCGGTCACCGACCTCGGCGATGTCGATGGTGCGCACGCACGGCTGGATGTTGCACAGGTCGGGGGCCGGGGGCAGTGCCTCGCCGAGGAAGTACGCCTTGAGCGGGGCCATGCCGGCGTTGATGAAGAGCAGCGACGGGTCGTTCACGGGGATGACGGAGGCAGCCTCGATCCGCTGGTGCCCCCGCGTGGTGAAGAATTCCAGGAACGTGTCGCGGATCTCGTCGCTGCTGATCGGCCGGCTCATCCGGCAAGTAAATCCGCCCCCGCCGCCCAGCGCGAAACGTTTTCGGCCGGGGCAGCGCCGTCAAAGCCCGGTCCAGGGCGTAACGGTTAGGAAATGGCCGGTGCGCGTCGGACAGAACCTAACCACTAAACCCCGGCCCCGCCCGGCCCGGCCCCGCCCCGCCCGGCCACGACCCACCCGGCCACGACCCACCCGGCCCTGAGCCGGGCTGGGCCGGGGCTCTGACTGCGAGCGGCCGCGCAAGGACGCTATGGCCGCACCGGGATGAGCTCGGCGAGCAACTGCCGGACCCGAGCATCGATCTGGTCGCGGATCAGCCGTACCAGTTCGACCGGCTGGCCGGCCGGATCGGGCAGATCCCAGTCGAGGTAGCGCTTGCCCGGGTAGACGGGGCAGGCGTCGCCGCAGCCCATCGTGATCACCACGTCGGCGGCCCGGACCGAGCCGGCCGTCAGGGGCTTGGGAAATTCCCCGGCCAAGTCCAGCCCGATCTCGCTCATCGCCGCGATAACGGCGGGATTGATCTGCGCCGCGGGGACTGACCCGGCCGAGCGCACCCGTACACGGCCAGCCGCATGGTGACTGAGCAGAGCGGCCGCCATCTGGGAGCGCCCGGCGTTGTGCACGCAGACGAAGAGCACCTCGGGCACCTGGGAAATGTCGGGGACCTCGGGCGATGATGGGGTCGGCGGGTCGGCGGACACGAGTCCTCCTGCTAGCCCTGAGTCGGCATGCTGCATGCGCGGCCAGGGCCCCCCGGCGCCGGCGACGTCCCAGCTGCTGTTGCGAGACGTGGGGGGAGGTGGCGCGGTCATCGGGCGCCGACGAGCGCGGGAGCCGACAGGAGGGCGGAGATGCGTTCCAGCGCCGAGGGCACGAGCCAGTAGTAAACCCAGGTGCCGCGCCGCTGGCAGTCGATCAGTCCGGCCTCGCGGAGCGTCTTCAGGTGGTGGCTGATCGTTGGCTGGGTCAGCTCGAACGCCGCGGTCAGGTCGCAGACGCATACCTCGCCGCCCTCGCGTGCGCCGATCAGCGAGAGCAGCCGGAGCCTGGCCGGGTCGGCGAGCGCCTTGAATACCCGGGCGAGATCCACGGCTGCCGGCTCATCGATCGGCTGCCGCGGCGACGCGCGGCCGTCATCGGCCACCGTGGAGCATGCCCCGTCGGCACAGCACCCCGCGTCGGCGGCGTTCCGGGCGTCCGCGGCGTCCCAGGCGGCCGCAACCCCCCGGGCCTCTGCAGCCTTCCGGGCGTCCGCGGCGTTCCGGGCGTCCGCTGCATTCTGAATAGACATGTATCTATATTGACAGAAGTCGATACAGGATGCAAGGTAGCGACAGGCAGACGGTCCTGCGGCAGGAAGGTGATGACGATGAGTGACACGGTCGAGCAGGAGAAGCTCCGGAAACGGGTCCGGGCCCGTTACGCGCAGGCTGCCGCGGCGGTCATATCAGGCGCGCGGGAGCCGTGCTGCGGCACCGGCTGCGGCTGCGACAGCGACGCGGCGGGAGAATCCGGCGGCGGTGACGCCGCGGGAGAGCCCGGCGGCGGCCAAGGCGGCAGCGACGCCGCGGGGGAGTTCGGCGGCGGCCAAGGCGGCAGCGACGCCGCGGGGGAGTTCGGCGGCCCCCACGGCGGCCATGACGCGGCCGGGGAGTTCGGCGGCGGACTGTACTCGGCTGGCGAGCGGGCTGAGCTGCCGGACGAGGCCCTGGCCGCGAGCCTGGGCTGCGGCAACCCGGTGGCGGTGGCCGACCTGCGCGACGGGGAGACGGTGCTCGACCTCGGCTCCGGCGGCGGGATCGATGTCCTGCTGTCTGCCCGGCGGGTCGGCCCGTCCGGAAAGGCGTACGGCCTGGACATGACTGCCGAGATGCTGGACCTGGCCCGGGCCAGCGCGGCGCGAGCAGGCGCGCGCAACGTGGAGTTCCTGGCCGGGGATATCGAGGCGATCCCGCTGCCCGCTAGCAGCGTGGACGTCGTGATCTCCAACTGCGTGATCAACCTGTCGGCCGACAAGGCCGCCGTGTTCGCGGAGGCATTCCGGGTGCTGCGGCCTGGCGGACGGCTCGGCGTCTCGGACGTGGTTGCCGACGACCGGCTGTCGGCGGCCGACCGGGCATCGCGCGGTGACTACGTCGGGTGCATCGCCGGGGCATTGTCGTTCGCCGAGTACTCCGGTGGCCTCGCGGCGGCCGGATTCGATGACGTGACCATAATCCCCACTCACGAGGTCGCCGACGGCATGCACTCAGCGATCATCCGCGCCATCAAGCCGACAGCCTGCCCGCCCGGGGCGTAGCGGTCCTGCCCGGGGCGTAGCGGTTAGGAAATGGCCGGTGCGCGCCGGACAGAACCTAACCACTAATGCTGCCCCTACCCCGGCCCGGGTTGAGCGGCTGGGGCTGGGTGGCTGGGCTGGGTGGCTGGGCTGGGTGGCTCAGCGGGCGGGGTCGGGCGGCTGGGGTCGGGTGGCTGGGCTGGGTGACTGAGTGAGGGCCTGGGTCAGAGGGCGTCGCTGACGGGGAGGTCGAGGCGGTACTTCGCGATGGCCTGGCCGAGCACCTCGGGCTTGACCTCGCCCTGGCGGGCGAGCTGGCTGAGCACCGCGAGCGTGATCGACTCGGCGTCGATGTGGAAGAACCTGCGGGCGGCCGGCCTGGTGTCGGAGAACCCCCAGCCGTCCGTTCCGAGCGAGGTGTAGGGATCCGGGACCCAGCGGGCGATCTGGTCGGGCACTGCGCGGATCCAGTCGCTCACCGCCACGACCGGGCCGGGGTGGCCCTCCAGCGCCTGGGTCACCTGCGGCACCCGGTGCTGGCCGTCGGGATGCAGCATGTTCCACTCGTCGCAGCTCAGCGCCTCGCGGCGCAGCTCCGTCCAGGAGGTCGCCGACCATGCCTCGGCGGCGACCCCCCAGTCGTCGGCAAGCAGCCGCTGGGCGTCCAGCGCAATGCGCAGCGTCACGCCGGAGGCCAGGATCTTCGCGCGCGGCCGCTCGCCGCGGGGGTCCGCTGGCCCCGGCTGCCCGTCCGGCGCCGCGGCGTAGCGGTACAGGCCGCGCAGGATGCCCTGCTCCAGGGCGGCCGTGCCGCCCGGGTAGTCGGCGGGCTCGGCCGGCTGCTGGTAGGGCTCGTTGTAGACCGTCAGGTAGTAGAAGATGTCCTCGCCCTGCGGATGCTCGGGGGAGGACCCGAACATCCGGCGCAGTGCATCCCGCACGATATAGGCCAGCTCGTACGCCCAGGCGGCGTCATAGGCGACGCAGGCCGGGCTGACCGAGGACAGCAGCACCGAGTGGCCGTCGTTGTGCTGCAGCCCCTCGCCGGTCAGAGTGGTCCGGCCGGCCGTCGCGCCGAGCAGGAAGCCGCGGCCGAGCTGGTCGCCCAGCAGCCACATCTGGTCGCCGGTCCGCTGGAAGCCGAACATCGAGTAGAAGATGTAGACCGGGATCATCGGGGCGGCGTGGGTGGCGTAGGCGGTGGCCGCCGCGACCATCGAGCCCATCGCGCCGGCCTCGCTGATGCCCTCGTGCAGGATCTGGCCCTTGGTCGACTCCTTGTAGGACAGCAGCAGGTTGCGGTCGACAGCCTCGTAGGTCTGCCCGTGCGGGGAGTAGATCATCGCCGTCGGGAACAGCGAGTCCATGCCGAAGGTGCGCGCCTCGTCCGGGATGATCGGCACGAACCGGTCGCCGATCTCCGAATGCCGCATCAGGTCCTTGAGCAGCCGGACGAACGCCATCGTGGTGGCGACGGCCTGCTTGCCCGAGCCCTTCCGCAGCTCGGCGTAGGCCGCCTCGGACGGCAGCGCGAGCGGCCTGGCGCGCACTACCCGCCTGGGCAGGTAGCCGCCGAGCGCGGCCCGGCGCTCTTTCATGTACTGGATCTCGTCGGACTTCTCGCCCGGGTGGTAGTACGGCGGCAGGTCCGCCTCCAGCGCGGAATCCGGGATGTCCAGGTAGAGCCGGTCGCGGAACTCCTTCAGCTCGGCGGTCGTGAGGTGCTTCATCTGGTGGGTGGCGTTGCGCGCCTCGAAGTCAGGCCCCAGCGTCCAGCCCTTGATCGAGTGCGCGAGGATCACGGTCGGCTGCCCGACATGCTCGGTCGCGGCCTTGAACGCGGCGTAGACCTTGCGGTAGTCATGGCCGCCGCGGGAGAGGTTCCGCAGGTCGGCGTCCGACAGGTGCTCGACCATCGCGCGTAGCCGCGGGTCGCCGCCGAAGAAGTTCTCCCTGATGTAGGCGCCGGACTCGACCCCGTAGGTCTGGAACTGGCCGTCTGGCGTGGTGTTCATCTTGTTCACGAGCACGCCGTCCACGTCCTGGGCGAGCAGCGGGTCCCACTCACGGCCCCAGATCACCTTGATGACGTTCCAGCCCGCGCCGCGGAACGACGCCTCAAGCTCCTGGATGATCTTCCCGTTGCCGCGCACCGGGCCGTCGAGCCGCTGCAGGTTGCAGTTGATGACGAAGGTGAGGTTGTCGAGCTCCTCGCGGGCCGCCAGCCCGATCGAGCCGAGTACCTCGGGCTCGTCGGTCTCGCCGTCGCCGAGGAACGCCCAGACGTGAGACCTGCTGGTGTCCTTGATCTCCCTGGCCAGCAGGTACCTGTTGAACCTGGCCTGGTACACGGCGTTGATCGCGCCGAGTCCCATGGATACCGTCGGGAATTCCCAGAAGTCCGGCATCAGCCGGGGGTGCGGGTACGACGGAAGGCCGCCGCCTGGGTGCGACAGTTCCTGGCGAAATCCGTTCAACTGATGTTCGGTGAGCCTGCCCTCAAGGAATGCGCGCGCGTAGATGCCCGGCGCCGCGTGCCCCTGGAAGAACACCTGATCGCCCGACTCGCCGTGCTCCTTGCCGCGGAAGAAGTGGTTGTAGCCGACCTCGTAGAGGCTGGCGGCGGACGCGTAGGTGGCGATGTGCCCGCCGACGCTCATGCCCGGGCGGTTGGCGCGGGAGACCATCACGGCGGCGTTCCACCGGATGTAGGCGCGGATGCGCCGCTCGACGTACTCGTCACCGGGGAACCACGGCTCGAGCTCGGGCGGGATCGTGTTGATGTAGTCGGTGCTGCGCAGGCCCGGCACGCCGACCTGCTGCTCCCTGGCCCGCTCGAGCAGGCGGAGCATCACGTACCTGGCGCGGGACCGGCCGCGAGTCCGGACAACCGTGTCGAAGGACTCGATCCATTCCCTGGTCTCGTCGGGGTCGATGTCCGGCAGCTGGGTGGGCAGGCCGTCGCTGATGATCGAGAAGCGCTGGCTTCCGGAGGCCACGGGGTGTCCTCGCCTTCCGCGGTGGCCGGC
>JBEKFH010000280.1:0-6408 GCA_050013415.1 Streptosporangiaceae bacterium | reverse complement strand
ACGTCGCCGGGCTCGGCGGCCTGCAGCGCGGGCTGCTCGCCGCGGCGCTCGACTCGGCCAGGCCGGGCGGGGTGGTCGCGTACGTGACCTGCTCGCCGCACCTGGCCGAGACCCGCGAGGTCGTGGCCGCCGTGCTGGCCGCCAGGGACGACGTCCAGGTGCTCGACGCGCCTGCGCTGCTCCCCGAGGTGCCCGGCCTGCGCTGCCCGCCGGGCAACGGGCGGTACGCGCAGTTCTGGCCGCACCGGCACGGCACGGACGGCATCTTCCTGGCGCTGCTCCGCCGGACCGCCCCGGGCTTGCCGGCCTGACCGCCCCGGTCAGCGAACCAGCCCGGCAAGCGACGTGGCCGGGCGGCCTGACGTCAGTAGGCTGGTCGCACTCAGCTGGCCGCGAGGGGCGGGAATGGGCGGGCGCTACTTCATCAGTCACTCGGGGGTCGACGGCGTCGACCTTGCCCTGCGACTGGCCGACCTACTCGTCGCCGGGCCGCCGTCCTATCCGGTGTGGCTGGACAAGCGCGACCTGCGGGCCGGCCCGGACTATCGCCGCCAGATCAGGGACGCGATTCAGGACTGCGCTGGCCTGCTCTTCCTCATGACGATGGACGCCGTGCAGGACAATTCGAGCTGCACGCCGGAGTGGACATTGGCGCTGAAGTGCAAGAAGCCGGTGATACCGCTGCTGATCGACGCCGGCGCCGAGTTCCCGTTCGAGTTGTCGTCCCGGCAGTACATCGACTTCAGCGACGGCTTCGATCGCGGGCTCGCGCGGCTGCGCGTCCTGCTCGGCGGGATCGGCAGCCCGGAGCGGGTGCTGATGGATCTGCGGGATCAGCTGGCGGAGGCCGAGCGGGACCTGCCGAGGGCCGGGCCGGCCCGCCGGCCCCGGATCGAGCAGGACATCGCGGACCTGCGCCAGCGGGTAGCGGATCAGCGGCGGCTGCTGGCCGACCCGGGGGCGGCGACGCGGCGCACGCAGCAGCGGATCGCCGCCGGGATGGAGCGGCAGCGGCGGCCCGAGCGGCCGGACGCCGGGCCGGCGCGGGCAAGGTTCGTGAACTCCCCGCCGGTTGTCGCCCCCGGCTACTTCCAGGACCGGTACGTGGAGTCCGAGCTGGCAGCCGCGTTCCTGCGCGCCGACGATCTGCGGATCATGACGGTGGTCGGGCGCGGCGGGGTCGGCAAGTCCGCCATGGTGTGCCGGCTGCTCAAGGCGCTGGAGGGCGGCCGGCTCCCCGATGACCTGGGCGAGCTGGCGGTGGACGGGATCGTCTACCTGAGCCCGGCGGGCGCGCATCCGGTCAACTTCCCCAACCTGTTCGCCGACCTGTGCCGGGTGCTGCCCGCCGAGACAGCCGGTGAGCTGCGGCTGCGTTACCGCGAGCCGCAGCAGAGCCCGTCGGCGCTGATGCGCGCGCTGCTGGACGCCTTCCCGGCCGGCCGCGTGGTCGTGCTGCTGGACAACGCCGAGGACGTGATCGACGCCTCCTCCAGCGACTTCGACATCACCGACGCGGCCCTGGACGAGGCGCTGCGCGCGCTGCTGTCCGCTCCCGCGCACGGCGTGAAGATCATCATGACGACCCGGGTGGCTCCCCGTGCGCTGCTGCTGGTCCAGCCGCAGCGGCAGCGGCGGCTGGACCTGGACGACGGGCTGAGCTCGCCGTACGCCGAGCAGGTGCTGCGAGCCAGGGATCCCGACGGGCGGCTCGGGCTCAGGGATGCTCCCGATGAGCTGCTCGACCGCGCCAGGCAGCGGACCCGCGGTTACCCCCGCGCGCTGGAGGCGCTGGCGGCGATCCTGGCCGCCGACCGGGATGCCACGCTGCCCGAGCTGCTGGCCGAGCCTGTCCAGCTGCCGGAGAACGTGGTGGAAGCGCTGGTCGGGGAGGCGTTCAGCCGCCTGGACGCGGCAGCGCAGCAGGTGATGAAGGCGCTGGCGATCTACGCCCCCACGCCGGTTCCGCCGGTGGCGGTGGACTACCTCCTGCAGCCATATGAGCCGGCCGTCGACGCCGCCCCAGTGCTGCGCCGGCTCGTGAACATGCAGTTCGTCCACCGGGACGCTGGCCTCTATCGGCTGCACCAGGTCGACCGTGACTACGCGCTCGGCCGCGTCCCGGCGGGCGAGCCGGGTGATCGCGACGCCGGCCCGGCGCCGTTCACGCAGTCCGCGCTGCGGCACCGCGGCGCGGAATACTTCGAGCAGATCCGCACGCCGCGGGAGGCGTGGAAGACCCTGGCGGACCTGGCCCCGCAGTTCGCCGAGTTCGACCTGCGCTACGCAGGCGGCGACTACGACACCGCGGCCCAGGTGCTGCTGGACATCGACCACGACTACCTGTCGCGGTGGGGCCACTACCGGCTGAGTGCCGGGATGCATGAGCGGCTGGCTGGTCATCTCGACGATCCGTGGATGGACGCCACCTCCAGGAACCGCCTGGGCAGCTGCTGGTGGTCGCTCGGCGACATCCACCGGGCCATCGACCTCCGCGAGCAGGCGCTCGCCATCTTCCGCGCGAGCGGCGACCGGCTGGACGAGGCGACCGTGCTGAACAACCTCGGACTCTGCCACTACGATCTCGGCGACATCCACCGGGCCGTCGATTTCTACGAGCAGGCACTGGCCCTCTACACCGAAGGCGGTGACTTGCGAGCGCAGGCGGGCACTCTCGGCAACCTCGCGACCAGCCGCAGCCTGATCGGACAGGTTCCCGAGGCGCTCGAGCTCTGCGAGCGGGCGCTCGCCATCGACCGTGAGGCGGGCGACCTGCAGGGCCAGGCCGCCGACCTGTGCCTGCTCGGCAACGCCCGCCGCGACCTCGGCCAGCCGGAGCGCGCCGCCGATGCCTACCGGCAGGCGGCCGCGACAGCCCGCCAGATCGGCTACCGCTACGGCCAGGCGTTCAGCCTGGCCGGCCTGGCGGACGTGCACCGGAACCTCGCGAGGTGGGGCCAGGCGATCGAGTACGCCCGGCAGGCCGCCGACCTGGCCGACGCGATCAGTAACGCGCAGGCACAGAGCAGGATCGGCTGCGGCCTCGCCCGGATCCAGCTGCTGACCGGGGACCCGGCCGCCGCGCTGCAGACCGCCAGCTCCGCCCGAGGCCCCGACTACCTGCCCGGCCGCGCCGAGCTGTCGTTAATGCTCGGCGTCGCCCGGCTGAGGCTGGGGCAGCCAGCCGCGGCGTCGCCGGAGTTCCGCGACGCGATCAGCCAGGCCGATGAGCTACTCCGGCTGACCAGCGACGCCTACGCGGCACTCGACATCAGGGCACTGGCCCTGTGCGGGCTCGCGCTGACCGCCGCCGCAGGCAGGACAGCTGCCGCCGCCGCAGGCAGGACAGCTGCCGCCGGGAGCGGAGCAGCGGCCGGCGCGGGCGGGACAGCTGCCGGCGGGCCTGGCACTGCGCCAGCCATCGCCGCGTTCCGGGCTGCGCGGGCGATCTGCAGCGCCGAGGGCATCGTCAGCCGGGTGCTCGCGCTGTTCGACGTCATCGCCGCGGCCGACGACGCCGGCATCCTCGCCGGTATCCGGCCGGAGGCGGCGGGCCGGAGGAGCGAGCCATGAACCGGATGCGGCGGCTGACCGGGCGGACTACCTGGCCGCGCTGGTCAGGCTGCGGCCGCGGCCGCCGGACAGCTTGCCGCCGCCGATGTCAGCGCGCTGGCCCTCGGCGTACCCGGCGCCGTAGCCGCTCCCGCTGTAGGTGATCCTCGCGTTGCGGGTCACCGGGTAGGCCTGCTCGACATTGCGCCGGATCACCAGGCTCCGGTCGGCGAGGACCAGGGCCGTCCGGGAGCCGGCCTCGGCGCCCGGCGCGGTCGCCTGGCTGGCCGCGGCGTGCTCGGCCGCGCGGACACGGGAAATGACGGCGGTGGCGAACCCGAGCAGCCAGCTCCGCCGCCAGGCCCGCGGGCTGCTGCTCCAGGCCGGCACCTGGGCGCCGACCAGGCCGTGCCACATCTGGACGAGCACGGAGGTGTACAGCAGGTCCGCCCGCTCGATGTCCGACGCGTAGCCGAACACGTGGATCCTGGTGCCGGGCCTGGACCCGGTCAGCACGATACACTGGCAGCGCAGCGCGGAGCCGAGCCCGCAGAGCAGGTGCGCCTTCACGCGTGCCCACGGGTTGTCGATATCCAGGATGCGGTTCTCCGGGCGGTCGGTCTCCGGCCGGTCGGCGGCCAGCAGCGCCCGGTCGATCCCGTACTTGGCCATCAGCTCCGCGGCCTTGGCCGTCAGTGCCTGGGCCTCGGGCGGCGTGACGCTCTCGTCCTCCGCCTTCGCCAGCAGCTTGCGAACGCGGTCAAGCAGCTTGCCTGGTGCTTCAGGGCTGACTGATGCCTCGGGAGTCAATGCGCGGCCTCCTCGCCGGTCGGGGGATTCGAATACGGGATCGAACGTTAGCCGAGGGCTGTGACATTTTCGCGCGGGCCGCGCGGCCAGTCTGCCATGCCGGTGCCTACACTGGCTGCCGAGATGACAGTGCAGATGGCGCCCAGCATCCTGGCCGCGGACTTCGCCAGGCTCGCCGACGAGGCCGCGGCCGTCGCGGACGTCGCCGACTGGCTGCACGTCGACGTCATGGACGGTCACTTCGTGCCGAACCTGACCATCGGCCTGCCCGTCGTCGAGGCGCTGCTCAAGCACGCGGGCCTGCCGATCGACTGCCACCTGATGATCGAGGACCCGGACCGGTGGGCGCCCGGCTACGCCGAGGCCGGGGCGCGGAACGTCACGATCCACGCGGAGGCGGCCAGCGCGCCGGTCAAGACGCTGCGGGAGATCAGGGCAGCGGGCTCGCGCGCCGGGCTGGGGATCAACCCGGCCACCCCGGTGCAGCCGTACGCCGATTTGCTGGACGAGATCGACATGCTGCTGCTGATGACGGTGGAACCGGGGTTCGGCGGCCAGCCCTTCCTCGACCTGGTGCTGCCCAAGGTGCGCAGGGCGCGCGAGCTCGTCGCCGCCCGCGGGACGGAGATCTGGCTCCAGGTGGACGGGGGGGTGAGCGAGGAGACGATCGGGCGCTGCGCCGAGGCCGGGGCTGACGTGTTCGTGGCGGGTTCGGCGGTCTACTCCGCCGATGATCCGGCGGCGGCCGTCCGCTCGCTGCGCTCGGCCGCCGAGCGCGCCACCGCCGCGGCCGGCTGGCGCTGACCCGGCCGGCGGCGGGAGAATCCTGGCCGCGCGCTGTCGATCCGGGCCGGCCCGTTCGTCGTAGGGGTACCGGGCGGAATTCAGCAGACCGCCGCCCGCACCGAGACCGCGAGGAGAACTGACATGGCGCAGTACCTGATCCTTATTTACGAGAACGAAGATGCCTACGTCGATGCGTCGCCAGAGGTCTTGCAGACGGTGATGGAAGCGCACACGCGTTTCGCCGGCCAGGTCGGCGAGCAAGGCGGGAAGCTGCTCGGCGGTAACGCCCTGCAGCCCACCGCCACCGCGACGTCGATCCGCGACGACGTGGTCACCGACGGCCCGTTCGCCGAGACCAAGGAGGCGCTCGGCGGCTACTACCTGATCGACGCGCCCGACCTGGACCACGCCCTGGCGATCGGCAAGCTCTGCCCGGCGCAGTACGGCGGCGTCGAGGTGCGGCCAGTGTGGGACACCTCCGGCGGCTGAGCTGACTGACGCCGTCGCTGACGCCGTCGCCGACGCGCACCGTCGCGAGTGGGCCTTCGTGCTCGCCGCGACGGCGCGCGTTACGCGCGACCTCGACCTGGCCGAGGAATGCGTCCAGGACGCCTACGTGGCCGCGCTGGGCGCCTGGTCGCGCGGCGGCATCCCGCGCAATCCCGGTGCATGGCTGACCACCACGGCCCGGCGGCGGGCGCTGGACGCGCTGCGCCGGGACCGGACGCTGCGCGCGAAGCTGCCGCTGCTCATCGATCCCGGCCCGCCGCCGGCCGGGGACGGGCCAGCCTGGCCAGGCGGGACCGGGCCGGACGGGGGGAGCGGCGCTGGCTGGGCTGCGGAGGGCGACGTGATCCCCGACGACAGGCTGCGACTCGTCTTCACCTGCTGCCACCCGGCGCTGGCCAGGGAAGCCCAGGTCGCGCTCACCCTGCGGCTGGTTTGCGGGCTGACGACGGGGGAGATCGCCCGCGCGTTCCTGGTGTCCGAGCCGACCATGGCCGCGCGGGTGACCCGCGCCAAGAAGAAGATCTCCGCGGCCCGCATCGCCTACCGGGTGCCGGCCGCCGCCGAGCTGCCCGAGCGGCTGGACGCCGTGCTGACCGTCGTTCACTTGCTCTACACCACCGGCCATACGGCACCCGCCGGGAATGACCTCGTCCGCGCCGACCTGGTGGACCGCGCGATCGGGCTGGCCAGGATGATCCGCGAGCTGATGCCCGACGAGCGGGAGGCACGCGGGCTGCTGGCCCTGCTGCT
>JBEKFH010000279.1:0-6419 GCA_050013415.1 Streptosporangiaceae bacterium | reverse complement strand
GACCTTGGCGAGCGGCACGTTGCCGAAGACGTCCGGGCGGTCCTTGTAGTCCCACTCGGGCATGCCGGAGTCGTGGTAGCCGAGCACCTCAAGGTCGCTGACCCCGAGCAGATCGCAGGCCGTCCGGAGCTCCGCCAGCCGGATCTTCGCGACCGCGGCCTCGTCATGACCGTCCTGGCCTGGCTTGACCTGCCCCGGCGCGTCCCCGAACTCGCCATTCGTGCAGGTCACGACCACCGTGCGGATGCCCTCGGCGGAGTACTTCGCGAGCACGCCGCCGGTGCTCGACGACTCGTCGTCGGGATGCGCGTGCACGGCCATCAGGGTGAGTTTCGCTGCCATGGCACCAGCCTGCCCGATCATGGGCCGTGCCCGCGCCACGGGGGCCCGCCCGGGGCTCCGTTGCTAGGATCATCCGGTGTCGGACGGCGGCCTGAACGGCGCGCGGGAGCTGCTGGAAGCGCTTGAGCTGCTGGAGGCTGAGCGCGCGGAGGCAACCGCCGCGATATCGGCTTTGATGCGTGATTTCGATGGAATTGTCGATTCCGCCTCCGGAGTCGGCACCGATGACGAGCACGACCCGGAGGGCGCGACGATCGCGTTCGAGCGGGCGCAGGTCGCCGCCCTGCTGGAGCAAGCCCGCGGCAGGCTGGCGGACCTCGACCTGGCGCTCGCGCGGATCGAGGACGGCAGCTACGGCAGCTGCGAGCGCTGCGGCCAGCCCATCACCGCCGAGCGCCTGACCGCCCGCCCGGCGGCCAGGACCTGCATCCGCTGCGCGGTCAGGCCCGGGCGCGGGTCAGGCCGAGCGCGCGGGCCCGGCTGACTGCGTCGGCGCGACTGTGCACGCCGAGCCTCTTGTAGAGGCGCTCCGCGCGCTCCTTGGCCGCCGACCGGGAGATCCCCAGTTTGTCCGCGATGACAGCGAAGGGCAGCGACGTCGGCAGGTACCTCAGCACCTGGGCCTCGGCAATGGTGATCGACGCCGCCCTGATCTTCTCCGCGGCCTCGTCAGCGGCTTCGGCGGCCACCTCGTCGGCGGCGCTGATGATGGCGGCGTCCTCGGCCAGCGACGCGGCGGCAGCGTCGTCAGCGACGGCGATCGCAGCGAGGGACTCCTCGGTGGCCTGGTCGGCGGCAGCTACGAGGAGGCCGGCTGCGGTCAGCGCGGTCACCGCCTCATGGGCGGCTGCCTCCTCCACCAGCCCGGCTTCGATCAGCGCACGGATTGCCTCGGCCGCGGCGGCTGCCTGGATCTGCTCGGAAGCGGCCTCTGCCACGGCCGCCTCTGCCCCGGCCGCGATGACCCGGAGCAGCGCGTCTGCCTCAGCGGCCTGGGCCTCGGCGATCACCTCAGCGGCCTCCTCCATGGCGGCGACCTCGGCGCGCACGCCCAGCCCGCCCGCCGCGTCGAGGAAGCCCTCGCCGATCAGCGCGCCCCCCGTCTCGGCGATGGCGTCGAACAGCGAAGCGGCCCAGTTGTGCTCGATGAGCAGGTAGGCGAGGGCGGTTCCCGGCTCGAGGGACTCGGCCATAAGCCGCGCGCCGCCGATGTCAAACGCCACCGTGCCGTCATCCGGCGCCGGCCCGGCCGTGCCGTCGCCCGCATCGGGCAGGACGCCGGCCAGCAGCGAGCCGAAGTCCTCGTCATCGCCGATCTCCAGCCGCTCGACGACGCCCGAATCGTCCTTCGCAACGAAGAGCATGTCGAGCACCCGGAGGACTCCGCGGCCCTTGAGGCGATCGACCTCCTGGAGGATCCGTCCCTCGAAATCGGCGCCGAGGCTGAAGCTGAACGCGATCACCTGCAACGGTGCAGTCATCGTTACTCTCCTGTTCTGGCCGGATGTAGCCGCCTACCCTGATCGGGAATGCGGCGCTGACCGGGAATGCGGCGCTCGGGCTGCTGGCCGATGATCCGGCTGGCCAATGATATGGGGGTACGGTCAGATGCCGGTCCTGGCGGTCACCTGGCCGGCTGCCACGGCAGCCTGGAGCGCCTTGAGGTCGCGTTCGTTCTGGTCGGCGTAGGCGGCGGCGAAGTCACCGACGGCATGATCGAAGGCCGCCCCGCCGCCAAGGTAGGCGCCGATCGCGATTCGGTCCCCGGACCTGGCGTGCGCCCGCGCCAGGCTCCACCCGCAGAGTTCCCCGTACACGCGCAGGCTGCGGGGCGGCATCGACTCGACGTCAATCGAGAACTTCCAGTCGCGCAGCTGGCGGACGTAGAAGTCGCTGGGCTGGCCGGCCGGGCCCATGCCGGTCCGCTGCCAGCCGAGGAAGATGTCGCTCGCTGCCTGCATGAGCCGCTGGCCGCGCACCACGCGCTGACCGGAGTTGGCGTACGCGCTAGCACCGGCAAAGGCACTCAGCACGGACGGCTGGGCTTCCTTGACCTGCAGGAACAGCGGATCGTCCTGATCACGGCCGAACAGCAGGACGACCCAGCAGCGCATGCCCACGCTGCCTATCCCGGCGACACGGCGGGCCATGTCCGCGACCTCGAACTGCCCGAGCAGGAACCGGCGGTCGGGTTCCAGCGTGCGGATGTACCTGGCCAGGAAGTCACTGAGCTGGGCATCGAACTCGGCGCGGCCCGGCTGGCCCTCCTCCAGATCGGCGAGCCTGACCTGCAACGGCGGGTCGGACCTGATCCTCGGCCTGCCGTGCACGACATGCGTCAGCTTGCTGAGCTCCTGCAGGTTGTACCTGCGGCCGGCGCTGGCCCGGCCGCTGACCGCCAGCCCGGGCTGCCCGGCGGCGAGTATCGACCGGTACTCGGGATGCAGCTCGTCGAGCTCCGCATGGGCGTACCAGACGTCCAGGTCACTCATCCCGGCGAAACGGCGCATCGCCCGGCGGTAGCCGGCGACGGCCGCCAGCACGATCGCGCGGCGATGCCGGCCAGAGCAGCCGTTGCCCCGCGCGGCCACCTCCAGGCTGGTGGCGAGCCGCTTGACGTCCCACTCCCACGGGCCGGGCAGCGTCTCGTCGAAGTCGTTGATGTCGAAGACCAGGCGGCGTTCCGGCGAGGCGAACACCCCGAAATTGGACAGATGTGCATCGCCGCACAACTGCACTCTCAGCCCTGTCGACGGCGTGCCCGCCAGGTCGGCGGCCATCGGCAGGGCAGCTCCGCGGAAGAACGCCAGCGGCGAGGCAAGCATCCGGCCGTACCGGATCGCCACCAGCCCGGGAACCCGCGTCGTCGCCTGCTGCTGCAGCAGGCTGACCGGATCCGGCCGGTCAGCGGCGGGCTCGAAGCTGGCATGCTTGCGCCTCGGCGTGGCGGCGCGGGCCGCCTTGCCGACGTCGGCTCGCTCCGCCGGGGAAAGCCGGGGCTGCGGCGTCCCGGGCCGGGATCGCGGCGCCCGGCGATCAGCGGCCTGCGGCGTGGCGCTCATCGGCTGCTCCCTCCATCACTGGCCGGCGCTTCACAGCCGGGCGGTTCATCCGTTCAGGCCTTGTCCGATCGCGGCTCGCTGCCGTCGCCGGCCTGCGACGACTGGGCTGGCCGCTGGCCCGGGTGATGGGGCGCCAGCGGGACTACCGCCGGGGCCCCGATGCGCTCCGGAGTCCACAGCGTGCCCAGCGTGCCCTGGGCAGCCTCGGTGCCGTGCGTCCCGCCGCCCGGGCCGCGCAGGATGTAGGCGATGCCCACCGCGATCGCCGCGCCGGCGAACGGGCCGATCAGGTAGGCCCACCAGGAGGTCCAGTCGCCGAGGACGAGCGCTGGGCCGAGGGACCGGATGGGGTTCATCGAGGCGCCGCTGACCGGCGATGCCCACAGCCCGGCAAGCGCGATGTAGCTGCCCACCCCGATAGCCGCGAACTGCCCGACCTGCTGGGCCCCGGACGCCGTCCCGAGTATGACGCTGACCAGGCCGGCGCTCAGGACCGCTTCCCAGATCATCGCGGTGACGGTGGAGATGCCGGGGCCCGGCAGGGTGAGCCCGGCGCTGCCGTGCTTGCCGACCAGCGCCCAGAGCAGCAGCGTGGCCAGCACCGCTCCTGCCGCCTGCGCGCCGATGTAGGCCGGGACCCGTTTCCACGGGAAGTTGCCGCGCAGCGCGAACGCGAAGCTCACCGCGGGATTGAGATGGGCTCCTGAAACAGCCCCCATGAAGAGGATGATGGCGGCCACCGTCAGGGCAGGCGCCACGACAAGCGCCGCGCTGCCGGTGACATGACCGCCGAACCTGGCGTTCACCATCCCGCCGCCCGCCGCCGCGAGGACGAGCAGAAAGGTCCCGAACAGCTCGGAGAACACCCGGCGCAGCTCGTAACTGTCGTCGTAGAAGTCGAACTGCCTCCTGGCCGAGTTCGGCTGCCCGAAGGAGCGCATCGCGACGTCGACATGCCCGGGCATGCTCAGCTGCATGGGCTGGGCTTGCGGTTGCTGGGCTGGCCCGGCCGGTTCGGTTGGCTGGCTGGTCATCTCGCCCTCCTGCTGGCTCAGGCAGCGTGGCCAGAGGCATTCCCATGAGCTGGGAGCACCGCATCGTGACGCCGCTGGAAGCACCTCCCCAGCGGCCGTCGCCGGAAGCACGTCAGCTGTGACGCCGCGTTAGGGCGTCAGCGTAGCCCTGCGCCCGGTGGCAGTCACGTCATGCATCCGGTCACGCACGCCATCCCGGTCACGTCACGCCATCCGGTCGAGGATCTGGCGGACGAGCTCCATGGACGTTCGCGGATGCAGGAACGCGAACCTGGCCACCGCCTCGCCTTCCCAGGCGGACGGCGGGATGAACGCCACCTGATCGGTCAGCAGCTGGTCCGCCCACTGAGCGTAGTGACGGGCGGCCCAGCCGCGGCGGCGGAAGAGGACCACGGAAAGGTCGGGCTCGCGGATCAGCTCGAGGTTGTCGCGCCCGCGAATCTCTGCCGCGGTCTGCCTGGCCAGCCCGATCGCCGTCTCGATGGCCTCGCCGTAGGCCGTGACGCCGTGCACGGCGAGCGAGAACCACAGCGGGAGTCCCCTGGCGCGCCTGGTCAGGTGGTAGGCATAGTCGGCCGGGTTCCACTCGGCGGGATTTTCGTGGATGACGTCGAGGTAAGACGCGTCCTGGGTGTGCACCGACCGGGCGAGCGAAGGGTCACGGTAGATCAGCGCCGCGCAGTCGAACGGGGCGAACAGCCACTTGTGCGGGTCGACGACGAGGGAGTCCGCGTGCTCGATGCCGTCGTAGGCGCGGCGGACGCTTGGCGCGAACAGCCCCGCCCCGCCGTAGGCGCCGTCCACGTGGAACCAGAGACCATGCTCCCTGGCGACCGCGGCGACGCCCGCCAGGTCGTCGATGATGCCCGCGTTGGTGGTGCCGGCCGTCGCCACCACGGCCGCGATGGACGACGGGTCGCCGTCGGCCTCGATCGCGGCCCGGACCGCGTCACCGGTCAGCCGGTGATCGCCGGTAGGCGCGGTGAGCGCGTCCATTTCAAGGATCCGGAGCGTGCTGATGATCGAGGAGTGGGCGTCAGCCCCGACCACCGCCCGCCATCGCCTGCCCGCCGAAGGCCCTGCGGGGCGCCTGGCCGCGGCCGGTCCCGCAGCGCGCTTGGCCGCCTCACGGGCCACCACGAGCGCGGACAGGTTCCCTGCGGATCCGCCGGAGACGAAGCAGCCGCCTGCCGAGGCCGGCAGGCCGGCCCGGTCGGCGATCAGGCGGAGCACCTGGTTCTCGGCGGCGATTGCGCCGGCTGCCTCCAGCCAGGAGATGCCCTGGATCGAGGCGCAGGAGACCAGCATGTCGAACAGCAGCGCCGCCTTCGTCGGGGCGGCGGGGATGAAGCCAAGGTAGCGGGGGCTGTCTGCCGAGATCACCGCGGGCGCGAGAGTCGCCGCGTACACCCCGAGAACCTTGTCCGGATCGTTGCCCTGGTCGCTCAGCATTCCCTGCAGCGCCGCGCCGAGCGACGCCGGATCCCGCGGGCCGCCGTCCAGCGGCACCGGATCCAGCCGCAGCCGGTTTTCCGCGTAGTTGAGTACGGAACGGATCATCTGCTCGGTTGTCGAGTCCACGGAGTGCATGGCCGAAACCTAGACCTGGCCCCGCCAGCAAGCAATGCACCCTGGCGGGGCCACCGTGCTCGGGGCCGCCGTACTCCGGGCCGAGGTGCTCCGGGCCAGCTCGCTAGGCCGTCGCGCGGGCCGCGGGCTGCCGGAGGGCGCGCAGCGGGGCCGTCCAGCGGAGTAGCTCGTCGAGCATCGCGGTCGCCGCGCTTTCCATGATCTCGTTGGGCTTGAGCCTGCCCTCGTCGTCCAGGAACTGCTGGACGAAGGGGATGCTGACCGCGTCGAACACCGGCACCATCTTCAGCGTCGTGATCACCTGCTTAAGCATCTGCACAGCTCTCGTGCCGGCCGCCACCCCGCCGTAGCTGACGAACCCGACCGGCTTGTGCTGCCATTCGACGTGCAG
>JBEKFH010000278.1:0-6427 GCA_050013415.1 Streptosporangiaceae bacterium | reverse complement strand
CCTTGAGGTCATCTACCTGATTTTTAACGAAGGGTACTCGGCAACTGCCGGCGATGACTGGATGCGCCCGGAGCTCTGCGCGGACGCCCTGCGCCTCGGTCGCGTCCTCGCCCAGCTCATGCCGGCCGAGCCGGAGGTGCACGGGCTGGTGGCGCTGATGGAGATCCAGGCGTCCCGCCTGCGCGCCCGCACGGGGCCGTCCGGAGCCCCGGTCCTGCTGCTGGACCAGGACCGGGCCCACTGGGATCGCCTGCTGATCAACCGCGGCCTGGCCGCCCTCGCCACGGCAGAAGAGCTCGGCGGGGGGCGCGGCCGCTACGCCCTGCAGGCCGCGATCGCCGCCTGCCACGCCCGCGCGTTTCGGCCGGAGGACACGGACTGGGCGCGTATCGCCAGCCTGTACGCGATCCTCGCCGAACTGGCGCCCTCGCCGGTGATCGAGCTGAACCGCGCGGTCGCGGTGTCGATGGCGTCCGGACCGCAGGCCGGGCTCGACCTGGTCGACGCACTCGCCGCCGGGCCGGCCCTGCGGGACTATCACCTGCTGCCGAGCGTGCGCGGCGACCTGCTGATGAAGCTGGGCCGTGCGGCTGAGGCCAGGACCGAGTTCGAGCGCGCCGCCGCCCTGACCCGCAACGCCCGGGAAAGAGAACTTTCCGCCGCCCGGGCCCGCGCGGCGCAGGCCCAGGCGGCACAGGGCGACCCGGCACAGCGCGACCCGGCACAGCGCGACCCGGCACAGCGCGACCCGGCACAGGGCGACCCGGCACAGGGCGACCCGGCACAGGGCGAGGTGGCGGCGCCGGGGTGAGCGGGCCGGCCTGGCCAGCGCCCAGCGCGCGGCGATAGGCCTGATCCGCGGCTCAGCTTGCCGGGCCGCCGCGCCGGGCGTGAGAAGCTCTGCTAACGGCGCTGACCCCGGCCGCAGCGTAATTCCCGTAAGCGTTTCCTTGTCTGCCAGGCGCGGCGTCTGCCGGGCGCCGCCGTTCATGGCTGGCACAGAGGCAGCCCAGATTTTCTGCCGAGCTGCGGCTGCCACTGTCATCGCATGAGAGAACACACGCCGCGCGGCCAGTTGCCGGATCTGCTGAGCGCCGGAAGCCTGAGATGACCGGCGTCGAGCTGCGCCCGCGCGCCGCCCGCGCCGACGGCCCGCCGCCTCAGCCACGGCGCCGCGGTCGCCTGCTCGGCGGGCCGGCCTCGGGTCCTGCCTGGTACCGGCCGGCGCTGCTGGCCCTGCTGCTCGGCGCGGCGGCGCTGTACCTGTGGGATCTCAGTTCGTCCGGCTTCGCGAACAGCTTCTACGCCGCCGCTGTGCAGGCGGGCTCGAAGAGCTGGAAGGCGTGGTTCTTCGGCTCGCTGGACTCCTCGAACTTCATCACGGTCGACAAGCCGCCCGGTGCGCTGTGGGTCATGGGCCTGTCCGCGCGGATCTTCGGTTTCAGCAGCTGGAGCCTGCTGGTGCCGCAGGCACTGGAAGGCGTCGCGGCGGTCGGGCTGCTGGCAGCCACGGTGCGCCGGGCCGCCGGTCCCGCCGCGGGCCTGATCGCGGGCGCGGTGCTCGCGCTGACACCGGCCGCCGTGCTGATCTTCCGGTTCGACAATCCCGACGCGTTCCTGGTGCTGCTGCTGGTGGCCGCGGCATACTGCGTCACCCGGGCGCTGGAGGGCGCTCGCACCCGGTGGCTGGTGGCCGCGGGCGCCGCGGTCGGCTTCGCGTTCCTGACCAAGAGCGGCCAGGCGCTGCTGCCCGTTCCGGCCTTCGGCCTGGCGTACCTGGTCGCGGCGCCGACGGCGTTGCGCCGCCGGGCCGGCCAGCTGCTCGTGGCGGGCCTGGCCATGGTCGCGGCCGCCGGATGGTGGATCCTGGCCGTGCTGCTCTGGCCAGCGGCCGACCGGCCCTACATCGGCGGCAGCACCGACAACAACCCGCTGCAGCTCGCGTTCGGTTACAACGGCCTGGAGCGGCTGCTCGGCCAGGGCGGCGGTGCAGGGAGCGCCGGGGCCGGGAGCGCCGGCGCCGGGACCAGCTTCGGCGGCGCTACCGGCCTGCAGCGGCTCTTCACCGGGGAGTTCGGCCTGGAGATCTCCTGGCTGCTGCCGGCCGCGCTGCTGCTGCTCGCGTCCGGTGCCTGGCTGACCTGGGGCCGCCAGCGCACGGACCCGGCCCGGGCGGCGTTCGTCATCTGGGGCGGCTGGCTGCTGGTCACGGCCGGCACCTTCAGCTTCATGAAGGGCATCATCCACCCGTACTACACGGTCGCCCTCGCTCCCGCCATCGGTGCGGTCGTGGGCATCGGCTCTGTACTGCTGTGGCAGCGCCGTTCCCGCGCTAGGGCGGGTGCGGGCCGTGTCGCTGCGAGCGTCGTGCTCGCCGTCACCGTCGCGCTGACCTGCGGGTGGGACGTCGTGCTGCTGCGGTCGGAGGCGTCCTTCCATCCGTGGGTCGCGGCCGTCGCCATCGCTGCCTCGGCACTGGCGATCCTGGCCCTGGCCGTCACGGCGCTGCGAGGCAGGCAGGGCTCGCTGGACCGGCGGGGCGGGCGGCTGGCCTGGGCAGCCGCGATCATGACGGCCGCGGCAATCGCCATCCCCACGAGCGCCTGGGCGCTGGGAACGGCGGCGACGCCGCACACCGGCAGTATCCCGACCGCGGTCGCGACCGGCGGCTCCGCTGACGGCGGCGGCCTCGGCGGCGGCCTGGCGGGTGGCCGCTTCGCGGGGGCGGCACCGGATGGCGGCCGGGCAGTGGGCAAGCCCGGCGGCAGCGGCTTCGCCGGTGCGGCCGGCGCGGCCCCGGGCCGCCATGCGGGCAGCGGCCAGGCAGGTCACGGCCAGGCAGGGAGCGGCGCGGGCGGGGCCCTGAAGGCAGCCGCTGGTGGCCTGGCAGCCGGAGGTGGCGGTCAGACGAGCGTGAGCTCCGCGCTCAGGACCGCGCTGGAGAAGACGACGACCCGCTGGGCGGCGGCCGCCGTCGGCTCGCAGAGCGCGGCAAGCCTGGAGCTGGCTACCGGCGGCAAGGCGGTCATGGCGATCGGCGGCTTTACCGGCTCGGACCCTGCCCCGACGCTGGCCCAGTTCAAGGCATACGTCGCCGCCGGTGACATCACTTACTTCATCGCCGGCGGCCAGGGCGGAGGACCCGGCGGCCGCAGCGGCACGTCGAGCCAGATCACCAGCTGGGTCGAGGCGCACTATACGGCTACCAAGATCGGCGGCGACACCGTTTACGTTCTGCACAAGTAAGCAGCGGCCCTGCGCATCAGCGCACCACTATATGTATGCTCTGATGTATGAGGACGACGGTTAGCCTGGACGATGACCTCGCCATCCGCCTTGAGCAGCTTCGCGCCGAGCGCGGGACGTCGTTCAAGGACGCCTTGAACGACGTGATACGGCGAGGGCTGTCAACGCTCAGCGAGCGGCAACAGGCCGGTCCGGCGCCCGCCGCCACCCGCCCGCTGGCGATGGGCCGCCGGCTCGTCGAGGACATCGATAGCGTGTCCAACGCCCTGGCCATCGCCGAGGGCGAGGCGTTTCGCTGATGTACCTGGTCGACGCCAATGTTCTCGTCTACGCCACCGACGCTGGCGCCAGCCAGCATGATGCGGCGCGGGCCTGGCTGGACGGTCATCTGGACGGGGCCCCGCGCTATGTCGGCCTGCCGTGGCCCAGCGTCCTTGGTTACCTGCGCCTGGTCACCAACCCCAGGATCTACTCGCCGCCAGCCGCAGTGACAGAGGCATGGCAGCGCGTCGAGGACTGGCTAAGCCGCCCGGCTGCCTGGATTCCCGCCCCTGGTTCCCGTCACCCGCAGGTGCTCAGCGAGATCATCCGCGAAGTTGGCCCGACTGGGAATCTGGTGCCGGATGCGCACCTGGCGGCGCTGGCCCGCGAGCACGGCCTCACGGTGGTCTCCACAGATTCGGACTTCGCGAAGTTCCGCAGGGTCGCCTGGCTCAACCCGGTAACCATGGAGGTACGCCACCCGTCCCCGGCTTGAGTGACGATGCGGATGAGCGGCCGCGGCGCTGGATAAGGTCACGGCGTCGGCGGGTGCGCGGGCCCGGCAGACGCTGCGCCCGGGCCGCGGGCGATGGCGTAGGGCACGCCGCCAATGCCCCACTCGTCGGCGCTGACTTCGTAGATAGCCACCCGGACGCGTTCCACCGGAGTGTCGAGCGCGCTGGCGACCGCGGCGGACACCTGCGCGATCAGCGCGTGCTTCTGCCCGGCTGTGCGGCCGGACACCATCGTGACCTGGACGAATGGCATCAGGGGAGCTCCTTCGCTAATCCCGGCAGGCCAGCTCGACGGTGCCGAGCCGGTCGAAATGGGCCACGACGGTGTCCCCGGGCGCCACCGGCACCGCCTCGGTGAGCGCGCCGGCGATGACGACCTGCCCGGCCAGCAGCCCGCGACCCCGCCGGGCCAGGGCGCGGACGAGCCACGCCACCGCCGCAGCCGGATGGCCGAGCACCGCCGCCCCGGCTGCGGTGCCGACGAGTTCGCCGTTTTTCTCCAGCACCAGCCCGGTCAGCCGCAGGTCCACACCGCCGGGCTCGGTGGCCTGGCCGCCGAGCAGGAACCCGGCAGCGGAGGCGTTGTCCGCCACGACGTCCGGCAGGGTGAAGGAATAGCCGGCGAACCGTGAGTCCAGCACGTCGATCGCGGGGTACACAGCGGCCGTGGCCGCCAGCACATGCGCCGCGGTGACCTGCGGGCCCGCCAGGTCCCTGGCCACCAGGAAGGCAATCTCCGGCTCGCAGCGCGGCTGGATGAACCGGCCGCACTCCAGCGGCTGGCCGACATCCAGCGCCATGTCATCGGTCAGCCAGCCATACAGCGGCTGGTCCACGTGCATCTGCCGCTGCTTGGCCGCGCTGGTCAGGCCGAGCTTGGCCCCGACCACGACGGAGCCGGCCTGCACCCGCGCGGACACCACCGCGTCCTGCACCTCGTAGGCGGTGGCCACGTCGAACGGGCCGTAGCTGGTGGTCAGCGCCGCGATCCCGGCGCGCTGCGCCGCGGCGTCCACCAGGCGGGCGGCGAGATCGTGTACATCGGCAGTGGCGTCGAAGCCGGTCATGACGGGCCTCCTGGGCGGTCTGGTCAGTGGCGGGCCGGCCTTCCGCGGCCGGGGCGGCCGGGGGCCGGGGGGCGGCCGGGGGCCGGTCAGCGGACGCGCAAGCCGACCGGGCCCAGCCGGTCGAACTCCGCGCGGTAGTTCTGGCCGGCGGTGATGCCGGCCGCCGCGTGCAGCGCGCCGGTCATCACGAACTGGCCGGCCCGCAGGTACTCACCCAGCGGGTGCAGAGTCTGCACCAGCCACGCGACGGCCTGCAGGGGATTGCCGAGCGCGGCGGCGCCCGCGCCGGTGGCGATCAGGTCACCGTTGCAGGTCAGCACCATGCCGAGGACCCGGAGGTCCAGTCCGGCGGCGGGGGTGACCGCGGGGCCGAGCACGACCGCCCCGCTGCTGGCCAGGTCGGCAATGGTGTCGGCGAGCTGGATCTTCCAGTCGGCGATCCGGCTGTCGACGATCTCCAGCGCCGCCACCGCCCCGCTGACCGCCGCGGCGACGTCCAGGGCGGTGCAGTCCGGCCCGCGCAGGTCCTCCCGCAGGACGAGCGCGATCTCGGCCTCGACCCGCGGGGAGATGAACGAGGCGGCGGACACGGCGGCGCCGTCCGGGTTCAGGTGGGAGGAGAGCACGGGAGCAAAGTCCGGGGAGTCGACGCCGAGCATCTGCTGCATCGGCGCGCTGGTCAGCCCGATCTTGTAACCGACGATGCGCTCACCCCCGGCGATGAGCATGGCCACCAGTTCCCGCTGCACCCGGTAGCCGTCGGTCATCGTCATGCCGGGGTGCTGGGTAGTCAGCGGAGGGATGGCGACCCCGGTCTGCCGGGCCTGGTGCAGATCGGCGGCCAGCTTGCTGACCTCGGCGTCGGTAAGGGTCACGAGATGGCCTCCCTGGTATCGGCGGATCCGGGCCCGGCGAGGCTTCCTGCCAGCCGGAGGCTGATCCGGGCAGGTCCAGGCCGTGTCCCTGGTGAGGTTGTACCATTCCGGCGGCGCCCGGAATGTCAGCTACTCACGTCCGCTATGAGTTTCTCCACATCGGCGGCAACGTCCTGTCCCTGGTTGAACCCACGTGCCTGGATGAGCTTGACGGCGTCACGGGCAGCATCGAGATCGGTTGGTGACGCAGCGGGATGAGATACCCGAGGTCCGGCGGAGACGCCAGGCCGCCGACGAGCACCCACCGTGCCTCTAACGCATTCAGGTCAGTGACCGCCTTGCGGAGTGCTGACTCAACGGATGTCACGGTCTCGTTCCCGTGAGGGCAGGCGGAGGCGGCCACTGCGCGGTGGCTCGGCCAGCCATTCCCGCACCATGCCAGCGATCTCGGCTCCGCTAGCCT
>JBEKFH010000277.1:0-6505 GCA_050013415.1 Streptosporangiaceae bacterium | reverse complement strand
GGTCCCAGGAACCCGGTCACCACACCGGGCTGGACCGTGAACGTCAGGCCGTTGACGGCTGTCTTGCCACCGTAACGTTTGACCAGGTCGTGAACTTCTATCATCGTCAGCTCCATTCCGCTGGGTACTTGGGTCCTTTAAATGAACGCTATGGAGCGCGGGAGCTGGCGACGACCGCCTGACGGGCGAACTTCCCGGGCCCGGCTACGCCGCTCGGCGTAGCCGGCCGCCTCGCCGCTACGCCGCGGGCACCTCGGCCCGGCGAGACCGGCAGCCGGTCACGGGCCCATAGCGCTGCCCGGCCGAGGACGCGCCGGGCGAGGCCTGCGTGAGGCCGTGGCGCCTGATGGCCGCTTCCATCCCTGGCTGCTTACCAGGCCCGCTGGTGGCCACTAAGCAGCAGCGCAAGCGCGGGGCAGTCGGTGACCGCGCGGCGGGCCGCCTTGCGGAGCGTGGGCGGGATGGGCTCGGGGGAGATAACCGGGTATCCCCATTCGTCGAGGATGACCCGTTCAGGGAGCAGTTCGGCACACACCCCGTGGCCCGTGCAGGTGATGGGGTTGACGCGCAGCTGCTGGCTCATGGTCAGATCCAGTCTGCTTGGCTGGCGGGGACTCCGGCGGGGACGGGGAAGAACGGCCGGTGGCTCGTAGCTGAACACTTGCCGCGGGCGTGCGCGGTGAGCTCGGTGCCGAAGATGGCCAGGGTGCTACGCAGGAAGCGGACACTGCCATCGGGGTGATGGCAGGCGCCGCGGCGTTCGGCCAGCCCGGCCCAGCGCTCCAGGTCGGCGCGGAGCCGGGGCCGCGGCCGGGGGCGGGCGAGCTCGGCCAGTCCGGCGGCGATGCGGGGCAGGCCGTTGAAGCAGGGACCGCATTGCCCGGCCGACTCAGCGGCCAGGTAGCGCACGACGCGGACCGCCTCGGCAACGCCGCACCGGCCGTGGGGCAGCGCGGCGAGCAGCCCGGCGCCGACGGCCGCGCCGGCTGGGCGCAGCCCGGCGTTGGCCAGCGGCAGGGTAGCGGCGCGCCCGCTGGTGAGCCAGGTTCCGTGATAACCACCGACCAGGACGGCCTGTGCGGGCAGCTCGCCCAGCCGCAGCAACTCACCCAGAGGAACGCCGATGGCTGTTTCGACGACCTCGACGGTGCCGTCGGCCCGCCAGCAGGTGGCCAGCATGGTGCCGGGCTCGGCCGATGTGCCGGCAGCGCGGAACCAGTTGGCGCCGTAACGCGCGATCTGGGCCAGGTGAGCCAGCGTCTCCACGTTGTGCACCAGGGTCGGCGCGCCGGCCACCCCGCGCCGGAACACCGGCGGAACCTTGAACCGGGGTATCGCAGGGCCGCCGTTGATCCGGCTGACCACAGCGGACTCCTCCCCAGCCAGGAACCGCGGCGGCGCGGTCACCAGCTGCACCCTGGCCCGGTCAAGCCCGGCAGCGGCCCGCGCGGCCAGCGCGCTGCCCAGCTGCTCAGGAAACCCAGGATGCGCGTTGACGTAGAGATAGGCCCTGGTTGTACCCACCGCCTCAGCGGCCAGCTGCAGGCCGTCCAGCACCAGATGGGGAGCGGTCCACAGCAGCTGCTGGTCCTTCCGGCTGGCCGGCTCGCTTTCCGCGCCGTTGCCGACGACCACCGCCCGGCGGCCGGCCTCCGCGACCGCCGTGAGCTTGCGCGCGGCGGGGAACCCAGCGCCGCCGCGGCCGGTGAGCCCGGCTGCGGCGACCACCTCGATGAGCTGCCGCCCACCGTAGGGCGGCGGCCCGTATGCAGCCAGGTGGGCATCCAGATCCATGGCCTGCAGCAGCCGGGACGGATCCCCGGGGCGGGCGTGGCGGTCGTGCCGCGGCAAGACGTGGGAGGCGTTCATCGTGGCCGACCCTGGTCGGCCGCCGGGCCACCCGCGAGACCGCCGGCCGCCTCACCAAGCGCGCTGGCCACCCGCCCAGAGCGGGGAACCGCCCTCAGCGAGCGGCGCAGCCGGAACACCGCCGCGCCCGCCACGGCCGCCACGCAAGACACCGTGACCGCAAGCAGCCAGCCAGACTGAAGGTCGGTGCTGGACCCGATACTGTGCACGACCGCCACCGGGTATAGCCCGTAAGACAGCCAGTGCACCGCCCGCCACGCTCGGCGCGGGATCCGCGACCGCAGCAGGCTGGTCACTAGGACCGCCGCCATCAGGTCCAGGCTGACCGCGCCCAGCCCGAGCCAGAACGGCTCGTAGCTGGACACGAACGGGATGACCGCCGCGGCCAGGCTGATGCTCACGTAGCTGTCAGCGATCGCGCTCACCACGTGCACGGCCACGAACATCACCGCGATCAGGGACAAGTTGCGGTGCAGCCCGGTCACGGCGAACCTGGGCATCCCCGGCAGCCGCCCCTGCCGGTTGACAGTGATCCCCAACAGCACCACACCAGACAGCAGCACCAACGCGGTGATCCCAGTCGCCCGGCTCGCATACCACAACGCTGTGCTCGCCGTGATCCCGCTCATCACGAGCCGCCCGACGGGGCACCGGCCGACCCCGATGGGCCGGGCCGCCGGACCGTTCCGGCCCGCTCTTCCGGTAGTGACTTCCTCATCATTACAGGTGCCCTTCGTCGCTGTCGGTTGCCCGCGCTCACGACGCTAGGCACGTCTGTGGCCGGTGACGACCACCTGAGAGGCGAACCTTTGGCGGCCGGCTACGCCGCGCGGCATAGCCGCCCCGCCGACCACTACACCGTCAGTACCGCCAGCAGCCATGCCCGGATCACCAAGGTTGGTCACGGCGTCCCTGCCGTGCAGCCCGCGCAGTAACGGGCCTCAGGGATGGTGGCGAGCCGGGCCACCGGAATGTCGGCACGGCACTGTTCGCAATAGCCGAAGCGGCCCATCAACAGCCGGGCGGCCGCGTGGTCGATGTCGACCAGCGCGCGCCGGGCAGCGACTATTTGTCGTTGCAGCCGCTCTAGCTCTGGCTCGGTGCAATAAAAGGTGTAGCCGATGCGGTCGGCAGCGAGGTGAAAGGCCAGGGACAGCTCAGTAACCTGGCTCATCCAGTACTTCCATCGTATTCCCAGCACGGCACGCCAGCACGGCACGGAAAAGGCTATGACCGCGGTGGGACGCTGTGCAGCGGCAGGCTTATTGGCGGCGCGGGCGTTCCGTTCCGGCCGGTTGGCGGGGGCGCATCTGCCCCCGCCCCCGGACCGGCACGGCCGTGAGCCAGCTCTCATCGGATATGGAAGTAGCGGTGCGAGAGGATCTCACTTCTGACCGAGTTGCAGGGGTCGCTGATCTTGGTGAATGTCAGCGTCCTGCCGGGCAGCCTGAAGGTGTACGTGCCGGGGGTCTGGCACGTTTGTACCGAGCCAGACGGTACAGCGGGCTGCGCGAATTTGATCGTAGAGCCTGAGATGGTGTACGTGCCGCTGGCGACTTCGGTACCGTTGAGGTAGTCCGTGTCGGTCCCATCGTTGAAGTCGATCGTCCATACGCCCTGCAGACTCACAGGCTCGTCGATAGTTGTCTGGTACTTTCCGGAAGGGACGCGCGAGGTGCAGTGTGTAGCGCTCGCGGACGCGGAGGTTGCGGTGAGCGCGAGGGTGAGTGTCGGGACCATGACGGCGATCCAACGCTTGAGCATCGATACTCCTTAATTGGTGAGTAGGACAGGGACTAATTGGTGAATAGGGACGAGGACTTGGTCGGGCCGCCAGGCCGACGTTGACCCGGTATTGCTCCGGGGCTGCCGCGGGGCGGATGCCGTGGCTCGGGCCGTCGGTGGAGGCCAGATTGTCCGCCGCTGTTTTCGCATGCCAAGGCGTTAGCGAATTCGCGAATATCAGCCATCAACGTGTCCTTTCGCCGTATCCAGGTCATGGAAAGGATGGACCCCAATCGCACGACGGGCTGGTTTGTTATGGCCAAGCATCGCCGAATGGTCAGGGGCGCGGCGTCGTCCTGCCGGCGTCATTGCGGGCTACTGCCGATGCAGTACCGGTGCTGCCAGGCTGCCGCGGCAGCGGCACGGCGAGCCGGCCGAGGCGCCGGTCCACAGGTTGGTGGCGGTGACACTGCCGCTGATCCCGGCGGCCGAGAGGGGGACGCTCACGGTCGTGGTGGCGGTGGCGCTGGTGTTATAGAGGGCGATGACGTAGTCACCATCACTCTCGCGTTTGCTGAACACCTGGCCGTTGCCGCTGTCGACGATGCGCCCGGCGGCGACGCCGTCCTGATCGACGCTGATGACGGCCTTGTTCTCAAGCATCGCCAGGCCGGTCGGGCCCACGTCCGGCGCCCAGGCCGCGGCACTGTCGAACCGCACGCCGATATTGGCCCAGTCGGTCAGCGGAGTGCGGTTCGGATTTGTGCTGTCATGCCGAACTTCTCGCCCTCGGCGTGGAGGTAGTTGCCCAGGGCCTCCATGCCCGGGTCGAGCCGTCGTTTGGTAAAAGGTCGTCGACGTTGATGTACTGGTAGCCGTAGGCAAGAGCCCGCTGCTCTTCATCCCGGCGGCCTGCTGCGCCCTTGGCCCACAGCATTGGAAGCCGTTTGGGCCCGGCGGCGAATGTGGAGCGGATCGCTCGGTGGAGTACTCGCCGCTCATCAGCAGTCCCCGAGGATCGCGACGATGAACTGGACCAGGAGGAGGCCGCCGAGGCTGCTGGCGATGGGATCAAACGGGCTCGTCAGCAGGGTGCGGACCCACAGCACCCCTCTCGGGCAAGCCCGTTCACCGGTTCGTCCAGTACCACGATCTCGGGGTCACCGAGCAATGCGGAGGCGATGCCGTGGCGCTGGCCCATGCCGAGGGAGACGCCGCCTGCCCGCTTGTGCGCGACCTCCTTCTGCCCGGGAAGCGTGATCACCTCATCCACCCGGCGGCGCGCGATCCCGTCTGTCAGCGCGAGCCCCAGCAGGTGCGTGAACGCCGACCGGCCCGGGTGCAGTGACCGGGCCCCCAACAGCGCCCCCCCTCTTGCAGTGGTGCCGGGTAGTAGCGGTAATGCCGTCCGCCGACGGCGATATCCCAGAACTCGGGGCATCAAGCCCGATGATCACCCGCATCGTCGTGGACTTCCCCGCGCCGTTGGACCCTGGGAAACCCGTCAGGATCCCGGCTGGACAGCGAACGTCAGGTCATCCACCGCCATTTTTTTGGCGGACCCCTCCCCGCGTTTGCTTTGTCCACGTGCAGCACAAGGATCCCTGCTGGCCTGGGTCAGGTCGTCGTCCTGCAGGCATCAATCTTGGGTTTGCGCAGTGGTTGAACCGCCCCGGGTTGGTTGGAACTCTGCCTGGCTACTGCGACGGGGGTCCTGCGGCCCGCACCAGGCCGGTCTGGTAGGCGACGACGACGAGCTGGGCGCGGTCACGGGCACCGAGTTTCATCATGGCCCGGTTGACATGGGTCTTGGCAGTCAGCGGGGAAACGACGAGCTGGTCGGCGATCTCGCCGTTGGACAGTCCCGTCGCGACCAGGGCGAGCACCTCGCGCTCGCGGGCGGTGAGGACCTCCAGCTGCCGGGGGCTGGTGCCGAGGCGTGTCTCGGGCGCGGTGAGGAACCGGGCGATCAGCCCCTTGGTCGCCTTGGGCGACAGCAGGGCGTCGCCGACGGCGACCGTGCGGATCGCATCGAGCAGTTCCCCGGGCTCGACGCCCTTGCCCAGGAAACCGCTGGCACCGGCGCGCAGCGCCTCGAAGACGTACTCGTCGAGCTCAAAGGTAGTCAAGATCAGCACTCGGACACCGGCCAGGTTCTCATCGCCGCAAATGAGCCGGGTCGCGGCCAGCCCGTCCAGATCGGGCATCCGGACGTCCATCAGTACCACGTCGACCCGTGCGTTACGGGCGAGCTCGACCGCCCGCCGCCCGTCGCTGGCTTCCCCGACCACCTCCAGATCGGGCGCGGAGTCGACCAGCGCCCGGAACCCGCCCCGGATGAGCGCCTGGTCATCGGCGATCAGCACCCGGATCGTCACCGCTGCGCCGCCGGGTCCGTCTGGGGAGTCGGCAGGAGCGCGCAGATCCGGAAGCCGCCCTCAGGCGTAGGGCCGGCCTCCAGCCAGCCACCGACCGCCAGCACCCGTTCCCGCATCCCCAGCAGGCCGTGACCAGTCCGGGCGGCGGCCGCCGGCTGCGGCACCCCGGGCGGCGGCCCGTTGCAGACCTCGACAGCCAGCTGCTGCGGGTGGAACGCGAGCGTCACCCGGGCCCGGTCGCCCCCGTGCTTGTGAGCGTTGGTTAGCGACTCCTGAACCAGGCGGTAAGCGGTCAGGTCGACGGCGGCAGGCAGCGCACGGGGAAGGCCCGAGGAAATCGAATCCACGCACAGCCCAGCTGCTGAGAAGGACCGCACCAGCGCGTCCAGGCGGGACAGATTGGGCGTCGGCTCCGACGGTACGCCCGGCCCGGCCGGCTCGTCGCCGGACTGGCGCAACACGCCGAGCAGCGTCCCCAGCTCATCCAGCACCTCGCCCGCCGCCCGCCGGACGTGCCCGATGGCCCCCTCGGC
>JBEKFH010000276.1:0-6566 GCA_050013415.1 Streptosporangiaceae bacterium | reverse complement strand
TCATCGTCAGCCTCGAGCTCAGGGCCAGCGCGGTCACCGACCGCGCGGACGTGGTGCTGCCGGTGGCGGCCGTCGCCGAGAAGGCCGGGACCTTCCTGAACTGGGAGGGCAGGCCGGGAACGTTCCGGCCAGCCCTCCAGGTCCCGTCAGTCCTCACCGACCTGCAGGTACTCGGCGAGATCGCCGACGAGATGGACGTCCACCTCGGGCTGCCGGGGGCTGCTGCGGCCCGGGCCGAGCTCGCCGCGCTCGCCCCGGCCATCTCCGCCCCGGCCACGCCGCTCGCCTCTGCCCCGGCCGAGTCCGCCCCGGGCACCTCCGCCCCGGCCGGACATTCGGCGCCGACTGAGCCAGCGCCGCCGCCGGCACCGGCGGCTACCACGGCCAGGATCCGTCCCGGTCCGGGCAGCGCGGTGCTCGCCACCTGGCATCATCTGCTCGACGCCGGGCGGCTGCAGGACGGCGAGCCGAACCTCGCGGGCACGGCGCGCGCCGCCGTCGCCGTCATGTCCGCGGCCACCGCGGCTGAAGCTGGCACGGCCGGTGGCGGTAAGGTCACCGTGGCCACCGCCGCGGGCGCGATCACCGCTGCGGTGGCGATCGCGGACATGCCCGACCGGGTCGTCTGGCTGCCGTCCAACTCGGCCGGCTGCGCGGTCCGGAGCGAGCTCGGCGCGGGCCACGGCACGCTGGTGACGGTGAGGAGCGCGGAATGACAGCCATGACGTCCGTCGCGCGGCCGCCTGCGCTCATCCCGGCCGACCCGTCGCTGGCCAGCTTCGGGCATGACACCTGGTGGCTGATCGCGCTGAAGGTGGTGGCCATCTTCGCCTTCCTGATGATCACCACGCTGATGACGATCTGGGCCGAGCGGCGGGTGATCGGGCGGATGCAGTCCAGGCCCGGGCCGAACCGGGCGGGCAAGTTCGGGCTGCTGCAGTCCCTGATGGACGGCCTCAAGCTGCCGCTGAAGGAGGACATCATCCCGCGCGGCGTGGACCGGGTGCTGTTCGTCATCGCGCCGGCGATCGCGGTGATTCCCGCGTTCATCAGCTTCGCGATCATCCCGTTCGGCCCGGAAGTGTCGATCTTCCATCACCACACCCCGCTGCAGCTCGCTGACCTGCCAGTAGCCGTGCTGCTAGTGCTGGCCATGAGCTCGATGGCCGTCTACGGGATCGTGCTGGCCGGCTGGGCCTCCGCGTCGCCCTACTCGCTGCTGGGCGGCCTCAGGTCGTCGGCGCAGGTGATCAGCTACGAGATCGCGATGGGCCTGTCCTTCGTGCCGGTCTTCCTGTACGCGGGCTCGCTGTCCACCACTGCCATCGTGCAGGCCCAGGCGCACGGCAACGCGCTGCACGTGGCGGGGGTCACGCTGCACTACCCGTCGTGGTTCGCGATCCTGCTGCTGCCCTCGTTCGTGATCTACGTGATCACGATGGTCGGCGAGACCAACCGGCTGCCCTTCGACCTGCCCGAGGGCGAGGGCGAGCTGGTGGGCGGCTTCCACACCGAGTACAGCTCACTGAAGTTCGCGCTGTTCTACCTGGCCGAGTACATCAACATGATCACCGTGTCCGGGCTGGCCGCCACGCTGTTCCTGGGCGGCTGGCGCGCGGCATGGCCGCTCACCGTGTGGTCCGGGGCGAACAGCGGCTGGTGGCCGGTGCTGTGGTTCCTCGCCAAGGTGTTCCTCTTCCTGTTCTTCTTCATCTGGCTGCGCGGCTCGCTGCCCCGGATCCGCTACGACCAGCTGATGAAGCTCGGCTGGAAGGTGCTCATCCCCGGTGCGCTGGCCTGGACGCTGATCGTCGCGACCATGCGGGTATGGCGCCGCGACGGCGGCAGCGTCGCCGTCTACGTGGTGGCCGGGGCGATCGTGGCGGTCCTGCTGCTGCTGGTGTGGACCTGGGACCTGTCCGCGGCGCGCGCCGCCGCGGCCGGGGCGGGGGGAGACGATGACGACGCCGGCGGCGGGCCGGCCGCCGGCCAGCCCGCCGCGGGCCAGCCCTCCGCAAGCCAGCCGGCTGCGGGCCGGACGGCGGGCCGGCCGGTCGCGACAGCCGCCGCGTTCCCGCTGCCGCCGATGGACCTGCCGCACTATCACGGCGTCGGCGTCGACGCCGGTGTCGGGGCCGGCCTGGCCGCGGGCCCGCCGCCCGGCCGGCCCAGCGCCGTCAGCGCGGGGCCCGCCACCGTAGCCGACACTGCCAGGGAGGTGACCGGTGGCTGACTTCCTCGATCCGATCAAGGGGTTCGGGGTCACCTTCCGGCAGATGCTGCAGAAGGTGGACACCGTCTACTACCCGGAGCAGAAGCTCCCGACCGCGCCGCGGTTCCACGGCCGGCATCAGCTCAACCGCTGGCCGGATGGCCTGGAGAAGTGCATCGGGTGCGAGCTGTGCGCCTGGGCCTGCCCGGCCGACGCCATCTTCGTGGAGGGCGCCGACAACACCGACGAGGCGCGCTACTCCCCCGGAGAGCGGTACGGCCACGTCTACCAGATCAACTACCTACGGTGCATCCTCTGCGGGCTCTGCGTCGAGGCCTGCCCCACCCGCGCGCTGACCATGACGAACGAGTACGAGCTCGCGGACGACAGCAGGGAAAGCCTGATCTGGACCAAGGAGCAGCTCGTCGTCCCGCTGCTGCCGGGCATGGAGGCGCCGCCGCACCCGATGCGGCTCGGCGAGTCGGAGGTGGACTACTACAACCTCGGCGCGGCCGGCGTGGCGGGATCGGCCGCCGCGGCCGACGGCGAGGCGGCCGGCGCCGAGGAAGGCGTTTACGAGGACGCCGGCGCCGAGAACCGCAGCTCTATGGAAGCCGGCGCTGCGGAAGCCGGCGCTGCGGAAGCCGGCGCTGCGGAAGCCGGCCCTGCGGACGGCAGCGACGACCAGGACGGAGCCGGGCGGTGACGCATCCCCTGCTGCTGGCGACCAGCGCCGCCGGCGCCACCCAGGAGACCGCGTTCTGGGTGCTCGCCATCGGCTCGGCCGGCGCGGCCCTCGGCATGATCCTGGCCAGGAAGGCCGTGCACTGCGCCGTGCTGCTGGCTGTCGTGATGCTGGCCCTCGCCGTCATGTACGCGATGCAGGGCGCGCCGTTCCTGGCGTTCGTGCAGGTGATCGTCTACACCGGCGCGGTGCTGATGCTCTTCCTCTTCGTGCTGATGATCGTCGGCGTGACGTCGGCCGACTCGGTCATCGAGACGATCAAGGGCCAGCGGCTGGCCGCCGGAGTCGGCGGAATCGGGCTGCTGGTGCTGCTCAGCCTGATCGTCGGCCAGGCCGCGATCGCGCCCGCCGCGAAGGCCGGGCCGGACTTCGGATCCGCGAACATCGGCGGGCTCGCCGACCTCATCTTCACCCGGTACGTCTTCCCGTTCGAGGTGACCAGCGCCCTGCTGATCACCGCGGCCCTCGGCGCCATGGTGCTCGCGCACCGCGAGCGCACCAGCCCGCGGCCGACCCAGCGGGACCTGTCCATCCGCCGGATGACCAGCGGCCGGCCGGCGCCGCTGCCGGGACCCGGCACCTACGCCCGGCACAACGCGGTGGACATGCCCGCCCTGCTGCCCGACGGCACGCATGCCAGGCTGTCCGTCAGCCCAGTGATGACCATCCGTGGCGAGTCCGCCGCGGCCATCGCCGGCCAGGCCGAGCCGGTCCTGGCAGCCGGGCCCGGCCAGCCGGAGGTATCCCCCGGCGGTCAGCCGCTGCCCGGCGGCGAGGCGGCGGGCGCCTGGCCGGAGCAGGAGGGCGCCTGGCCGGATCAGCCGGATGCCTGGCCGGAGCAGCCGGGCACCTGGCCTGAGACGGCGGACACCTGGCCAGGGGAAGGCGACTGGCCCGAGGAGGACCGGTGGTAAGCCCCGCGCATTACGTCGCACTCGCGGTGATCCTCTTCGTGATCGGCGCCGTCGGCGTGCTCGTCCGGCGGAACGCGATCGTCATCTTCATGTGCGTCGAGCTGATGCTGAACGCGGTCAACCTCGCGTTCGTCGCCTTCGCCCGGATGCACGGGGCCCTGGACGGCCAGGTGATCGCGTTCTTCGTGATGGTGGTCGCGGCCGCCGAGGTAGTCGTCGGCCTGGCGATCCTGACCTCGATCTACCGCACCCGCAGGTCCGCGTCCGTCGACGACGCGAACCTGCTGAAATATTGACCCGGGGAGTTTCAGTGACAGGCTCAGTCGCGGCCATCCGCGCGCCGTCCGCCGCGGTGATGACGACCCTGCAGGCGGTCGGCGTCCAGCGTGCCGCGTGGCTGCTGCTGGCGTTCCCGCTGGCCGGGTCAGCGATCCTGCTGCTCGGCGGCAAACGCACCAACGCCTGGGGGCACCTGGTCGGCGTCGCCATGCCGGTCGCGGCGTTCTGCTACGGGGTGATCGCGTTCATCGTGATGCTCGGCTACCCGGCCAGCCAGCGCAGCCGGGACCTGACGATGTTCACCTGGATCGACGTCGGCCGGTTCCACGTGAACATCGGGCTGCAGCTTGACCAGCTGTCCATCAGCTTCGTGCTGCTGATCACCGGCGTCGGCTCGCTGATCCACATCTTCGCCGTCGGCTACATGGCCAGCGATCCCGAGCGCCGCCGGTTCTTCGGGTACATGAACCTGTTCCTGGCGGCGATGCTGCTGCTGGTGCTCGCCGACAACTACCTCGGCCTGTACGCCGGCTGGGAAGGCGTCGGCCTCGCCTCGTACCTGCTGATCGGGTTCTGGCAGTACAAGCCCACCGCGGCGACCGCCGCCAAGAAGGCGTTCATCGCGAACAGGGTCGGCGACGCCGGGCTGTCGCTGGCGATCATGCTGATGTTCGCGAACTTCGGCACGGTGTCGTTCACCGGCGTGTTCAGCGCGGCCCACACGGCCAGCCAGCCCACGCTGACCGCGCTCGGGCTGCTGCTGCTGCTCGGGGCCTGCGGCAAGTCCGCGCAGCTCCCGCTGCAGTCCTGGCTGCTCGACGCGATGGAGGGCCCGACCCCGGTGTCGGCCCTGATCCACGCCGCGACAATGGTCACCGCCGGCGTGTACCTGATCGTCAGGTCGAGCCCGATCTTCGACCTGTCGGCCGGCGCCCGGCTGGCCGTCACCATCGTCGGCGCGGCCACGCTGCTGTTCGGCGCGATCATCGGCTGCGCCAAGGACGACATCAAGAAGGCGCTGGCCGGCTCCACCATGAGCCAGATCGGCTACATGATGCTCGCGGCCGGCCTCGGCCCGGCGGGGTACGTGTTCGCGATCGCGCACCTGCTGGCGCACGGCTTCTTCAAGGCCGGCCTGTTCCTCGGGGCAGGCTCGATCAAGCACGAGATGAACGACGAAGTGGACATGCGCCGCTTCGGCGGCCTGCGCACGGTCATGCCCATTACGTTCGGCACGTTCCTGCTCGGCTACCTGGCGATCATCGGCGTCCCGCCGTTCTCCGGCTTCTTCACCAAGGACGGGATCGTCGAGGCCGCGTTCGACAAGGGCGGCACCTCGGGCTTCATCCTGGGCTGCGCCACCGTGCTCGGCGCCGCGATCACCGCGTTCTACATGACCAGGGTCATGTTCATGACCTTCGCCGGCGAGCGGCGCTGGGAACCGGACGCGCACCCGCATGAGGCACCGCCGGTGATGACGGTGCCGATGATCCTGCTGGCCGTCGGCTCGGTGTGCGCCGGCGGGTTCCTGGTCCTGGGCAGCAGGCTCGGCGGATTCCTCGCGCCGGTCCGCGGCGTCGGGCCCGAGCCCGCCTCGCACGGCGTGTTCACCGTGGCCGGCCTGGTGACCCTCATCCTGGTGATCGCCGGGGTGGCGATCGCCTGGCGGATGTACGGGCGGCAGCAGGTTCCGGTGGTCGCGCCGGCCGGGAACTTCGCGATCACGGCGGCGCGCAAGGACCTGTACGGCGACGCGATCAACGAGTCCGCCTTGATGCGGCCCGGCCAGTGGCTGACCCGGCTGTCGGTGTACTTCGACAACCGCGGCGTCGACGGGCTGGTCAACACGCTGGCCGCCACCATGGGCGGCACCTCGGGCAGGCTGCGCAGGGTGCAGACCGGATTCGTGCGCTCCTATGCCCTCTCGATGTTCCTCGGCGCGGTGCTGCTGCTCGGCGCGCTCCTTCTGGTGAAGCTCTAGACCTGGTGAGGCTGCGTATCCCATGAGCACATTTCCCTGGCTGACCGTCGCCGGCGCGATCCCGCTGGCCGGCGCGGTGGTGGTCGCGCTCACGCCGGGAGGGCCGGCCACGGGACGAAGGCCGGCCACGGGAGGCGCGGCGGACCCGGAGGACGCGGCGGACCAGGACGGCGCGGCGGGTCCGGAAGGCGCGGGCGCCGCAGCGGGCCAGCGCAGCAGGGACCAGCTTGTCAAGCGGGTGACGCTGGCCGTCACGCTGACCACGCTGGCGGTCATCATCGCGATGGCGGTGCGCTTCTCCCCCAGCGGGCCCGACTTCCAGTTCAGCCAGAGCGTCAGCTGGATCCCGCAGTTCGGGGTGCGCTACGCGGTCGGGGTGGACGGCATCGCGCTCGTCCTCATCGTGATGACGGCCATCCTCATGCCGGTCGTCGT
>JBEKFH010000275.1:0-6566 GCA_050013415.1 Streptosporangiaceae bacterium | reverse complement strand
ACAGCCAGCTCGCCGCGCGCGGCCTCGCCGTGCCCGGCGGCTCCTGCCCCACGGTCGGCATCGCCGGCCTCACCCTGGGCGGCGGGGTCGGCGTCCTTGGCCGGGCGCTGGGCCTGACCGCTGACAACCTGCAGGCGCTGCGGGTCGTCACCGCGGATGGCCGGGTGCTTGACTGCGACAGCCAGCAGCACGCCGACCTGTTCTGGGCTTCCCGGGGCGGCGGCGGCGGCAATTTCGGCGTCACCACCGCGCTGACCTTCGGCGCGCACCGGCTCTCGTCGCTGACGCTGTTCTTCCTGAGCTGGCCATGGTCGCGCGCGGCGAGCGTGCTGTCAGGGTGGCAGTCATGGGCGCCGTATCAGGGCGACGAGATCTGGTCGAACCTGCATCTGACCGCCATGCCGGGGACGCCTGATCCGCTGTCGGTCCAGGTCGGCGGCACGTTCCTCGGCAGCCCGGCCGATGCTGCCGCGGCGCTGGAGAAGCTCTCCGCGGCGGTCGGGTCAGCGCCGTCCGGCGAGCCTTTCGCGGCGTCCTACCTGGACGCGATGCTCTCGGAGGCCGGCTGCGCCGACCTGAGCGCGGGTGAATGCCATCTGCCCTCGCAGGTACCGGGGGGCCGGCTTGCGCGCCAGCCCGAGTTCGCCAAGTCCGATTTCTTCACCAGGCCGCTGCCCCCGGCGGCCATCGACCGGCTGGTAGCGGGAACCGAGCAGTTCCTCGGGGCCGGCTCGGCGGCCGGGGCGGTCGGCGCCGTCGCACTCGATGCCTGCGGCGGGGCGATCAACCGGGTCCGTCCGGCCGATACCGCATTCGTGCACAGGGACGCGCTGTTCCTGGCCCAGTACACGACCACGTGGCAGCCGGGCGAGCAGCGCGGGGACGTGGTGAATGGCGGCGCCAGGCGGCAGCGGGAATGGCAGCGCGGGCTGTATGCGGCACTGCGGCCTTATGCGAGCGGGCAGGCGTACCAGAATTACATCGACCCGGAGCTGGCGGACTGGCGGCAGGCCTACTACGGCGCCAACTACCCGCGACTGACGCGGGTCAAGGCCGCCTATGACCCTGATTGGCTCTTCCGGTTCCCGCAGGGAATCAGCCCGGCCAGCTAATCAGTCTGGCTGAACGGCGTGGCCGGGCTGAACGGCGTGGCCGGGCTGAACGGCGCCGTCGGCTGAACAGTGCCGTCGGCTGACGGCGAGGACGGGCCGGCCGGGTGGCCGTGCTAATGCCCGACGAGATCTCTAATGACAAAAACGGCGATGGCGAACAGGGCGAGCGAGAACACGCCGCTGCGAAACCTGGTACGCCGGAATCCGGGCAGCCGGCCGCGGGTGGTCCGCAAGTCACCGTGCGCAGAATGGGCACGGTTGGCATGCCATCCCATCAGCGCGCCCACGACCAGCACGACGATCGCTAGCAGGGTAACGGTTTCTCGCACGACGCCGGCCCTTCCCTGGCCATTCACACTTGCCCAATGCTTCCGGCTCCCAATTCTCTCGCAGGCACCGGCGCGGTGCCAGCAGAAGTGGCGCTCGATTGAATGTCCGCCGTTCAGAGGGCCGGGGCCGGCGCGGCGGCCGGGCCGTGGCTGGCAGGATTGGATGCCGGGGCCGCCAGGGCGGCACGAGCAGAGAGGCAGCGGGCATGACGGACGCGTTGACGGCAGGGACGATCAGCATCACCGGGCACGGTGGGGACGAGATCGAGGCGTATCTCGCCCGCCCGCTGGACGCGGTCCCCTTCGGCAGTGTGGTGGTGATCCACCACATGCCCGGCTATGACGCCGGGACGAAAGAGATAGCGCTCAAGTTCGCCGCGAACGGCTACGCGGCGCTGGTGCCCAACCTGTACTACCGGGAGGCGCCAGGGGCGAGCCCCGACGACGCGGCGGCCACGGCGCGGGCCCAGGGCGGGGTACCGGACGAACGCCTCGTCGGCGACGTCGGCGGCGCCGCTGCCCACCTCCGGGCGCTGGAGGGCGCCAATGGCAAGGTCGGCGTGATCGGCTACTGCTCCGGCGGGCGCCAGTCTTTCCTCGCCGCGTGCAGCCTGCCCCTGCAGGCCGCGGTCGACTGCTACGGGGCGTTCATCGTCAATCCGCCGCCCCCGGACAGGCCGCTCAAGATGGAGCCAATCCTGGGACTGGCCAAGGACCTGTCCTGCCCGCTGCTCGGGCTGTTCGGCGCCGAGGACAAGTATCCCGCGCCCGACGAGACGGCCGAGCTGGCCAAGGAGCTTTCCGCGCTCGGGAAGGAGCACGAGTTCCACACCTACGAGGGCGCCGGGCACGCGTTCTTCGCCGCGGACAGGCCGTCCTACCGGGTCGAGGCCGCGAACGAAGGCTGGCAGCGGATCTGGGATTTCTACGGCCGCTACCTGGCCAGCTGAGGGAGCTCGCATGTGCACTTATCTCACCGAGAAAATCGAGGTCACCGGCAGCGGTAAAGGATCCGCAGGCTGGTTCGCGCTGAGCGACGCCACGGTGTACTTCGACCATCCGCAGCACGCCCTGGCCGAGCACACGCTCAACATCGACTTCCTGAACCCGGGCAAGGGGCCCTCCGCGCGGGTCGCGGTTGAGCTGACCGCCGAGTCGGCTCGTGCCCTGGTCCGGGCCATCGAGGCGACGCTGGCGGCCGCGCCGCCCGGCCTGATCTGACCCGGGCGGTGCGATTACTTAGTGTGACTGCTGTCTTTACGGTCCTTGCCTCAAGAGGCGGGCAGTCAGCTGAGGGGCGCCGCCTGCCCGGCGCCTCTTGTCCAGGACCACGGTGCCGCACAGGACGCGCGTGGAGAAATCCCGGGACCGCGCGACCTTGCGGACGGTGTCAGGCGCCGGCGTTCGGCGGCCTGGCCCGGTAAGCGCCTGGCCGGCCCGTTATCACAGGTCGAGCGCGACGTCGCCGCGCGGCTGCGAGCAGCAGATCAGCACGTCACCGTCGGCCGGATCGTCGACCGGGTCAGGCGCGTAGCCGACCTCCCCTGATACCAGGCCGGACTCGCAGGTATGGCACACGCCGGTACGGCAGGACCAGCGCACCGGCACGTCGCAGGCTTCGGCAAGCTCCAGCAGGCTCGCGTAGCGCTGGTCCCAGCGGGCGGTCAGGCCGCTGCGCGCGAACGCGACCTCCGGGCCGGTCCCCGGCGACCCGGCCGGCTGGTGCGGCGGCGCCGCGGCCGCTGCCGCGATGCCGGGCGTCAGCGCCGGCCGGGCGCCGAAGATCTCGGTCATGATCTGGCCGCCGGCGAGACCGAGCTTGGCCAGCGCGGCCGCCACGTCGGTCATGAATCCGGCCGGCCCGCAGATATAGGCCTGCGCCTCGCGCGGCAGGTCCAGCTCTGCCAGCACTGCCGCCGATAGCCGACCTGCCGACTGGTAGTCGCGGCCGGGCACGTCGTCAGGTCCTGGCCGGCTGTAGCAGACGTGCAGGTGCGACCGCGGCAGCTTGGCCAGCAGTGACCTCGCCTCGGCCGCGAATGGTTCCTCGGCCCGGCTGCGCGCGCCATGCAGCCACCACACCTCGCGGCCGGATCCCGCGCCGGCCAGCGCGTGCAGCATCGCCAGCACCGGCGTGGCGCCGACGCCCGCGCTGATCAGCAGCACCGGTGCCGCGCCCGGCTGCAGGATGAAGGTGCCGCGCGGCGCGGCGACCGCGAGCTGGTCACCGGGCCGCACGTGGTCGTGCACGAACTGGCTGGCCGCGCCGTGCTGCTCGCGCTTCACGCTGACCCGGTAGGACCCGGCATCCGGCGGTCCGGACAGCGAGTAGCTGCGCAGCAGCGGCGGCTGGTCCGGCTGCGGCTGCAGCCGGACGGTCAGGAACTGACCGGGACGGGCGGCCGGGAGCGCCGCCCCGGCCGGGTCGGCCAGCCGCAGCGAGATCACCGACCGGCTCTCCGGCTCGATCGCCGTCACCGCCAGCGGGCGGAACCCCGGCCAGGCGGGCGGCGGGCTCGCGGCGGCCAGCCCGGCGTTGCCCGCGCCCTGGCCGCCGTCCGGCTGGCTCGCCAGCTCGCGGAACGACGCCTTCCAGCCCTCCGACAGCGCCGGGATCGTCAGCGCCCTGCGCACTTGCTGCGCCGGGTGGCCGGGCAGGTACAGCAGTGCGTCTATCTCGGCCACGGTCATGGCCTGCGGGCCGCGAGCCACCCGGACGATCTGGTCTCCCGCCCGGACCGCGCCCTCGCGCAGCACCCGGAAGTAAAATCCGGGCCGGTGATGCGAGACCAGCAGCGCCGGGATCCGGGCGTCATTCATCCGGATGCCGACCCGGAAGCAGGTCACCCTCGGCTGCGTCACCTCGAAGATCGCCTCGCCGATCTGGTACCGGTCGCCGATGCAGACCTCGTCGTCGGCCAGCCCGCGCACGGTGAAGTTCTCGCCGAACTGGCCGAACTCGAAGTCGTCCCGCCCTAGCTGCTGCTGCCAGTACCGGTACGCCTCGATCTGGTACACGAACACGGCGCGCTGCTCGCCGCCGTGGCCGGCCAGGTCACCCTGGCCATCGCCATCGACGTTCAGCCGCCGGGCCAGCCGCGGGCCGTCGGCAGGCCGCTTCCACACCGCGGTGCGCACGGTACGGCCATGCCAGCTCACATCGCGGGGCAGGCCCACGTTCACCGAGAGCAGGCTGCCAGCCTGCCGGTCCATTGTCACCCCCCGGTAGCGCCGCCAGGCAATCATTCTCTCAGGCGCCCCGGTCACCGGTTCATAACGGCCGTCCGCAGGTGCTTATCTGGTGACCCATTCGTGTCTCACGCCCTCCTGTCCTGTGCCCGTTCGGCGTTGTCGGTAGCCCGTGCCAGGATCAGGACAGCGGCGGGCGGAGGCGTTGAGATGAAGTTCAGGGTCGAGCGGGACGTGCTGGGCGAGGCGGTGGCCTGGGTGGCGCGGGCCCTGCCATCGCGGCCGGTTGTCCCGGTGCTGGCAGGCATGCTGATCGAGGCCGGGGACGGCCTGGTGCTGTCCTGCTTCGACTACGAGGTGTCCGCGCGGATCCGCGTCGATGCCGACGTGGCGGAAGGGGGCACCGCGCTGGTACCCGGCCGCCTGCTCGCCGAGATCACCCGCAGCCTGCCGACCCAGCCGGCCGAGTTCACCTCGTCGGGAGAGGAGGTCAGCCTGAGCTGCGGCGGCGCGGAGTTCACGCTGGTCTCGCTGCCGGCCGGGGATTTCCCCGCGCTGCCCGAGCCGCCGCCGGCGGCCGGCACCGTGGACGGCGGCGTGCTGGCGGCCGCGGCCGGCCAGGTCGTGCCCGCCGCCAGCCGGGATGACACGCTGCCGATGCTGACCGGCGTGTGCCTGGACTTCGACGGCGACACCCTGACGCTCGCCGCCACCGACCGCTACCGGCTTGCCGTCCGCGAACTCCCGTGGGCGCCGGCCGACCCTGACGTGCGGGCGGTCGCGCTCGTCCCGGCCAGGACGCTCGCGGATGTCGCAAGGACCATGACGGCGGGAGTTCCGGTGACGATCGCGTTCGGCGTCGGCGTCGGCGGTGTCGGTAGCGGCGTCGGCGGCGGTGGCCAGGTTGCCGACGGCGCCACGCGAAGGGGCGAACGGCGCGGCGGCGAGCCACGGCCCGCCGAGGGCATGATCAGCTTCGAGGGCGGTGGCCGCCGGCTGACAGCGCGGCTGATCGCCGGTGAGTTCATCCGGTACCGTTCCAGGTTCCCCGCCGAGTTCGGCTGCCGGGCCGAGGTCGCCGCCGGGCCGTTCACCGAGGCAGTCAGGCGCGTGTCGCTGGTCGCCGAGCGGGCCAGCCCGGTGCGCCTGGCGTTCGGCCCTGACGTCGTCGTGGTGGAGGCGCAGGCGGAGGGGCGGGCGCGGGCGGTGGAGACCGTGGCCGCGGACTTCGAGGGCGACGAGCCCGTCATCTCCTTCAATCCGCACTACCTGCTCGATGGCCTCGCCGCGGTCGCTGCGCCGGTCTCGCCGCGCGCGGCCGGCGCATCCGGCGATGGCGGCGCTTCCGCCGACGTGCCACCTGAGTCCGGCGGCCGGATAAGGATCGAGTTCACCAGCCCGGCCAAGCCCGCTCTCATCACCTGGGCGGCGGGAAGCGGGGCGGGCGGCACGCGGGGCGAGGCGGCCGGCGATGACTCGGACGAGGCGGCCGGCGATGACTCGGACGAGGCGGCCGGCGATGACTCGGGCGAGGCGGCCGAGGGTGAGCGGGGAGGCGAGGACAGCCAGGCGGATGTCCCCGCGTTCCGTTACCTCGTGGTCCCGCTCAGGATGACCGCCAGGGCGTGAGCCGGCCTGTCCCCCAGGCCAGCGCAGCGCGGATCCGCGCCGCGAGGATCCGGGCGGCGACGAGGATACGGGCGGTGACGATCAGAAACGGCGGCCGTGCCGCCATACCCGCCGCAGCAGACCGCGGATCGTCGCGAACACCACCAGGAGGATCGCGAGCTTGCCCGGCAGCGGAAACAGCCGGAGCGGCAGCCAGCTGAAGATCAGCAGCCAGGCGAGCGCCATGGCGAGCATGACCGGGACGAACCCCGGACGGCGCCGGCGCCGCCGCTGGTAACCCGAGCCCTGCCAGCCGCCAGCCGGCGCG
>JBEKFH010000274.1:0-6585 GCA_050013415.1 Streptosporangiaceae bacterium | reverse complement strand
TGGCCCCGCTCATGGCCCTTGCCAGCGATGAGCACCACGTCTCCCTTGACGGCGCCCGCGATCGCCAGGCCGATCGCGGCGGCGCGGTCCGGCTCGATGATCACGTGCGCCCGGTCCGCCGGCGGCACGCTGACCGCGCCGCCGAGCATCCCGGCGAGTATCACCAGCGGATCCTCCGAGCGCGGGTTGTCGCTAGTGAAGATAGCGATGTCCGCGAGGCCGGCCGCTGCGGCGCCCATCAGCGGGCGCTTCGCCCGATCCCGGTCGCCACCGCAGCCCAGCACGATGGCCAGGCTGCCCAGCGTGACGGGACGCAGTGCCCGGAGGACCGCCTCGACGGCGGCCGGCTTGTGCGAGTAGTCCACCAGCACGGTGAAATCCTGGCCCGCCTCCACGCGCTCCAGGCGGCCGGGGACACCCGGGCAGGCGGCGACTCCGGCCACCGCGGCGGTGAGCCCGACGCCTGCCTCCACCAGGGCGACGATCGCGGCCAGCGCGTTGGAGACGTTGAACGGCCCGGGCAGCGAGACCGACGCGTCGGCCTCGACGCCGCCCGGGCCGATGACCCGGAAGGTGCTCCCGTCCGCGCCGGCCCGCACGTCCTCGGCCCGCCAGTCCGCCGCGGCGTCCCCGGCGGCGGAGAAGGTGGTCAGCGGTATTTGCGCGGACCGCGCGAGCTGCCGCCCGCGCGCGTCGTCGATATTGATCACGCCGGCTCTGGCATACCTGGGAGTGAACAGCGCGGCCTTCGCGGCGAAGTAGTCGTCCAGGCTGCCGTGGAAGTCGAGATGATCCTGCGACAGGTTGGTGAACACTGCCACCTGGTAGCACGTGCCGGCCACCCGCCCGAGGGCCAGGGCGTGGCTGGACACCTCCATCGCGGCCGCCGTGACTCCCCGCTCGGCCATCACGGCGAAGAGCGCCTGCAGGTCGGTGGCCTCCGGGGTGGTGAGCTGGCTGGCCGCGGTAACGCCGGCCACCCGGGTCTCCACGCCGCCGATGAGGCCGGTCAGGTGGCCGGCCATCCGCAGCCCCGACTCGATGAGATACGTCGTCGTGGTCTTGCCGCTGGTGCCCGTCACGCCGATCAGCTGCAGCCGGGCGGACGGGTTCCCGTAGATCCAGGACGCCGCCTCGCCCAGCCTGGACCTGGGATCGGCGACCACGAGCACGGGCAGCCCGCAGCCCGCCGCAAGATCCCGGCCGGCCGGATCGGTCAGGATGGCGACTGCGCCTGCGTCAGCCGCCGCCGAGCAGAAACGGGCGCCATGATGGCTGCTGCCTGGCAGCGCGGCGTACACGTCGCCAGGTGAGACCCGGCGCGAATCGTGGGTAATGCCGGATACCAGGCCGGCTCCGTCCGGCGCCGCGCCCGGGCGATCCGGCTGCCGCGGCGCCGTCCTCAGCCCGAGCAGCACCGCGAGCCCCGCGAGCGGGCGGGCGGGCACATGGGCAGGACGCGGAGCCGCTGGCACGCGCAGAGAGTACCCCCGTTCACGGCGCGATGAGCCGCTCCTTCGGCGGCTTGTGGCCATCCGGCGGGATCTTCATGGTCTGCAGGGCGAACTTCATGACCTGGTTGAACACCGGGCCCGCGACCGCGTCGCCGAAGTAGTCGCTGGTCCTCGGGTCCTCGACATGGACGGCCACCACCAGCTGCGGGTCGCTGGCCGGGGCGATCCCGATGTAGCTGGATCCGTACTCGCACAGGCAGCCGCCCTTCCGCGGATCGGCCAGCTGCGCGGTCCCGGTCTTCGCTGCAATCGAGTACCCGGCGATGACGCCCCACGGCTGGCCGCCCTCGACGTCGACCTGGGGGACCTGCTGCAGCATCGCCATCAGCTGGCGAGCCGTCTTGGCCTTCAGCACCCGGGTGCGCTTCGGCCGGGCGGCCGGGACGAATTTCCCGCCGCCGTCCGTCGTGCCCGCGATGACCGACGGCGCAACCCGCACCCCGCCGTTGGCAATCGTCGCGTACACGCTGGCCATCTGTACGGCGTTCACCGCGACGCCCTGCCCGAACGAGAGCGTGTACCGGGTGTCACCGCTCCACTGCGACGGAGGTGCAAGCAGGCCGGGAGTCTCGCCGGGCAGGCCGAGGCCGGTCACCGATCCGATGCCGAACTTCTTGAAATAGTGGTACTGAACGCTCGGGCTTACATGCTGGACCACCTGGACCATGCCGACGTTACTGGAGTTCGCCAGGATCCCCGCGATGGTGTATCGGAGGGTGGGGTGAATCTCGGCGTCCTGGAACGGGAATCCGTCGATCACGATGTGGTCGGGGACCGTGTAGGCGCTCATCGGAGTCTGGCCGCCGCGCTCCAGCGCTGCCGCGACCGTGATGACCTTGGCCGTGCTGCCGGGCTCGAACACGTCGTCCACCGGGATGTCGGTGGTCGATGCCACGCTCGGGGGATCGGCCGGGCTGAATTCCGGCCACTGGGCCATCGCGAGGATCTTCCCGGTGCGCGGCTGCATGATCACGACGGAGCAGTTCTGCGCGCGGGTCAGCTTCACCCGTTCCTCGCATGCCTGCTGCGCCTCCCACTGCAGGTCAGACTGGATCGTCAGCCGCAGGCTGCGGGCCGGCACCTCCGGCCTGACCAGGTCCTGAGTCAGCGGGATGGGCTGGCCCTGCGAGCCGGTCTCGACCTCCTCCTTGCCATCCTTGCCCGCCAGCAGCGAGTTCTCCGAGTACTCCAGGCCGGCCATGCCGTGCAGATCCCCGGTCGCGGTCGTGTCGGTGAAGCCGAGCAGGTTGGCGGCGAGGTCGCCGTTCGGGTAGACGCGGCTGTAGCTCGGCGTCTCGCTGATGCCGGGCAGGTCCAGGCTGGTGATGCGGCTGCCGGTCGCCGCAGGGACGCTCTGCCTCAGCACGACGTACTGCGGCGAGGTCGGCTGGTTGATCAGCGTCAGGATCTGGCTGGCAGGCAGGCCGAGCGGGCCGGCCAGCGCGCTGGCGACTGCGGCGCGCCTGGCGGCCGGGATGATGACCGGATCAGCGAACACCAGGTCGGTCTGCACGGTCATCGCGAGCACCTTGCCGTCGCTGGAGGTAATGGACCCGCGCACCGCCGGGATCGGGATTTTCCGCACGCGCTGGTGCTGCGCCAGATTCCGGTAGGTCGACCAGTCCAGTCCTTGCAGCTGCACCAGCCGGGCAGCGAAGAGCGACAGCACGAAGGCGATGCACAGCAGCGTGACGTTGAGCCGGCGGGACGGGCTGCCGCGGCGCAGCACCCGCCGGACGCGCCGCAGCGGGGGCATCCGGCCGCCGGGGCGTGGCGGCCGGCGGTCAGGCCCGCCAGGGCCGCTAGAGCCGGGGCGTCGCGGCCGCCGGTCTGGCCCGCCGGGGCCGCTAGAGCCGGGGCGTCGCGACCGCCGGTCTGGCCCGCCGGGCCCGGCAGGCCCGGTGCCGCGGCGGCCCGGCGCGTTGTCCTGGCGCGGCCGCGCGGTGCCGGGTCGGGCCGCACGGGGCCCGCCTGCACGGGGCCCGCCCGCACCGGGCCCGCCCGCACCGGGCCGCCGGTCGACCGATCGCCGGTCCCCCGGCGGCCAGTCGCCGGAGGCGCGCCGGGCGGCATCCGGCCGCCGGGCCGCATCCGGCCGGGTGGCATCCGGCCGCCGGTCAGCGTCGCGAGCATGCCTGCTGGCCCCGGGTGCTGGTGACCTGCCGGGGCTCCGTGATCCCCTCGCCGTTCCCGGGCGGGCACCGGGCCGGGGGCGCCCGCTGCCCTCCGCCCCGCGTTCGCCGCGGGCTGTCATGGAGCGTATCCGGGAACGTTCGGCACGCCGGGGACGCTGGCCGGCTGCCGGTAGACCCGGCCGGTGCGCAAGTCGAGGAAGTTCAGCAGCGGCTGGGTTCGCATGCCCAGCCTGAGCGCCTCGCGCTGCAGCACTGACGGGGATTCCTCGGCGGTGACCTCCTGCTGGAGCACCTGCTCTCGCTGTGCCAGCGCGACGTTGCCGCGCTGCAGCGAGTTGATCCGGAACGACGCGGCGGCAAGCGTGGTGTTGATCACCAGCAGGCAGACGAGGCCGCCGCCGAGCATGCCGAGCACGAGCAGGATGAACCGGGTACGCGGGACGTGCAGCGCGGCGGATGCCGCGCCCGCCCGGACGTCACCCGGCAGCGTCCCCGCGGAAAGCGCGGCCGCCTGCCGGGCGCTCCCGGGAGGCGGGGCGTATGCCGTCCGGCCGCCGGCCCGGCTCGTGGCTGGCGCGCCGCGGCCTGGCCGGGCGGGGCCGGGCCGCGGCGTCCCGGCCTGGCGACTGCGCCGCCCGCCCGGCGGGCGCGGCACGCGTACGCGCGTTTCTGCCTCGGTTTTCATGCGACCGCGCCCGTCGTCGGTGTTGGCTGACCCGCCCGTGCTGGCTGACCCGCCCGGACTGGCTGACCCGCCCGGACTGGCTGACCCGCCCGGACTGGCTGACCCGCCCGGACTGGCTGACCCGCTTTTCGCGCTGCCTGAGCGGGGCTCATGCGGCGGCCCTCGTCCGCTCGGCTGCCCGGAGCCGCGCCGAGGCGGCTCGCGGGTTGCGGGCCACCTCGTCCGCGGCCGGGCGCTCCGCGCCCTTGGTGAGAATCCGGAACCGGGGGCTGCTGCCGGGCAGCGATACCGGCAGGCCGGGTGGCGTGGTGTCGGCCGCCCCCTCGCGCAGGGCTCTCTTGACCAGCCGGTCCTCGAGCGAGTGGTAGGCAAGGACCACGATCCGGCCGCCAACGGCCAGCGCGTCCATGGCCCGCGGAAGCGCCCGGCTCAGCGCGTCGAGTTCGCCGTTCACCTCAATCCGCAGCGCCTGGAACGTGCGCTTGGCCGGATGGCCGCCGTGCCTCCTGGCCGGGGCAGGGATCGAATCGCGGACGATCTCGCCCAGCCGCTTCGTCGAGTTCAGCGGGGCGCGGGAGCGCTCTCGCAGCACCGCGTCGGCGATCCGGCGGGCGAAGCGCTCCTCGCCGTACTCGCGCAGCACCCGGGCGAGACTGGCGGCCGAGTAGGTGTTGACGACATCGGCTGCGGTGAGCGGCCCGGTCCGGTCCATCCGCATGTCCAGCGGCGCGTCATAGGAATAGGCGAAGCCGCGGGCGGGATCGTCAAGCTGCGGGGAGGAAACCCCGAGGTCGAAAAGGATGCCCTGCACGCTCGGCTCGCCGAGGCCGGCCAGGATGGCCGGGATCTCGTCGTAGACGGCGTGCACGAGGGTGACCCGGTCCCGGTACGGCGCGAGCAGCAGCCGCGACGCCTCGATCGCGGCCTCGTCGGTGTCAATGCCGATAAGCGTGAGCCCGGGATGCTCGCTGAGCAGCGCGCTGGCGTGGCCAGCCCGGCCGAGGGTGGCGTCGAGCACGATGGCGCCAGCGGGCGCCAGCGCCGGGGCGAGCAGGGCAAGCACCCGGTCGGTCATGACCGGCAGGTGTCCTGCTTCCGCCGTACCCCCGAAGTCCGCTGTGCCCCCGAAGTCCGCTGTGCCCATGAAGCCCCTTAACTGCCCGAGCCGGCCGCCGGCGCGAGGCGCGCCGGCCGGTAACCGCCATCCGGTGCCCGGCCAGGTCCCCATCCGCGCGATGCGCTGATGGCCCGTCAGCCGCCTGGCGCCGGGGAAGTGACGTCAGCCGGGCTGGCCACCGAGCGCGGGTGGAGACCTCGCCGGGCACTGGGCGCCTGGAGTCCAGGCGCCGTCAGAGAATCCCGGGCATCACCTCCTCGGACGCACCGGAGAAGGCGTCCTCCTGCTGCTCCAGATAGGCGTGCCAGGCTGCGGCGTCCCAGATCTCGAGGCGGGTGTTGGCGCCGATCACCACGCAGTCGCGCTGCAGGGCCGCGTAGTCGCGCAGGCTGGGCGGAATGGTGATGCGCCCTTGCTTGTCGGGTACTTCATCGGAGGCACTGGCGAAGAACACCCGGCTGTAGTCCCGGACCGCCTTGGCCGTCACCGGAGCCGTGCGCAGCGCCTCGGTGATACGGCCGAACTCCGGCTCCGGGAAGACGTAGAGGCAGCGCTCCTGGCCCTTGGTGAGCACTAGCCCGGCGGCGAGCTCGTCCCGGTACTTGGCGGGCAGGAACAGCCGCCCCTTGTCGTCCAGGCGCGGCATGTGAGTGCCAAGGAACACCGGCGCCCACCTCCCCGCTCCCCCACCTCAGCGCGCTGTGCAGCGAGTTACGCTCCACGGTCCACCACTGTACTCCACAATCCCCCACGGTCAACGGGAAAGTACCCGCTGAGCGGGTCCTTCGCTCCCTGAGCACCAAGGTCAGGAGGGCGGAGCGAGGGTGGAGCGAAGTGGAACCGTGGCCGCATCGCGCGCAGGCGGTGTCACGACGTACTGTCTGAACGCATGGTCGCCGCGGCGCACGGGGCTGGCCGGCGTGGCGGACTCGGCCATCGCGGCGCGGGTGACGCGAGGAGGACATGTGGCACTGGATACGGGCCGGCCGGACCGGACGCTGGACGAACTGGTCGTCGTGGCCCGCCGGATCAGCGCGTCCGTCGAGACCGTGATCGAGGGCAAGCCGGAAGCGATCAGGCTCGCCCTGACGGTCCTGCTGGCCGAGGGGCACCTGCTGATCGAGGACGTTCCCG
>JBEKFH010000273.1:0-6627 GCA_050013415.1 Streptosporangiaceae bacterium | reverse complement strand
TAGCGGCGGGCCGGGTAGCTGCAGGCCAGCCTCCGGAACTGGCGGCACGTCATCCGGGCCGAGCAGCCCGCCGAGCGCCGCGTAGCCGACCCCAATCTGGCGCTGGCGCAGCTCGCCGGACAGGAATGCCACGGCGACGGGCACCTCATCCGGCGGCACCAGGGCGAGCAGCGCGGAGATTTCCCCGATCTTGGCAAGCCTCGCGCGCACGCTGGCCACGGCGGCCGACGTCCGCACCAGCTCACTCAGGAGCACGTCCGCACCAGCTCATCTGGGAGCACGGGGCAATTGTGCCGGATGCCGCGGTGAACGGCCGCGCGGCGCGCTGACTGGCCCGGGCTGACCTGTCCCGGAGGACGCGCTAACTACCCGGGGGACGCGCGAACTTCCTCAGGAGGACGCGCGAACCTGCCCGTTGGCGTCCACCTGGGCGTCGTCGTCGGCCAGCCCGCCTTGACCGGCCGCCCCGTCCTGATGGCCAGCGCCGGGCCAGGCGGCGACGTCGCCGCTCCCGCCCATCATGGCCGACGAGACCTTCTTGCGTAGCACCGTGAACACGGCGAGCGCGCTGGCGGCCGCGCCGAGCAGCACGATTCCGCGCGCCAGCCGCGAGCGGCGGCGTGGCTTTGGCGCCGGATCTAGCCGCTGCGCGGCCTTGGTCAGCAAGCCGGAGACCTGCGGCGCCAGCTTCTCCTGCACCACGTTGCCGGTCTGCTCGACGCGCGGCGCGGCCCAGGCACGGGCGCCGCGCACGCGCGGGGAAGCCCAGTCCGCGACGCCGCCCGCGCCCTGCCGGACGGTCACGCCCGCCGCCGCGGCCAGCGGCACGGCCCTGGCCGCCTTTCGCCGTGCCCTTCCGCGGACCTCGGCGCTTTTGCTCTTCTTCCTTGCCAGTAGCGACATTCCTGCCTCCCCGAGAGTATTTCGCCTGCCTCTCTTCCCCGGGCGGGCGCGGTCAACCCTTTTGGCGCTGCCTCGCCGTGATCATCGGGCGCGAGCGCCGTGATCACCGGGCGCGAGCGGAGCGCGCTCGTGGCTGGTGCCCGCGGCGCGGTGGCAGCCGCACTGCTCCGGTCGTGCGAGGATTCTTCTCATGACGAACACGCTCACCGCAACGCTGCGGACTAACCGCGGGACGGTCATCGTCCGGCTCTTTCCCGATCACGCGCCCAAGACCGTGCGGAATTTTGTCGAGCTCGCCGAGGGATCGCGCGAGTGGACCCATCCGCAGACGCGCCAGCCCGGCGGGAGGCTTTACGACGGGACGATCTTCCACCGCGTCATCCCGGATTTCATGATCCAGGGCGGGGATCCGCTCGGCACGGGCACCGGGGGCCCCGGCTACCGGTTCGCCGACGAGTTTCACCCGGATCTGGCCTTCGACCGGCCGTACCTGCTCGCGATGGCTAATTCCGGCCCGGGGACCAACGGCTCGCAGTTCTTCATCACGACCGTCCCGACGCCCTGGCTGACCGGCAAGCACACTATTTTCGGTGAGGTCATCGAGGGCGCCGAGGTCCTCGACCAGATCAGCAAGACGGCGACAGGACGCGGCGACCGCCCGGTCAGCGACATCGTGCTCGAGTCGGTCGTGATCGACCGCGAGGACGATGTGCCGGGGTCCGCGGGATAGCACCATGACCGTCCCCCCGGGCGCCGGCACCAGCAACGAGACGGGAACGCCGACCTGCTACCGGCACCCGGGCCGTGAGACCTACGTGTCCTGCGTGCGATGCGGCCGTCCGGCCTGCCCGGACTGCCTTCGCTCCGCCGCGGTCGGCCAGCAGTGCGTCGACTGCGTGCGGGACGGAAACCGCGGCACCCGGCGGGCGGCTGGCACCTTCGGCGGCCGGCCGACCTCCAGCGCGGTCGTCACCTGGACCCTGGTCGGCATCAACGTCCTGCTCTACGTTGTCGAGCTGGCCCACCCGAGCCTGGGGAACGACTGGGCGATGCTCGGCGGGGCCATCTCCGGCAACCAGGTCATCGGTGTCGCGGCCGGCCAGTGGTACCGGCTGATCACCTCCGCGTTCCTGCCGCCACCCGGCCTGAGCGGCCTCGGCCCCGTCGACATCATCTTCAACATGTGGGCGCTGATCATCGTCGGCCCGGCGATTGAGCAGATGCTCGGCCGCCTGCGCTACCTCGCCGTGTACCTGATGAGCGGGATCGGCGGGTCGGTGGCGTTCTACTTCCTGGCCCCCCCGAATGAGGCGGCGCTAGGCGCCTCAGGGGCGATCTTCGGCCTGTTCGGCGCCTGGTTCGTGCTGTCGCGGCGGCAGGGCATGAGCAGCCGCGGGGTCGTCATGGTGATCGGCCTCAACCTGGTGCTCGACTTCGTGTTCCCCGGCATCGCCTGGCAGGCCCACATCGGCGGGCTGATCGCCGGCGGCCTGCTGGCCGCCGCGTACGTCTACGCGCCCCGGCAGAACCGGGCGCTGATCCAGGGCGCCGCGACCGCGACGCTGATCGCCGCGGCGATCATCTGCGTGGTTGTCCGCGATTACCAGCTCGTGGGGACGGTGCTGTTGTGACCCTGCCGAGGGCATGAGGTTGCGGCCCGGCCCCGGTTACGCGCAGTTCATGGGCGCGGTGAAAGGTACCGAGCCTTAGCGCCACTTGGTGGCGAGCGCCACTCCGGCGATGATGAACCCGAATCCGAGCACCAGGTTCCAGCTGCCGATCGCGCTCTGCGCCGGATTCGTACCGCCGGTGATGTAGAACAGCGCTATCCACGCCAGGCCGACCAGCAGGCAGCCGAGCATCGTCGGCACCAGCCAGCGCGGGCTTACCTGGGCCTTCGCCGACCTTGGCGGCGGCGTGTAGACCGCCTTGCTTCGCACGCGTGACTTGGGCACGTTCTCTCCTGGTCCGTCTCGCCACCCGCGCGCGCCGCCGGGAAGCGGCGGAGCGCGCACGAGAGCATCTGCCGGTAAGCGTAGTTGCTCCGGCAAGTGCCCGCGGCCCGCACGGCCAGCCCGCCCGGCCCCGCGGGTGTGCACGACCGGCCTGCGGGGGGCCGACCGCGGGCGGCCGGCGTCTGCTAGGTGGTCGACGTCGACGGCGACGGGCTCGGCGACGTGGTGGAGGGCGACGGGCTCGGGCTTGTCGACTGGGCCTGGGCGACCGTGAGCGTGACCTGGCTCAACGGGGCGACGATGTTGTCGGGCGAGGGAGTCTCCCCGACGACGGTGCCCGGGGCGGTGCCGGCATTGGCCTGGACGTAGGTGATCTTGTAGCTGAGGTTGTCGGCCGTCAGCGTCTGCACCGCGGTCTGGACCGGCTGGCCCTCGACGTCCGGCACTGAGACGCCGCCGCCGGAAACCGTGAGCTGAACGAGCGTCCCCGGCTTGGCCGGCGTGTTGCCGGCCGGGCTCTGGCGGATCACGGTGCCCGCCGGCTGGGACGACGTCGGATCCGTCTTCGGCGTGCCCACCTTGAACCCGGCATTCTCCAGGGTGGTCTCGGCGGCGAGTTCCTTCTGCCCGACGACGTCGGGCACGGACTTGCTCGCCGGGCCGGTGGAGATGTACAGCGTGACCGTGCTGTGGGCGGCGACCAGGTTCCCGTCCGGCGGACTGGTGCTGATCACGTCGCCCTTCGGGGTGGTCGATGATGTCTTGTCGACGACGGCCGGCTTCAGCTTTGCCTTGGTAATGTCCTTCTCCGCGGCCTTCTTGCTGAGCCCCATGACGTTGGGCACCGAGATCTGCCCGCCGCCGCCTGCGGCGTATTTCACGGCGTAGCCCACCGCTCCCAACAGCAGCAGCACGACCAGCCCGATCACGACCCAGAGCCAGATCCGCCGCCGGCGGCCGGACGGCGGCTGGTCCTCCGGCCCGTAGCGGTAGGCGGGTATCGCGCTGGTCGGGCCCGCCACCGCGGTGCCCGGCCCCATCCGCCGGGTGCCCTGGTAGGCCGCGGTGCGGTTCGGCGCGGAGACCGGCATGCCGGACAGCGCGCGCTGGATGTCATTGCGCATCTCCCCGGCGGACTGGTAGCGGTCGGCCGGGTCCTTGGCCATCGCCTTGAGCACGATCGCGTCGGCCCAGGCCGGAATCTCCGGGTCGACCCGCGACGGCGGGATGGGGTTCTCCCTTACGTGCTGGTAGGCGATCGCGACCGGGGAGTCACCGGTGAACGGCGGCCGCCCGGTGAGCAGCTCGTACAGCAGGCAGCCGGCCGAGTACAGGTCGCTGCGGGCGTCCACCCGTTCGCCCCGCGCCTGCTCCGGCGACAGGTACTGCGCGGTGCCGATCACCTGGGCGGTCTGGGTCATGGTGGCCTGCGCGTCGCTGACGGCCCTGGCGATGCCGAAGTCCATCACCTTCACGTCACCGGCGCGGGTGAGCATCACGTTGCCCGGCTTGATGTCCCGGTGCACGATGCCGTTGCGGTGGCTGTAGTCCAGCGCCCGGAGCACGCCGTCGGTGATCTCCATCGCCCGCTCCGGTAGCAGCCTGCGGTCCTCTCTCAGCAGGTCACGCAAGGTACGGCCGTCGACGTACTCCATCACGATGTAGGGCACCGGGGTGGGGCCGAGCATGTCCTCGCCGGTGTCGTAGACAGCCACGATCGACGGGTGGTTCAGGGACGCGGCCGACTGGGCCTCGCGGCGGAACCTGGCCTGGAACGTCTGGTCCCTGGCAAGATCCTCACGGAGGGTCTTCACGGCGACGATGCGGTCGAGGCGGATATCTCTCGCCCGGTAGACCTCGGCCATGCCGCCGCGCCCGACGACCCCGTCGAGCTCGTAGCGGCCGCCGAGCAGCCGGGGCTGGGTCATGTCTCGCACGTGAGGTTACCGTTCTGCGTCGTCGTTCGCGGCCAGGCACGCCACGGTACCGCCGGCCAGGCCCTGGATCTTCCTGTCACGGTCCCGGCGGCAGCCCGGTGCCTGTTCATGAAACCCCCAGGTACGCCTGGATGATCTTGACCGCGATGGGCGCGGCGGCATCAGCGCCGAAGCCGCCGCCCTTCACGATGACGCCGACGGCTATCGTCGGGTTGCTGGCCGGCGCGAAGCAAGTGAACACCGCGTCATCCAGCCCCGTGTTGTTGACGCCATTCTGCGCCGTGCCCGTCTTGCCCGCGATCACGGTGCCGGCCACATGCTCGTTCGCGGTCAGGTATGCGGTGCCGGCCGGGTTCTGGGTCACCTGGATCATCATCGTCTTCACCTCGCCGGCAATCTGCGCGCTGACCACGTGAGACAGCACGGCGGGCCGGGCGGACTGGACCACGCTCAGGTCAGGCGCCTGTACCTCCTGGACCAGGTACGGGGTCATCAGCGTGCCGCCGTTGGCGATGGCCGCCGAGTCCATGGCCTCCTGCAGCGGCGTGATCTCGTCGTCGAACTGGCCGATCGCCGAGTACGCGGTGAAATCCGGGTTGGAGAGCCTGGGGAAGACGCTCGGCGTGACCGGCATCGGTATCGTCAGGTTCGGGTCGTTGAAGCCGAACCGGTCCGCGTAGTCCCGCAGCACCTTGCCGCCCAGCTTCAGGCCGAGATCGCCGAACGCTGTGTTGCAGGAAACGTAGAACGCGAATATCAGTGGCGGATGACCGTCCCCGCACGCCTCGTTACCGTCGTTAATCAGCACGTGCGTGGTGCCGGGCAGCGCGAGGTTGGTCGGCGCCGGCACCGTGGCCTGCGGGCTGGCCACCGCGCGAGTCCCGAATGCCGCCGAGCTCGTGATTATTTTGAACGAGGATCCCGGCGGGAATGTAGCGTCCAGAGCCCGGTTGAGCAGCGGTTGCTGAGCATCCTTGCGGTAGGCCCGGTCGATCCGGTTCAGCCGGGCGCCGTTGAGCGTGGTGTACCGGTTGGGGTTGAAGGTGGGGTAGGAGGCCATCGCCAGGATCGCGCCGGTCCGCGGGTCGATGGCGACCGCCGCGGCCGGCCGGCCCTGCGCCCGCAGCGCGGCGTAGGCGGCCTGCTGGGCCTTGGGGCTGATCGTCAGGTAGACGGTGGCGCCGAGCCGGGGCTTGCCGGTGACCAGGTCGATCAGGTTGTGCACCGCCAGCTGGGGGGCGGTGCCCGCCAGTTCCTTGTCCTCCGCCAGCTCGATGCCGGCGGTGCCGCCGGCCGACGGGCCGTACACCGAGTCGTATCCGGTGACCGGCGCATAGACCGGGCCGAACGGGTAGTACCGGTGATACGTGCCGTCCTTGGACGGCCGGGAGACGGCGATCGTGGCGCTGCCCGCCACGATCGAGCCGCGCTTGTACTGGAACTGCTGGTCGAAGACGCGGACGTTGCCCGGCCGGGACGCCAGGCTGGTGGCCTCGAATGCCTGCACGTAGTTCACGTTGATCAGCAGCAGCGCGAACATCACCAGGCAGGCGAGGGAGAGCCGGAGCAGCGCGCGGTTCACCGGCCGCTCACCGCCCGGGGGCTGCCCGCCGGAGTCCCCATCAGCCCGCCCGCAGTCATCGCCATCAGCCGGCCCGCACGATCTGCGTCATGCCCTCGTCCTGGATGGCCTGCGGCGCCGGCCGCCGGGCGGTGTCGCTGATCCGCATCAGCAGCGCGATCATCGCCCAGCTCGCGACCAGCGAGGATCCGCCCTGGGACATGAACGGCGTGGTGATGCCGGTCAGCGGGATCAGGCCGGTCACCCCGCC
>JBEKFH010000272.1:0-6649 GCA_050013415.1 Streptosporangiaceae bacterium | reverse complement strand
CCCGCCCGGCGGGGCCACGGCCTCGCCCCCCGCAGCCACCCGCTCCCCGAACCTGGCCCCGCCCGGCATCCCCCGCCCGGCGGGGCTCCTGTCTCGGCCCCCGGGCGAGCTCCCGCTGGTATCCGCAGTCGCCGGAACGGCCGCGTTCCTCTTGCTGCTCTCGCCTCATACCACCGGCACGCCCATCCAGGCCCCGGCCCTGGCCCCGACCGGCCTGCCGCTACAGTGACAGGCTTCCGGAATAGCTGGCCGCCGCGGGCTGCTGGGCTAGCGGGAGAGCCCTCATTCGCCGGCGAAAGCGGAGACCATTCATGAAAGCGGTGCGGTTCGATAAGTACGGCGGGAGAGACGTCCTGTACATCGCGAACGTTGAGGTGCCGTCCCCAGCGGCAGGCGAGGTCGTCGTCCAGGTCAAGGCGGCCGCCCTCAATCCCGGTGAGGCGTCGATCCGCGAGGGCTACCTCGACGCTGCGTTCCCCACGACCTTCCCGTCGGGCGAGGGCAGCGACCTGGCCGGCGTGGTCACCGCCGTCGGCGACGGCGTGACCGAGTTCTCGGTCGGCGACGAGGTGCTGGGCTGGTCTTGGACGCGCTCCAGCCACGCCGAGTACACCGCGGTTCCCGTCAGCCAGCTCATTCCCAAGCCCGCCAGCGTCCCCTGGCCGGTGGCCGGCGCGCTGTACGTGGTCGCAGCGACGGCATACGCGGCGGTCCGCGCCGTGGCCGCCGGACCTGGTGACACGGTGGTCGTCTCCGCCGCCGCGGGCGGCGTCGGCACCGTGGTGGTGCAACTGCTGAAGGTGAAGGGCGCCAGCGTCATCGGGATCGCGTCGCAGGCCCACCACGAGTGGCTGACCACTCACGGCGTGACGCCGGTGGCTTACGGCGACGGCCTGGCCGACCGGCTCAGGGCCGCTGCGCCCGACGGCATAGATGCCTTCATCGACCTGTTCGGCCCGGAGTACGTCCGGCTGGCCGTCGAACTGGGCGTGCCGCGGGACCGGATCGAGACCATCATCGCGTTCGACGCGGCACGTGAGTACGGCACCAAGGCCGAGGGAAGCGGAACCGCCTCGACCACCGGGGTGCTGGCCGAGATGACCGGCCTGGTGGCCGACGGGCTGATCGAGATACCGATCGCCGCCAGCTACCCGCTCGACCATGTCCAGCAGGCTTACGCGGAGGTGGAGCAGCGGCACACCTTGGGAAAGGTCGTGCTGATCCCCTGACCAGAACGACCCGGCACTGGGAACTCTTGCGCGTCAGCCTGGGCCAGGACCAGGGCCGGGGACGATGACGGGGGCGCTGGTCGATCCTTTCGCCCACGTGGTCGTGCAGTCGTAGATCGTGCTGCTGGAGTCGTCTGCCTGCCAGGCGCGCTCGCGGCCCTGCAGGTAGCATCCGGCGAAGACGGCCCGGCTGCCGCCGGTCACGCGGACAGCCTGCTGCGGGGTGACCGTGCCGGTGCCGTCGTCGTTGAGCCCGGGGAATACCTGGCACCCGGTGATGGTGACGGGCCCGGGGAAATCGCGGATCCGGATCCCGGCATCGCCTGCGCCGTTGCCCGCGCCGTCCCGCTTGAAGGTGCAGCCGGTCAGGGACAGCGGGATCGCGAGCCCGGGCGCCGCGAGGAAGCCGTTACCCGCGGACCGGTCGGTCCGGCAGCCGGTGAAGGCGACTCCGCCGGAGGCGGTCCGGTTATTCCGGCAGGTGAAGCTGTATCCGGATCGCCCGGACCACTCCGACCGGCAGCCGAGGTACTCGGTGTTACCAGTGGTGTCGAGATGCCAGCCGTCGTGCCCGCTGTTGGTGGAGAGGCATTTGGTCCAGTTGCTGTCAGCGGAGCGCAGCAGGTAGCCATGTCCGGCGTTGTACCGGGAGAACACGTGGAATCCGGTCCAGCCGCCGGGCTGGTCGCCCGGGTATTCCTGGTGGATGCCGTCGCCGGTCATCCGGCCGATATGGACGTCTCGCAGCTGGACGCGGGACACGCGGTCGAGTGAGGCGATCCCATGAACCGCCTGCCCGGCGGGCAGCGCGGACCCGCTGAGCAGCAGGTTGCGGAAGTGCTGCTCCTCAGACCGGGTCGGGTAGCCGCCGGTGGCCTGGTCGAGCATGGCGATCACGGCGTTGAGCGGGCAGTCGCCCTGGGCCCAGTCCGGACCGGGTTTGATGACGCTGCCGTATTCGGCCCAGCTCCCCACCAGCGGTGTCGCCGGGCTGCCTTCCCAGCCGACATAGGGCGGGGCGATGATCGGGCCCCTGGTCTTGTACAAGCCCGGCGGGATGCCTATCGTCTGGCCAGGCCGCGCGCTGCGGACCGCTGCAGCAAAGGCGTTGTCAGAGTAGGCGTGCCAGGTCGGATCGGCGCCGCAGTCGGCCACCACGTCGATGTCGCCGTAGCTCACGCCACCACGGTAACGCCGGCCCGTCAGGCCGGGCTGGCCACGGACAGGCCCCGCTGAGCAGCGGCCTCAATCAGCCGCCCGTCGTAGGCGACGACAAAGGCCACGCCCGCGACCGCCTCGGCGCTGGCGAGGTGAATGGCATCCAGGGTGCGCAGCAGCGGGCCAGGAAGCGCCGCGGCGCTGTCCAGGACGGCTTCGCTCACTGGGATCTGGGCGATTACCGACAAGACGGCCGGCAGGTTCAGCAGCGCTGCCGGGTCATTGCGCAGCAGAACGCGGCGCGCCTCCGTGCGCACAAGCGCTGAGCTGACCAGGTCGCCAGGGTTGTCGGCCATCCAGGCCCGCAGCGCATCGCTCTGGGGCTCGGGATGAACAAGCTTGAGCACCGCCGAGGTGTCGATGTAGATCACGCGCGATCCTCGCGGACCGCATCCAGATCAGCTGAGGAGTCTCTGGCCGTCCCTGGCAGGACCGGCATGGACAAGAGGGCGGCCGTACCACCGGGAACGGCGGGCGGCAGCACCGTGCCCAGCGCGATCAGCTCAGCCAGTTGCGGCGAGTACGCCTGCGGCGGAGTGATAATCCCCACCACCCGACCACGATTGGTCACAACGATCGTGTCACCGTTGCTCACCTGGTCGAACACCGCCGACGTGCTGCGGGTGACGCGGGCCAGGACGCCCGCGGCGCGCAGGCTCGCGACACCGCCTCGTCCACGGTGAGCGCTGCGAGCCTATGGGTGAGCCGGCCGGGGTGCGCGCGAGACAGGGCCGCAGGCGCGCGCGAGACAGGGCCGCAGGCGCGGACGCCAGGGGCGCGGGCGGCCTGATGCCGCTGCACAATGGTCGCCATGGCACACCGGCGGGATGATGACGGGCTGTCCGTCCCGGAGGGCACCGGCCCCCAGGCCGTGGAGCTTGCTGGTGTCACTGGCCGGCCCAGGGCGTGGACGCTGCTGGCCGGCGGCGTGCCGCAGTCCCATGTTGACCTTGACGATCCGCTGTACCTGGAGTTCGAGTACGTGCGGCGGATCGGGCACCTGGCTGACCTGGCCGGGCCGGCCGGGGAGCCGCTGCGGGTCCTGCACCTGGGCGGCGGTGGCCTGACCCTGGCGCGGTACGTGGCGGCCACCCGGCCCGGGTCCAGCCAGCTGGCGGCAGAGTCGGACGCCGAGGTGGCCGACCTCGTCCGCCGGCGGCTGCCGCTGGATCAGCGCGGGCGCCGGGCGGGCGCGAGCCGGGCGGGCCGGGTGCGCGTCCGGGTCGCCGACGCCCGGGCCGTCCTGGAGGAGGTCCCGGCCGGGTCCTTTGACATGGTGATCGCGGACCTGTTCAGCGGGGGCCGGACCGCGGCGCACCTGACATCGGCGGAATTCACCCTCGCGGTGGCCAGGGCGCTGGCCCCGCCGGGTATCTACGCGGTCAACGTCGGCGACGGGCCGCCGCTCGCGCACGCGCGCGCCCGGGTGGCGACGGTGCGATCGGTCTTCCCGCACGCCTGCCTGATCGCCGACCCGGCCGTGCTGCGCGGCCGCCGGTTCGGGAACCTGGTGATAGCCGCCGCCCGCCGCGAGCTTCCCCTCGCCGGGCTGACCCGCCGCACGGCGGGCGACCCGTTCCCCGGCCGGCTGGTCCATGGCGCCGACCTTGACCGGTTCGCCGCCGGATCGAAGCCGGTCACTGACGCGCGGGCGGAACCCTCTCCCGCCCCGCCGCCCGGCATCTTCACGGTCACCCGGAAGCCGCGCCGGTCGGCATGACCCTGGTCCCGTCAGGCTGGGCTGGCAGTCAGCGATCGGGTTCGACGATGACCTTGAGGCCGCTCCGCGCCGCGGCCGCGCCGAACGCACCGGGCGCCTTCGCCAGCGGGAACCGGTGGGTCACCACGGAGCGGAGGTCAACCTGGCCGGCCGCGGCGAGGCCGATGGCGCGCGGGTAGGTCTCGTTCATGCGGCGGACCATCGCGATGGTCAGCCCCTTCCGCCGGGCGACCGATGCCTGGAACCGGGTCTGGTCATCGCCGGGTATGCCGCCAAGAACGACCCGTCCGCCGGGCCGGGCAGCCATCATGGCAAGCTGAACGCCGCCGTCGGTGCCGGCCATCTCGAAAGCCACGTCGACGCCGTCGCCAGTAAGCTCGCGCAGGTCAGCGGCGATCCCGGCCCGGGCCGGGTCGGCGACCAGGTCGGCACCGAGGCGGACGGCCGCCTCCCGCCGGTGCGGCAGCGGGTCGAAGGCGGTCACCCAGGCCGCGCCGGCGGCCCGCAGTACCTGAATGAGCAGCAGCCCGATCGGCCCGCACCCGGCGACCACGGCCGACCCGCCGAGCTGCAGGTGACCCAGGCCGGCGGCGTGGATGGCCACCCCCAGCGGCTCGAGCACCGCGCCGTCAGCGTCGGTGAGCGCGTCCGGCAGCGGGTGCAGCAGGTCCGACGGCCAGGCGAGGTACTCGCGCATCGCGCCGTCCTGCGAGCCGTGCCCGGCGAACAGGATGCGCGTGCACAGGTTCCGGTAACCGCTCCGGCAGGCCCGGCAGGTACCGCAGGTTATCGCCGGGTCGATGGCCACCCGCTCGCCGCGCCTCGGCCCGCTGGCGAGGATCCCGGCAGCCTCGTGCCCGGGTACCAGCGGACGGGTCAGGACCGCATCCCCGATCCCGGCCTCCGACCACCAGTGCAGGTCCGAGCCGCAGATGCCGACCGCGGTCACCTTGACCAGGCTCATCCCCGGCCCTGCCCCCGGCATCGGCTCGTCGGAGATCCGCACGTCAGCGACCCCGTGCAGCCGGGCGACCTGCATTCTCATCTCCCAGACGCCGCGGTCGACATCGCCGTCGAGTTCGGCTCAGCCACCTGACGGGGTCTGAGCACGTGACGGGTCTGAGCACCTGACATAGCGCCACGCTAGCGATGCGAACGGGCATGTGGGGCCAGCGCCGCCCATCTGCGGCTGCTGCCCGAGCGGGTCCTGTCGACCAAGCGCTCGGGCTCTCACCGGGTGAGGGCACTGGCGCCGACGGCAGCGTAATTAACTGTGATGACTCGGCCTGGACCGTGAAGACCTGGCTCGGCGACGGCAACAACGTCCTGGCCGCCCTTTCGGCGAACGACGCAGTCAGCTGATGGCGGTCGGGCTGCGCTGCGCGGCGACCGCCTCGCGGACCCAGCGGCCGATGCGGTCAAGTAGCGCGCCGTCCGCCGCGGCCGCCGACTCGGCGTGCCCGAAACCGGGCACGATCCACAGCTCCTTCGGCTCGTTCGCGGCCTCGTACAGCTGCCTCGCGTGCTCGACGGGGAAGTAGCCGTCCTGGTCGCCGTGCACGATCAGCAGCGGCACCGGGGCGATCTTTGCCGCGGCGTCGGCCGGCGGCACCGGTACCGGGTCCCAGCGGCCCGAGCTGATCCTGGTGTTCAGCATCTTCCTGGTCAGCATCCGGCCCAGCCGGCGCTCCACCGCCCAGTGCACCCGGCGCATCGGCTTGGTGCCCCGGTAATACCAGCGGCCGGGACCGCTGACGGAGACCACCGCGTCGATCCCGCCGACCAGGCCCGCGTAGCGCAGCGCGATCGACGCGCCCATCGAGAACCCGACCAGGGCGATCCGCTGGTACCCGAGCTCGCGGGCGTACGCCACCGCCACGTCCACGTCCCTGATCTCCCTGTCCCCCAGCGTCGACAGCCCGCCGGAGCGCCCGTGGCCGCGGAAGTCGAAGATCACCACTCCCCCGTACCTGCTCAGCCGGCGCGCTATCCGCCAGACCGACGTGCGCTGCCAGTTCAGCGTGAAGCCATGCGCGATCACGATCGCCAGGCCCGGGTCACCGGGCAGGTGCGCCGCGTCGATCGGGACGCCGTCGTCGGTGACGAGCGTATGGGCCTTCAGCACGGGTACGGTCATGCCTCCATTCTGCGGCAGCGGGATCTGCTTCGGCGATTCCGGGCTATCTGCACCAGTTCGGGGTATTCGCCCTGCACCTGTTGTTCTCTCCAGCCGCAGGCATCACCGGGAAGGTGGCGAGCGATGCGCGCGATTCGGGTCGATCATTTCGGCCCGCCAGAGGTCCTGGCGCTGGTCGAGACGCGAGATCCGGTGCCGCAGCCAGGGGAGGTGCTGATCCGGGTGACCGCCGCCGGCGTCAACCCGGTCGACTGGAGCGTCCGGTCCGGGGCCGCGGGGAACCGGTTCGGCAGCCCGCCGTACATCCCCGGCTGGGACGTCTCCGGCGTCATCGAGGTGGCGGGA
>JBEKFH010000271.1:0-6672 GCA_050013415.1 Streptosporangiaceae bacterium | reverse complement strand
TGCCCCGGGGAGAAACTCCCCGGGGCACCACGCACTGTTGGGTTGTTTAGCCTCCGGTGCGGAGGTTGGGTTGCCTAACCTCCGGCTAGGAGGTCAGCCCGCAGAGCGGGGTGGTCCGGTATCCGTAGTCCTGGATGACGTTACCGGGGTCGGAGCAGAGGTAGCCCTTGACCGCCGAGGACCTCGAGGCGAAGATCGGCTCCAGGTTGGGGGCCATGTGGTCAGGGGTAGCTGTGTCGTACCTCACCACGTTGTAGAGGCCTCGCTGGAAGTCCGCCGTGAAGGACGGGTTGATCGCCGTGCTCTTGCCCGATCCGGTGGTCGGCGCGGTGCCGTTGATCGAGTCCACGCCGAGGACGCCGTTGAGGTCACAGCCGAACTCGTTCGTGCCGCCGGTGCCCGCGTTGCAGATCACGTCCTTGTCCGGGACGCACTTGCTGTTCAGGCACTTCGCCGAGTGGTAGGCCTGCGCGATCCACTTGCCGATCGAGAACGGAATGATGATGTTGGCCGCGTCCGAGCTGGTGAAGACCGGATCGACGCCCTCGTTCTCCTCCAGCGTGGACGGCTGGGTCACGCACGGGCCGGGAGTGGTCACGCCGATCGCGGCCAGGAAGAAGGAGAGCGTGCCCGAGCCGGGCTGGGGCAGGTAGGGCGCGATCGTCGCCGAGCTGGTGCCGCCGACCTGGTTCCACTTGGTGTCGGTGCAGCTGTAGATCGCGGTCAGGTCAGCGGTGGTCAGGTTCTTCGGGGCGTTGGTGGTCTTGGCGCTCGCGTAGGAGACCGCGTCGGTGGCGAACTCCACGAACTCGATGCCGCCCTTGCCCTTCGGCGGGTCGGAGGATCCGCGCGGTCGCGAGGAGCGCGCGAAGTCGATGCAGTAGTCGCCGCTGGCCTTGAGGTTGGTGTCCAGGGCGGTGATGCCAGCCGAGGAGCCGTCCGGCCGCGGAGTCGGCTTGCAGTTCACCTTGGTGATGATGTTGTCGCCGATGTCGCCGTTGTAGGGGTTGGTCGCGTCAAAGCTGTACAGATGCGGCGAGGAGGAACTGACCGTGGCGTTGTAATCGACGCCTAGCTGGTCCAGCACGTATTCGGTGGTGTTGGATCCGACGCCGACGATGTCGGTGTCCTTGGGCACGACTCCCTTCGGGGGGTCGGCCAGAGCCGGTCCCGCCGAGATCATCGTGACGGTCGCCAGGACGGCGGCGCCAGCGACGAGCTTGCTGAGAATGCGCATTTTTCCGGTTCCTCCTGCAGACGAGATAGAGCCGAAGCACGGTGCATGACCGCACCGGCCAGCCTGATGGCCGACGCGGCTCAGCCTCGCCTGACCCTGATCAGGCAACAAGGAGCGTCCGGGGACAGATAGCTGATTTCTGGCTGAACTGCGGCTAAACAGACGACAAAGCCGCAGGTCAGGGGCCGGTCATCGCGGAGGGCTGACCCGGCTCAGCGGAGGGCTGACCCGGCTCACTGGACTCTCAGGCCGTGTCGAGGACTCCGAACGCCTCCGCGAGGCTGCCGTCGGGCAGGCCGCCGCGCTCGGCCGCGCGGCTCAGCCAGCCGCGCAGGAAGTCCTCCAGGCCGTCCATGTGGCCGGTCTGGCTCACGTGCGCCCGGAGCGCCGCGACCTTGCGCGGGAATGTCTGCGTCACGTCCACGTAATGGTCCGGCGCGGGGCTGCCGGCGACCCACACCTCCCGCACCGTCCAGGGCTCGAGTCCTTCGTCGGCCAGCAGCGCGGGGAAGGCGAACGGGTTGCGCGCGTCCGGGTAGACGGCGTCCAGGGCGGCGGCGCCGACGGCGCGGTGGTCGGGATGGCTGGCGCCGATGCGCGCGTAATTACGCTCCGCCGACGGGAGAACCACCCGGTCCGGGCGTACCTGCCTGATCACCCTGGCCAGGTCCTCGCGCAGCGCCAGCGTCGCCTCCACCCGGCCATCGGGATACCCGAGGAACCGCAGGTCGTGCACGCCGACCTGCTTGGCGGCGGCCGTCTGCTCGGCGCGCCGCAGCGTGGCCATGTCAGCGCGGGAGATGCCGGGGTCGCTGCCGCCGGCCTCGCCGCTGGTGGCTATGCAGTAGACGACGTCGATCCCGGCGTCCGTCCAGCGCGCCACCGTGCCGGCCGCGCCGAAGTCCACGTCGTCGGGATGCGCGGTGATGACCAGGATGCGGCCGATCTCGGCGTCGTCGAGCACGCTCATCATCCTACGGTCGCGCCGGAAGCGCCTGCCACGGCCGGCCGGCCCGCCGGGTCGCCCTGGCCAGCGTCGGCCGCGGCGTCCCTGCCGCGGCTTCGCGCGGTGAGTGCCGCCGCCAGGCAGGCGAGCGGCACCGCGGGGATGATGTACCGGTAGGTGTACTCATGCTCGGCCACCGGCGAGATGATGACCACCGCGGACGAGACCCACAGGAGGACGCCGGCGGCCGTCCGGGTGCGCCGGTAGAGGATGCCGCCGAGGCCGAGCAGGATCAGCAGGCCGAACACCGGTCCCGGCAGGTGGATGTGGTCCTGGTACCGCGAGACCAGGCCCGCCCAGGGCTCGACCAGGCGCGAGCCGAAGCGCACGCCGAGATAGGGCCCGATGCCTGCCGTGCTGCCCAGGTATCCGCGCACCGCGGCCAGCATGTAACTCCGGTTGGCCGGCGTGAGGTCGACCGCCACGGGCTGGGTCCCGGGGAAGTGGAACTGGTCCGAGGTGGTGAATGCCTGGAAGACTTCGGTGCCGACCACCCGGGCATAAGCCAGCGGCTGTGCCTCGATCGCGCGGATCGCGAAGTCCATCGCGCGGGCATTGTTGGCCGCGGTGAACCCCGCCGTGTCCGGCACGATCCCCTTCGCCGGCGGCTGCCAGAGCCAGGCATCGTGACTCCAGAGGTATCGCTTCGGCTGGAGGCGGACGGAAGGCACGTGCGGGTCCAGCATCCCCACCCGCTGCCTGCCAGGGCATAGTGCAAGCAGGTCCGGCGGGGGCTTGATGGTGGCGCAGTTCGCGAACGACATGGTGCGTGACCAGAGGAACAGCCCGTCGCTGTTGGTCAGCCCGACGGAGCCGGTGGCCGCGGCGAACCACGCGACGTAGCCGGCGACCGGCAGCAGTCCGGCAGCGAGCGCCGCGCCGGCCGCCCGCCAGCCGGATCGCTGGACGAGCAGGTAGATCACGATCAGCAGAATGAGCGGCAGCGTGGTGGGGCGGACCACGGCAGAGGCGCCCATCAGCAGCGCCGCGGTCATTGACCGCCAGATCGTCGGCGACTCGCGCATCAGCAGCACGGCGAGCGCCGCGACCATGAGGAACATGGCCAGCAGGTCCGCCATGATCAGCTGCTCGAGCAGGAACTGCGCAGGATCGAACAGCACCGGCGTCGTGGCCAGCACCGACAGCCAGCTGGCGACGCCGCGGCGGCGCAGCACCGCGTACATCATCACCGCGATGCCAAGGCCCATCAGGTGCTGCAGTCCGGCCACCAGGACGAGTGAGTGGAATGGCCAGAGCAGCCAGAGGAAGACGGCGTATCCGCTCGGGTTGACCGGGTTCGGTATCAGGTGGGTGGCGTCCCACAGGTAGTCATAGGTATCCAGCTTGAACAGGGCGGCCGGCGCGAAGCCGGCCATCACGATCACCCGGGGCACCACCGCGAGCCCGAGGGCGGCCGTGAACAGCCGGTGCCGCCCGGCCATCTCGATCAGGCCGCCCGCCCAGCGCCGGGTCGCCCGTTTCCCCGCCCGCCACATCCCGGCCGGCCACGCGCGCGCGGCCGGCGGGCGCCGCACCGCCGGCAGCCCGTGCGGCGCGGTGTCGCGATCCTCCTCAAGCGTCGACAAGCCAGTCTCCTCGGGCTGGGTTGCTGTCATCACCGGCCGGACGGGCCGGAGCGGGCACGGCACATGCCCGCCCGGCCGCCGGCCGTATCCGGATTCCGCGTCGTCACCGGCAGCGTTTCAGGCAGGCACCATCATGGCGTGCCTGGTATCCCCCGAGAGGATAAATGCCCAGTTCTTTAACGGCGCAACATCTGCCGTTCACATGGAACCGGAAGGGCTATTAGTAGATAAGAGCAACCGCTTTAATAGGAATTTCAGCAACCCGGGAATCTTACGTGACTTAACGCTCCCCTGCGCTTACTGCCGCACGTCACCTGGCGTGCGGGGCGGATCAGTCCAGGGCGGACATCACGTGCTTGACGCGGGTGTAATCCTCGAATCCGTACATTGACAGGTCCTTGCCGTAGCCGGACTGCTTGAAGCCGCCGTGCGGCATCTCGGCGACGATCGGAATGTGCGTGTTGATCCACACGCAGCCGAAGTCGAGCCGCCTGGCCATCCGCATCGCCCGGCCATGGTCGGACGTCCACACCGACGAGGCGAGCCCGTATTCGGTGTCGTTGGCCCAGCGCAGCGCCTCGTCCTCGTCACCGAACTGCTGCACGGTGATGACCGGCCCGAACACCTCGTCCCGCACGATCTCGTCGCCCTGGCGCAGCCCGTCGACCACGCTGGCCTCGAAGAAGAAGCCCCGCGAGCCTGCCTGCCGGCCGCCGGTGACCAGCCGCGCGTGATCCGGCAGCCGGCCGATGAAGCCAGCGACCCGGTCCAGCTGGCCGGCGTTGTTCAGCGGGCCGAAGTCGGCGTCGAGCACGTCGGGCCCGCCGACGGTCTGCGCCTTCGCCTGCTCGGCCAGCGCCTCGACGAACTCATCATGCACGCGCGGGCCGGCCAGCACCCGGGTGGCGGCCGTGCAGTCCTGGCCGGCGTTGAAGTACCCGGCGATCGCGATCGCCTCGGCCGCCTTCACCGGGTCGGCGTCGTCGAACACGATGACCGGGGCCTTGCCGCCGAGCTCCAGGTGGACCCGCTTCAGCCCGGCGGCCGCCGCCGCGGCGACCTCCTTGCCGGCCCGCACGCTGCCGGTGATCGACACCATCCGCGGCACCGGGTGCGAGACCAGCAGGCGACCGGTGTCCCGGTCGCCGCAGATGACGTTGAAGACGCCCGGCGGCAGGTGCTCGCTCATCAGCTCGGCCATCATCAGCGTGCTGGCCGGGGTGGTGTCCGACGGCTTGAGCACCATCGTGTTGCCGGCCGCCAGCGCGGGCGCCCACTTCCAGACCGCCATCATCAGCGGGTAGTTCCACGGGGTAACCGCCGCGCAGACGCCGACCGGCTCGCGCCGGATGAACGAGGTGAACCCGGACATGTACTCCCCGGCCGAGCGGCCCTCCAGCATCCGCGCCGCCCCGGCGAAGAACCGGATCTGGTCCACCATCGGCGGAATTTCCTCGCTCAGGGTGAGCGCTACCGGCTTGCCGGTGTTCTGCGACTCGATCGCGACCAGCTGCTCGGCGTTGGCCTCGATGGTGTCCGCGATCCGAAGCAGCGCCAGGCTTCGCTCGGCGGGGGTGGCGTCGCGCCAGCCGTCGAACGCGTCCGAGGCCGCCGCGAACGCGGCGGTGACCTCCGCCTCGCTGGAGACCGGCGCGGTAGCGAACACCTCCCCGGTGCTCGGGTCGATCAGATCGGCCTTCTTGTCATAGGACAGATCGGTCCACTGCCCGCCGATGAAGTTGCGCAAATCTTCCACCACGAGAACTCCGTTCAGAATTGTCAGGGGTTTCCTGCCGCCGGGGGCGGGCCTGGGGTCACGCGCCCGCGGGCGTGCGCTCCTGGCACTCCCACGGTGAACCGTAATCGGTGAGCAGGTCAAGGAACGGCTGCGCCGGGAGCGCCTCGGGCCCGAGTACCCCGGTGCCCGACCAAGCGCCCGAGTCGATCAGCTCCAGCGCGACGACCGGGTTGACCGCCGTCTGCCAGACCACCGCCTGGGAGCCGTACTCGGCCATCGACCAGGCGTTGTCCACCACGTGGTGCAGGTAGACCTCGCGCGGCGCGCCGTCGGTGCCGGTGCCGGTCACCCACAGGCCGGCGCAGGTCAGGCCGCTCATCCTGTCCCCGAGCGTGGCCGGGTCCGGCAGGCACGCGGCGACCACGTCGCGCGGCGACACGCTCACCCCGCCGGCCCGGACCGGCTCGACCCGGTCGAGGCCGAGCTTGTGCAGCGTCCGCAGCACGCCGATGAACTCGGCGCCGAGCCCGTACTTGAAGGTGACTCGCTTGGCCGTGACCCAGCGCGGGATCAGCAGCACTTCCTCGTGCTCGACGTTCACGCATTCCACCGGGCCGATGCCGGCCGGGAAGTCGAACACCTCCGGCTCGCTGAACGGCTCGGTGGTGAACCAGCCGCGGTCGCGCTCCCAGATGACCGGGGGATTGAGGCACTCCTCGATCGTCGTCCAGATCGAGAAGGTCGGGGCGAAGTCATAGCCGGCCACCACCAGGTTCGCGCCGTCCCTGACGCCGGCCTCGTCGATCTCGCTGAACAGGGTGTCCGCCGCGTGCCTGGCGAAGATATCGGAAAGGCCGGGCTCGACGCCGATGCCGACCAGCGCGAGCTGGCCGCGCTCCTCCCACTGGCCGGCCAGCTCGAACTGCTCGTCGCCGAGCTTGACGCCGGTCTCGCTGTAGGGCTTATCCGGGTCCGGCCGCGACAGCGACATCGCCATGTCCAGGTAGCCCGTCCCGGCCCGCAGCGCGGCCCGGTAGAGCGGCATCACGAACCGGGGGTCGGTCGCGTTCATCAGCACGTCGCACGAGTGCCCGGCCAGCAGCGC
>JBEKFH010000270.1:0-6674 GCA_050013415.1 Streptosporangiaceae bacterium | reverse complement strand
GGGTACTGAGCGAAAGGACAGGAATCGTGATTGAGGCCCGCGAACTTACGCAGCGCTATGGTGCGAAAACGGCGGTGGATGACCTGACGTTCGCTGTCCAGCCGGGGATCGTGACGGGTGCTAGCGGCCACGAAAAAATACGGGTGTGCGGTCAGTTAGCTCCAGGTTCGCGGCCATCGTTTCTCCAGTCCTGCGGCCATCGAGGGTCCAGGTTGCTGGCCATGTGTTCTCTGCCGGTGTCCGGCGTGTCGTGATGCTGGTGGTCCCTCCGGTGTGGATGGGTTTGAGGTGATTCGCCTTACCCATCGGTGTCCGGAGGGACCCATGACCAAGTCTGGCAGGGAGATCATGGAGATTTTCGAGGCGTTTGACCTCACGGGGACGGCCTGGTCGGCGGCGCAGCTGACCGGGTGCGACGCGAAGACGGTCGCCCGTTACGTGGCGGTCCGGGAGGCTGGCGGGGATCCGCTGGCGAGGACGTGCAGGCCGCGGCTGATTGACGTGTTCATGCCGAAGGTCGAGGAGCTGGTGGACCGGTCCAAGGGGAAGATCCGGGCCGATGTCGCGCACCGGAAGATCGCCGCGATGGGTTACCGGGGGTCGGAGCGGTCGACCCGGCGGGCGGTCGCGGAGGTGAAGCAGGCCTGGCTCGCGGGCCGGCGCCGGCGCTACCGGCCCTGGGTGCCCGAGCCGGGGATGTGGCTGCAGTGGGACTGGGGTGACGGGCCGCGGATCGGCGGGCGGAAGACCCAGCTGTTCGCGGCGTGGCTGGCGTGGTCCCGGTTCCGGGTGGTGATCCCGGTCTGGGACCAGCAGCTCGGGACGCTGACCTGGTGCATCGACCAGGCGCTGCGCGCCGTGGGCGGCGCGCCGACGTACCTGCTGACCGACAACGCGCGGACCGTCACCATGGACCACGTCGCGGGGATCCCGGTGCGGCACCCGGAGATGGTCGCGCTCGGGCGGCATTACGGCTGCAAGGTGGAGACGTGCGTGCCGTTCGATCCCGAGTCCAAGGGCGGCGTCGAGGCCACGGTGAAGATCGCCAAGGCCGATCTGGTGCCGTCGGACGCGAACCTGCTGCCGGCCTACGGCAGCTTCACGGAGCTGGAGGAGGCCTGCCGGGAGTTCTGCGGCCGGGTCAACGGGCGGGTGCACCGGGAGACCGCCGCGGTCCCGGCGGACCGGCTGGCCGCCGAGCGGGAGATGCTGCACCCGCTGCCGGCCGAGCCTTACGCGCTGGCGCTCGGCGAGGAGCGGCTGGTCGGCGACGACCAGACCGTCCGGTTCGGGTCGGTCCGCTACTCCACCCCGCCCGGCCACGCCGGGACCAGGGTGTGGTGCCGGGCCGCCGGGGAGGAACTGGTGATCACCGCCCGGACCGGGCGGGGCGCGGCCGAGATCGCCCGGCACCGTCTGTCGGTGCCGGGCAGCCCGTCCATCTGCGACGAGCATTACCCGCACCATCCTGGCGGGAACGGGCCGCGCCAGCCCAGGCCGCGGCCGCGGACCCAGGCTGAGGCGGCGTTCCTGGCGATCGGTGACGGCGCGCAGCGGTGGCTGGCTGAGGCCGCCGCGTCCGGCGCGGCCCGGATCCGGTCCAAGATGGCCCGCGCTGCCGAGCTCGCCGCCGTCGTCGGCGCGGACACGGTGGATGCTGCTCTGGGGCTGGCCGCGATCGCCGGCCGGTTCGCCGACGGCGACCTGGCCTCGATCATCGACCACCTGGCCGCCGAGCGGGAGATCGGCGAGGTCGTGATCGCCGATGAGGCCCACTCGGTCCAGCCCGGCACCGCCGGCTGGGCCCGCCTCGGCGAGCAGGAGGCGGGACGATGACGCCGCGCCAGTCCGGTGACGGCGTGTTCCTGACCGGCGGGGAAGCCGCGTTCATCCGCCAGGCGCTGTGCGCCTGCTCGGACGTGCTCGCGTGGATCAGGCAGCACGGCGGCCCCCTGGGGGCAGCTGTGCTGGCCCAGGCGGCCCGCGACGGAACCGCCGTCGGCCACGCTGAGTACGACGCCAACCTCGCGATCGACTACCTCGACTTCCCGAGCAACCCAGGGCAGTCCCGGTGACCGGCCCGGTGGCGCCGCCGCTCCCGGCCGACCTCGACGCGCTGGTGCGCCGGATGCGCCTGCCCTACCTGCGCAAAGCCGCACCCGGCGTGCTCGCCACCGCCCGCGCCCAGCGGTGGGAGGCCGCCGAGGTGCTCCGCGTCCTGCTCGCCGAGGAAGTCGCCGGCCGGGACGCCGCCACCCGCCGGATGCGCCGCAAGACCGCCGGGTTCCCCTCCGGCAAGACCTTCTCCTCCTGGCGGGCCGGGGAATCCTCCATCCCCGCCGCCACCCAGGATGCCCTGGCCACCCTGGAATGGATCGGACGAGCCGAGAATCTCGTGATCGCCGGCCCGTCCGTTATCCACGGGGCCTGACGCGCCCTCATCTATGTCTTTAACGATCGCGGTGTTCACGTTCCGTCATCGTTGGTTCCCGGTTATCTGCGGGAGTTCAGCGATGAGAAGGAACGATGACGGTGGCTTATGTGCTGGTGGTGAGGCCGTCTGGGGGTGTCCGCACGTGGACGGTGGTGAATGCGTCCTACCAGACGGTGTGCCCGGTCGAGGAGTGGCTGGAGGCGCACCGGCATTTGTGGTCACCGAATACGGTGCGCGGCTATGCGACCTCGCTGGCGCAGTGGTGGACGTTCCTGGAGCAGCGCGGGGACGCGGACAGGTGGCAGGAGATCGGCGTCCCGGCGGTGACGGCGTTCTTGTCGTGGCTGCGGAACGGGCGCACCGTCGAGCATGCGCTGGCCAGTCCGGGTGAGCCGCCGTCGGCAGAAACCCTGGAGGCGCGGCTCGCGGCGTTGATCTCCTTCTACCGCTGGCAGGATGCCGTGTATTCGGTCCCGGTCGCGGGGCGGCTGATGCGCGGGGCGCCGCGCCGCAGGCCTGCCCGGGGCTTGCTGGCGCATCTGGATGCCCGGTCCGCGCCGGGCGCGGCACCGCTGGTGCGGGTCCGCCGTGGTGGCCGGCGTGACCGGCCGCCGCTGCTGCTGCCCCGCGAGATCCAGGCCATCTTGGACGGGTGCGCCGTCTTCGACGAGGCTGCGGGCGAGTGGGCGGGCAATCTGCGTGACCGGCTGCTGTTTTCTCTTCTGGCCGAGTCCGGGATGCGGCTCGGTGAGGCACTTGGCCTGCGGATCAGCGATTTTGTCATGGGGCGCGGGGACACCGGCTATGTCGAGATCGTGCCGCGGACGGGCAATCCCAATGGCGCGCGAGTGAAGATGATGCGGCCCCGCCGGGTTTATGTCGGCGGTGATCTGGAGCGGCTGTTCGGCGACTACCTGACCCACCTGGCCTGCCGGGCGGCCGGGCTGGGCTTCGCGATCACCGCGGACTGGCCGCTGCTGGTGAACCTGGAACGTCCGCCGTTGCTGGCGGCGCTGGGCGAGGGAACCGTCCGCGACAAGGTCACGGCGCTGCGGAGCAAGAGCATCGGCCCGCCGGGATGGACGCCCCACTGGTTCAGGCACTCTCATGCCTCGGCGCTGCTGCTGGCCGGCACCCCGGACTGGGTCGTGTCGCGGCGGCTGGGCCACGCCCACGTCCAGACCACGCTGGACCTCTACGGCTGGGTCCGGGAAGACGAAGCGCTGCGGGCCGCCGTGAACTGGCAGGCCTACGCGGCCGCCTGGCAGGTGAGCGGTGAGCGGTGAGCGTCGCGGTCTTCTTCATCCGGCGGACGGGCTCGATCCGGTTCAGGGGCTGTGGCGGCAGCTCCCGCCCGAGTGGCGCGGCCCGGTCATCGGCCCCGGCATCGAGGGCTGGGATTTGGTCACCGAGAACGGGGACCGCCGGATCGACCTGACCGGGCTGCCTGACCCGTTCCCCGCCGAGCTGGCCTGGATGGCGCACTGGCAAGCCGCCGACGGCACCAGATGCTCGGTCCTGGCGATGAACCAGCTGGCCAATATCCTGCACCGGGCCATCCGGGAGAACCATCCTTTCCCCGCCTCGATGCTCGCCATGGACTGGGACACTGCCGCGGCGCTGCAGAACTGGTTCTATGCCACCCGCTGGCGCCGGCTGACCCCGCAGGGCAGCCGCGCCCGGCTGCGCGTCGTCTTCCGGTTCGCCCGCCTGGCCCTGCTCGCCCGCTGCACTGACGGCCCGTGGTGGTCGCTGGATGACTGGCATCCCCGGTGCGACCCGAGGATCCCGCTGACCCGGCGAGAGCCGCAGGCCCACTACGGATGCTCACCGGGCCAGATCACCCGTCCCTGGCTAGGTGAGGCGGTCAAATGGCATCTGGGCGCGATGCTGGAATCCGGCGCCCTGCGGTGGTCGACAGTCAGCCAGGAACGACTGCCCTGCCTGCTGCGCTTCGACCGCTGGCTGACGGCTGCCTTCACCGACGCCCGTGACGTCCTCGGCGACCCGGCGGCAGCCGCCCGGCAGGCGGCGGCGTTCCGCCGGTGGGACGCCGACCCGGCTACCCGGTCCGGCGGCAGCCGGCAGCGCGCCGAGGTGGTCCATCCCAGGCTGATCAACGACGACCTCAGGGCCGTCGCCGAGTTGTTCGCGTTCGTCGCGGCCAACCCGGCCGAGTCCCGCGCCATCCTCGGGCCGTCGCCGTGGGACCAGCTCACCCAGGCGCACGCCGACAGCTGGTTCCGGCAGGTGACCCGGATCCCGCACCGGCCCGCCCTGACCGACCGCTACTACGTCGACGATCACGCCCTCGCGCAGATCCCCGCCGCGCTGCCGCTGCTCGGGCTGCCCCGCGGCCAGCAGATGCCCATCACCCGCGGTGACCGCACCCAGGTCCTCGCCGGCGGGCTCGATGACCCGCAGGCAATGCGGATGATCTTGCTGCAGATCATGACCGGCCGCCGCGCCAGCGAGATCCGCACCTGCGACTTCGACTGCCTCGCGCCAGTGCCCGGCCCAGCCGCTGCGGACGGTCAGCAGATCGCCCGGTTCAGCTACGCCCAGAGCAAGATCGACATCGCCCCGGACAGCATCCTGGTCGACGGTGAGGTCATCGCCGTCATCGAAGAGCAGCAGGACTGGGTCCGCGCTAAACTCCCGGGCATCACGCCGCGGTACCTGTTCCTGCGGCGCACCGGGAACAGCCGCGGTGACAAGCCCTACACATCCGGCACCTACAACTGGATGCTGCGCGAGTTCAGCGACATCGCCCAGATCACCGACAGCAGGGGACGGCCGGTCCGGCTCAGCCACACCCACCGGTTCCGTCACACCAGGCTGACCCGCCTCGCCGAACTCGGCCTGCCGGTCCACGTGCTGCAGCGCTATGCCGGGCACGCCAGCCCGACGATGACCATGCATTACATCGCGCACCGCGAGGAACACGCCGAGCAGGCGTTCCTGGCCACCGCCAAGCTCCGGGCCGATGGCACCCAGGTCACGATCTCCCGCGAGGACCACGACATCCTTCACCTGTTCGACCGCGCCGACCGGCTCCTCCCGCACGGCTGGTGCCTGCTGCCGCCGCTGCAGACCTGCGACAAGGGCAACGCCTGCCTGACCTGCTCGGTCTTCGTCACCGACCAGACCCACCAGCAGACGCTGGAACGGCAGCTTGTCGAGACTACGCAGCTAATCACCCGGACCACCACTGCGTTCCAGGAACGTCACGGGCGCCCGATGCCCGACGACAACGTATGGCTCGCGCAGCGCCGCGCCGAGCATCAGGCCCTCGCACGCCTGCTGGCAACCATGCAGTCCGCCCCCGGCCGGGCCGTGCAGGGCGCCGGATGCGGCGCCGCCCAGGCCGGCCCGGTTCCGCTGGCCCTGGACCTGACCCGCCACCGCAGGACCGGGCCGTGACCGGCACAAGAGCCAGCCGCGTCGCTGTGCTGGCCGCCGCCGCCAAAGCTAAATCCGAAGCAAAGACCAAGGCCGCCGAGCAGGCCATCCGCTCCCTGGTCAAACGCGGCCAGCCGATAACCTTCCAGGCCGTCCAGCGTGAAGCCGGAGTCTCCCACGCCTTCCTTTACAGCCACCCCGAACTGCGCGGCCGGATCGAGCGTCTGCGCGCCCAGGCCCGCCCCGCTCCCGCCCGGTCCAGCACGGCAGACCCCGCTGACACCCTCGTGCAAGCCCTGACCAGCCAGATCAGCCAGATCAAGAAACAGCACCGCCAGGAAGTCCAGGAACTACGGGCAGCCCTCGAACAAGCCCACGGCGAGAACCTTCAGCTCCGCCGCGAACTCACCCGGCACGGCTGGTCCCCCCAACCCGCAACAACATGACCTCGTCGCATCGATCGCAACAACAACACGACCTGCGAAAACATGCGACTCAACTAGTCGAACCCCGGATAACGTCCGGGACAGGCAAGTCCCATCTCGTCGAAGCACTGGCCCACGCCGCGATCGACAAAGACCTCCGCGTCGCCTGGTTCACCCTGGAGACCCTCACCACCGCGATCGGGAAAGCCAAAGCCGACGGGTCCGTCGCCCGCACCGTCACCAGGATCTGCCGCAGCGACCTCATCGTGGTCGATGACATCGGCATGCTCCCGGCCGGGCAGGACGCCGCCGAAGCGTTCTACCGCATCACCGACGCCGCCTACGAACGCCGCTCCGTCGCGGTGACCAGCAACATCCACCCCTCGGGCTTCGATTCGATCATGCCCAAGACC
>JBEKFH010000269.1:0-6699 GCA_050013415.1 Streptosporangiaceae bacterium | reverse complement strand
ACCTCAAAGGCGCGCTGCAAGAACGCTGGGAGGCCTCACTCCTTGAGCGGGCGCGGCTTTCGGCGCGGTCGATCGTGCCGGTGCTGGACGCGCTCCTGGCGGCTCAGCGGGAGCCGCCGGGCAAGATCGGCTCCCATTCCGCTCCCAGAATCGGACACTAGCGAGCTACCCGGCTCGCGGAGGGGAACAGAATGCGCGTTGACTGGTAAAAACTGTGGTCGGGGTGGCCGGATTTGAACCGGCGGCCTCTTCGTCCCGAAGCCAGGTCCGCGCCTCGCCACCCCGCCGCCTCGGGCGCCTGACCTTGGCATGGCCGTCCGTCAACGTCCACCGGCGTGCCTTCGCGGCCGGTGGGATCGTTACTCAGTTAGTTACTCGGCCTCACCCGGGTACGGCGGGGCCGGGATTCCCCGACCCCTTGCTTGCAAAGATCGTGGGCCTGTCAGCCTGACCTGGCCCACCGCAGATGCGTGCATATATGGCGTGTCCGTGGGCGACCGCGATTTACCGCTGATCACCGTCCAATCGGGCACGCAACGGGCACTCCGCCTTCTGGCGGTGCCGGGTAGCCAGTCATCGGAGCGGGGATCACGGAAGCATGGTGATGTCGAGGACGGGGCCCGTGGTGCTCGCGCTTGAGCCTGCCCGGTGTTCCAGGCGAGAAATATGCGGTGCGGTCCGGCATTTCATGCCCTACGCTTCGGCGCGTGAATGAGAGGCTCGTTACCGAGGGAACTCTGGCCGTCAGCGTGCCTGGCGGCGAGCTGATCGGGGTGCGGTCTGGGTCGGGTCGGCCCTTGCTTGTCTTGCACGGCGGACCAGCGGTGAATGACTACAGCGACATGTTTGCCGCTGAGCTGACGGGCTGGAACGCATTGCGCTATACCCAGCGTGGCGTCGCGCCGTCGGTCACCGAAGGACCATTTACCATCGAACGGCACGTGGCCGATGCGGTGGCCGTGCTTGATCAGCACGGTGTCGCCGCCGCCACGGTGCTCGGCCACAGCTGGGGCGGTTACCTGGCTATGCAGCTGACCGCACGGGCACCTGGCCGGGTAGCCGCGCTGGTGCTCGCCGAGCCTCTCGGTGCGGTGGGCGACGGCGGTATGGCTGCTGCTGGGGCTGAATTCACTGCCAGGGCGACGCCCGAGGCGCTGGCCAGGATCGCCGAGCTGGACGCGCTTACCCCCACGAGTAAAGAGCAGGAGACTGCGGTCGCGCTGGAGTATTTCCGATTGGACTGGCCTGGCATGTTCGCGGTCCCGGCTGACGCACCACCAGTCCCAGCCAACGTGCAGGTAAACCCCGAGGCGTTCGAGCAGACGTCCGCGTCGATCGCTGAGGCCGTTGAACGTGGGGACCTGCCGGGCCTGCTGAGCGGATTTACCGGGCCAGTGGAGGTCGTCGCAGGGCAACGCAGCCCGTTCCCGCTCGATGCGGCTCAGTCCACGGCCGCGGTGTTCCCGGACGCGCATCTGACCGTCGTACCCGGTGCCGGGCACCAGGTCTGGCACGAGGCACCAGGCAGCGTGGCTGCAGCGCTGCGCCGGATCGCCGTCCGGCTGGCCTGACCAGAAACTCGGTCATCAGCGGACCGATGGAGGCACCGGCCAGTGACACCAGCTGGCAAGGCGCTAACCCGCATCGACGGCCTTTCTCCTATGCCCCCGTCTTCCTCATAGCTGCCCGCCCCTGTTGAGCGGATGCCGGGTCCAGGGTCGGCGAATGCCGATCGCGGTAGCGACGTGCGGGGCGCGCCCTTGACGCGGTGGCCGCGGCTGGGAAAATCAAGTGGCGAGGAAGTCGGCCGCATTGCGGTATCGAGTGGCCTGCTGTCGCAACGATGGTCAACGTCGCTCCTTGAGCCACCAGGCGCCCCGCGCCGGGCGGTCGCGCAGCGGCAGAGCCCGGTGGCGGGAAGCGCCGCGGCGGCGCGCAGCGGCGCCGCCTTGATCTAAATATGGATTAATTCGGCAACGCGCTGCCGGGAGGGCTGCTGGCAAGCGGTTCTGCGCGGGCGTTAGCTTTGCCTAGATCGCGGGCTGTGCGGCCTGTACGCTGCTTGTAGTGCTACGGCGGCCTCTCTTGGGACAAGGCACGTCAGCGCTGGGTCGCCTCGGTCACAGTCGGCTACTCGCCGAGCGGAAAGAGGATTGTCCGGAGGGCCAGTGGTAAGACCAAGACTGCTGCGCAAAGGGCGCTCAAGGAGCTTATCCGCGACCATGATGACGGGTACCCCATTGCCCCGCAAAACTACACTGTCGCTGATGCGGTGCGTGAGTGGCTCGAGTTCGGACTCAGCGGTCGCGCCGAGGCAACCGTCGAGAAATGCACGATCCTGGCTAATACGCACGTGATACCGGCTCTTGGCGCACGGAGGCTGCGCGATCTTTCGGCAGACGACGTCGATCGATGGCTTGCCGATAAGGCAAAGAGCCTGAGTACCCGGACTCTCCGGGAGACAAGGTCCGTTCTGAAGCGTGCTGTGACGCGGGCACAGGCGCGGGACAAGGTGAAGCGGAACGTTGTCATGCTCTGCGAGGTGCCCGAGGGCCAGCAGGGCCGCCCGTCCAAGTCGCTGACGCTCAGCCAGGCGGAAGCACTGCTGGCCGCCGCTGAAGGCGACGCGATGCACGCCTACATTGTGCTGTCCTTGCTCATCGGCGCGCGGACTGAGGAGCTAAGGGCGCTCACCTGGTCTCATGTGGACCTGGATGGCAAGCCAGCGGCCGATGGCAATCCAGCCAGTCCGCCATCGATCATGGTGTGGCGGTCTGTTCGAGCCGGGGGCGACACCAAGACCAGGAAGTCACGGCGGACGCTGGCGCTCCCTCAGAGATGCGTGGACGCGCTGCTGGTCCATCGTGTCCGTCAGCAACACGCAAAGCAGGCCGCTGGCCGCCGGTGGCAGAGCAACGAGCTGGTGTTTCCGTCCGGAGTTGGCACCCGGGCGGACGCTTCGCATATGCGGCGCAGCTTCCGCAAGGTGGTGAAGTCTGCCGGACTCGATCCAGGCCAGTGGACGCCCAGGGAGCTGAGGCACAGTTTCGTCTCGCTGATGTCGGATGCTGGCGTTCCCGTAGAGCACATCTCCCGCCTGGTCGGCCACAGCGGAACGACGACGACAGAGACCATCTACCGCAAGCAGCTACGTCCGGTGCTCCTTGAGGGAGCTGGCGCGATGGACCGCATCTTCCCGGAGGAAAAGCCGGATGCTTAGTTACTCACTTAGTTACTCAGTAACGTTCAAAGGCCGCCTGCGATTCTCGCAAGTGGCCTCTGACCTGGGTCGGGGTGGCCGGATTTGAACCGGCGGCCTCTTCGTCCCGAACGAAGCGCGCTGCCAAGCTGCGCCACACCCCGCTGACCGCCCGAGCAGTCTAGCTGATGCGCGGAACCAGCGTGAGAAGCGTGGCTTCCGGCCGGCAGCTGAACCTGGCCGGCGCCCACGGCGAGGTCCCAAGGCCCGCCGAGACATTGAGCCACGGACGCTTGTCGGCCGCACCGCCAGCGGCGCCGTCGGCCGCGGCACCGCCAGCGGCGCCACCGTCGGCCGCGGCACTGCCGGCCGCCAACGGGGGATAGCGATGCAGCCCGCGCGCGCGGGACCGGTCAATCCCGCAGTTGGTCACCAGCGCGCCGAACCACGGCAGGCGGACCTGCCCGCCGTGCGTGTGCCCGGCCAGCAGCAGGTCGAACCCGTCGGCGACGAACCGGTCCAGCACCGCAGGCTCCGGCGAGTGCATCACGCCCAGCCGCAGGTCGGCCGACGGGTCCGCTGGCCCGGCGATCTCGTCGTAGCGGTCGCGGGCGACATGCGAATCGTCCACTCCGGCCACCTCGATGTCGGCGTCCGCCGCCTTGATCCGGCCCCGCCAGTTGTTCGCGTCCAGCCAGCCCGCGGCGGTCATCCCCTCGCCAAGCGCCTCCCATGGCAGGTCAACAGCCTTGCGGCGGTGCTCAAGCGCACTGGTCCGCCACAGGTACCTGGCCGGATTCCGCGGGATGGGCGAGTACAGGTCGTTGGATCCGTAGACGAAGACGCCAGGCCGCTCCAGCAGCGGTCCGAGTGCCTCAAGAAAAGGCTGAACGGATTCCTGATGGGCGATCGAGTCGCCGGTGTTCACGACAAGGTCGGGATCGAGGGCGTCCAGCGACCTGATCCACGACATCAGCCGGTGCCGGCCGGGGGTCAGGTGGGCGTCGGAGATGTGCAGCAGCCGGAGCGGCCGCGAGCCTTCTGGGAGCACGGGGACGTCGGACCGGCGCAGGGCGAACCAGTTCCGCTCGATGATGGTGGCATAGCCAAGCGCCGCGCCCCCGGCCGCCGCCGCCGTCCCGATAACGCCTCGTGCTCGCATCCATTTATGGTGCCACGCGCCGCGGACTGACCCGGCCGCGACCGCACGATGTCGCTGCGCGCGGCAGGATTGGGCCATGACCGGACTGAAAGCACGGCTGCGCGACGATCTCACGGCGGCGATGAAAGCCCGCGACGCGACGCGCCTCCGGACCCTGCGCATGGCGCTGACCTCGGTGGCCAACGAGGAAGTGGCGGGCAAGTCCGCCCGCGACCTCAGCGACGACGAGGTGCTCCGGGTCCTGGCCAGGGAGGCCAAGCGGCGCCGGGAGGCCGCTGACGCGTTCGAGGCAGCGGGGCGGCTCGATCAGGCCGCGGCGGAGCGGGCCGAGGGCGAGGTGCTGAGCGCTTACCTGCCCGCCCAGCTGCCGGACGAGGAACTCGCGGCGATCGTCGGGCAGGCGATTGCCGAGACGGGAGCCAGCGGAATGGCCGCCATGGGCCAGGTGATGAAGGTCGTCACGCCGCTGGTGGCGGGCCGCGCCGACGGCGGCAGGGTCGCAGCCGAGGTACGCCGTGCGCTGGCCGGCTAGCAGCCTGCTGGATCGGAGCGATTCTGGCGGCTGAGACCCATCCGCCTAGAGGCCGCCTCCGCCGCCGCCTCCGCCGCCACCACCATGGCCGGGGCCGGTGGTGGGGCCAGGGGCCGGCGTCTTGGTGTGCTTGGGGGGCGTCGGCGACGACACGCCGTCGCCCTTGGAGTAGTAGATGCTGTCGGCGGGAACGGCGACGAAGTTGGCGACGGGGCTGCCCAGGTCGGCGTGCTCGAACGTTAGCTGCCAGATCTGCCCGGCGTTGGCGCCGAACACCTGCCCGACGCAGCCGGCCCGGTAGCACGAGCCGGGGTAGCCGTCCATGGGATGGCTGATCGGGCCCTTGGGGTTGAACATCGAGACGTAGCCAGTTAGCCGGGGGGTGAAGCCGGCGAACGCCGCGTACTCGAAGTCGTCCGCGGTCCCGGTCTTTCCTGCCTGCGGGATGACCACGCCACCGCGGGTTACCTCGTCACCGGCGGCGGTGCCCGGCGAGACCATCACGCCCTGCAGGATGTGCGTCGCGGCGTCGGCGACCGCGGTGGAGATGACCCGGTGGCAGCCGGCCGATTTCACCGGCAGCAGGCCGCCGGACATGGTCACGATCTTGCCGATGGCGATCGGGCTGCAGTACATCCCGCGCGCGGCCACGGTGGCGTAGGCAGCGGCCATGGTCATCGGCGACACGTTGATTGAGCCGAGGGTAAACGAGGGGATGTCGTCGGCCGGGTACTGGTAGCCGGGCTTGCCGGGCTTGCCGACGCCCTGGAAGAGGGACTTGCCGTCGGCGCGGTGGTCGCCCAGGCTCGCCGCGGTCTTGATCACGTTGCACAGGCCGACCCGCTGCTCCAGGTGCGCGTAGAAGACGTTAATCGACTCCGTCGTCCCGTTGTAGAGCGTAAACGTTCCCTTGCCGGGCCCCTCGGCGTTCGACAAGGTGTAAATGCCAGCACCCTGGCCATGGCAGTTGGTGTAGCCGGCGATGCTGCTCGGCGAGACGATCTTCAGGCTGAACCCGAACGGGTAACCCTGCTTGAGCGCGGTGAGCAGGGTGAAGATCTTCGACGAGGAGCCAGTCTGCACGCCCACGCCGCCGTCGTACTTGCTGTCCACGGCATAGTCGACGTTGTCCTGCCCGGCGGCCCGGTCGTTGCCGTACGGGCGGTCGACGGCGATTGCCCGCACCTTGCCGGTGCCCGGCTGGATCAGCACCTCCGCGGCGGCATTGCCGGCCGGGTTGTACTGCGAGGGCGGCGGCGGGACCATGTAGTCCACCGCGTGCTGCGCGGCGCGCTGGTCCTGCTCGTTCAGCGTGGTGTAGATCTTCAGGCCGCCGGTCTTGTTCAGCTCGTTCCACGCCTCGTGGTACGCGGGGTCGTTCTTCATCACCGACAGCGCGTAGTCGCAGAAGAACGCCGCGTCCCTGGCCGACCGGCTGGTGCAGCCGCTCTGCAGCGCGAGGGTCGACGGATGCAGCCCCAGCGATGCCCGCTCGGCGGCTTGCGCCCTGGCCGGCGTGATGTAGTGCAGCTGCGCCATCCTCGTCAGCACGACGTTGCGGCGGTTGCGGGCGTTCCTGGGGAAGGCGAGCGGGTTGTACTGCGCGGGGTTCTCCACCATGCCGGCCAGCAGCGCGGCCTGCGTCAGCGTCAGGCGGCTGGCCGTGGTGCTGAAGTAGCGTTCCGCGGCCAGCTCCACGCCGATCGCGTGGTTGTTGAAATAGGCGGCGTTGAGATACGCGGCGAGTAGCTGGTCCTTGGTCAGCTCGTGCTCGACCTTGATGGCGATCCGCAGCTCCCGGATCTT